>CAMAPJ010000009.1 GCA_945860085.1 Synechococcus sp. UW140 | reverse complement strand
CGACGCGCGGCTCGACGAGCTCGACGCCAAGATCGCTGCACTCTGGCCCAGCTCGACTTCCAACTCAATCCAGGACCGTCCACCCGCCAGCGACTCGCAGACATGATCGCCCTGATCCGCGAATACGGCGAATCGGCCTAATCGCTGATGCTTGCCCCCCTAACTCTCGAGCTTGAAGAAGATCGCCGCCCACGGACCATTTCGGCAGTTCAGCGCCTAGATCCATAGGTGAGCGCCACCTCCCAAGTGCCCGCATCCAGTGGCACGGAGATCCAGCCATCTTGATCTCGAGCCTGGTTGGGCCCAGAAAACGGCAGGGGGGTTTCCCAGCTGATTCCCCCAACCCGTCTCTTCTGCACAGTCCAGGCCGGATAGGCCCATTGCATCACCCGCAACCGCCCTGCGGTCGGAGCCTTCACCCGAATCAGTCGATCGGTAGGCCCGTGTTCAAGTAGCTGAGCTGAACCTTGCCCCCATTCAACAGCGGGTCCCTCCCCCAGGAAGGCCGCCCAGGTTTGCTGCGGCCAGGCCGGCACCCAGAAGGTCTGCATGCGATGCACCCAGGAGCGTTCCGGAATCCCCGCCGGCGAGTAGTCGGGCACCCCTGTGAGGGCGATCCGGCCATCGCCCAGGGCCACAAACCGTTTCGACAATTCGCCCGTGGGTGGTAAGGCGGCCAGGCCGTCTGGACAAGGCACCAGCGGATCACAGGCCAGTAGGCGGTTGAGCGAGCGTCGCTCCAGCTCGGAGGGGTGGTGGCCCAGGATGTTGTCCCGAAAACGGCTGAGCGAGTCCACCCAAAGCACAGCAGCCAGGGTGATCGCTCCCAACCAGGCCCCGCGGCGCAGGGCGGAACGGGATGGGTTTGGGGCGTGGGCTAGGACGCCTGGAGAGCTCAGCCAGAGCAGGGCCCCGAACCAGGTGGGCCCTAGCCAACGCCAGGGGAATTGGATCCGCCGCAGGGGCAGCAACAGTTGATAAATCGGCTCGCTGATTGGCAGCATCATCAAGATCCCGCAGCAGGCCAGCAGTAAGCCCCAGCGAGCCAACGGTACGGCTTCTTGCTGCTTGCTTTCAGCAGAAACGCTTTTGGCTATTCCCTTGCTGGCATCAATAGGTGCAGCCCAAGCCAGGCCTCGCCATCCCCAACCCAACCAACGCACCAGCAGCAGCACCAGGACTGTGGCGGCCTGGATCCAGAGGATGTCCGCGATCGAAATTTGGCCGGGATGGTACGCAAATAAGAATTCGTTTTTGTAAAGGTAATTCGGGATCGGCGGCCGCACCTGATTCATCGCTGCAAGAGCAGGCCACCAGAACGGAGCCGTGATGGCCACGGCGATCACGGGCACCTGGCACCAACGGCGGATGGCCGCCCAATCCGGCCTTGGCCTAATCAGCACAGCCAGCCCCAGAGCCCAGGACAACAGGCTCAATTGGGCACTGTTCCAATTGCTCAGCACGATGCCAGCCAAGGCCAGGCTCCCGATCGCCAGCCCCCAACGCCGCTGGCGTTCCAGTCCCAGCCAGCCCAGGGCCAGCCACCAGAGCAGCAGTTGGCCCATAGCCTCGGGCCAGGCCCCTCGGATGTAAACGTTGACGAACAGGTAGGGGTTCAGGGCCGCCAGGGTAACCAGTGCCCACTGCCAGCGCCCCGGCCTTAGCCAAAGCCGAGCCAGACAGGCAGCGCCCAGGTTGTTCAGGAGTAATAGCAGGAGTAGGGCTAACTCCAGGGCCCGAGCCGGTGGGATCCCAAGGGCGATTGGGATCCCGGCCATCAGCCGAAACAGGGGCGGATAGAGCTGGAGCGCGGCACTACCGGCCCCGGCCCAGTTCAGGTCACTCCAGAGCGGCCATAGCCAGCCGCCCCGAATCTGTTGGGCCCAGGCGGCCGCCCAGCCCAGGTGGATCAAGCCATCGGGGGTGTCTATCGGCACCCCCAGCAGGCCGATCGGCAGCCAGAGCAGCAGGGCCAGGCCCAGGGCAAAGCCGATCAGGCCTGATCCGGATCGCCCCAGGGGGCCCCGCCACGATCGCTCCAATGGCTGCCCCAAGGTCCCTGAACCGCGACTGCCATTCTGGGGGCATGCGCATTGCCATCTTCCTCGACAATCGCCGCTTTATCGCCCTCGGTGCCCTGCCCCGGCCCAGCCTCGGGAACCCCGGCATCGGCGGCACGGAGTATGAGTTCCTGGTCCTGGCCGAACTGCTGCTGTCCGCCGGGCTTGATCTCCAGCTGCTGCTGACTGTTCCCCAGGCCATTGCCGGGGTTGATGGTGATGCCATCACGGTGGTGCCAACTTTGGCAGAGGCCATCAAGGCGGCGACTGAAGCCGGAGCGGAGCTCCTGATCTTCCGTCCAGGCTTTGCCACCGAGGCTGACTGGCCAGCCCTGGAGCATTCCCCCATTCCTTTGGTGGCCTGGTTGAGCAACCTCGGTTGCCATCAGCAGGGCCGCTATGAAGCCCTCAAGGCTTTGCGCCGCTGGGTGCTGCTCAGTGGTCCCCAGTTGGATTACTTCCGCCACAGCCGCCTGGCCCGCCAGGCCGTGGTGATTCCCTATTTAGTGGCCGTGCCCCCTGGTCGGGGCGGCCCCCGGTCGCCGCAGCAGGCCGCCCAGGCAACCGATCTTGCCTATGTGGGAGCGATCACCCCCTTCAAGGGGTTTGATCGGCTGGCCAGCCAGTGGGAGTGGATCGCCGAGCGCTGCCCAGGGGCCAGGCTGCGCGTCTTTGGCGGGGCCAACCTCTACGGCGGAGGCGATGCCGCCCAAGCAAGCTCTGTCAGTTCGATAGAAACCCTCACCCCCTACGAGCTGCATTGCCGCCAGATCCTGCGGCGCGGTCGCCACAGCGATCGGGTGGTGTTTGAGGGCAGCCAGGGCCTTGAGCGCTATGACGCCCTGGCCCAGGTGGCGGTGGGGGTGGTCAATCCCAGCGGAGTGGATGAAACCTTCTGCCTCAGTGCCGCTGAATTCAATGCCTGTTGCATTCCGGTGGTCACCGCCCGCCGCCATGCCCTGATTAGCACCGTGCCCGAAGGGATTGCCGGTCTGCTGGCGAGCAATGACCAGGAGCTGGCCCGCTGTTGCGTCGAACTGCTCACCGATCCCCAGCGGGCTTGGCAACTCGGCACCCAGGGGGAGGCCCATGTCCAACGCAGCTACGCATCGGAGGCGGTGCTGGCTGGTTGGCAGAAGTTGTTTGAGGAGGTCGTTCAGGCCAGGCCCTCCCAGCCCCTCGCGCCCCAGAGCCCTTGGTGGCACGAAAACCGCTGGTTGCGCCAGCTTTGGGGTGCTGGCTTTGCGTTACCTGGTTGGCCGTCCTGGCCGGTGTTCAAGCAGGCGGTTAAAGCCTTGCTCCAGGGAGGTTCGGGGGCAATCCAGCCCCGGGCCGTCGGCCTGCTCACCGGCTTGATTGCCCTGCTGGTTTGGGCCCTGGTGGTGTTTGGCAAGTACGGCGGCAACCCCACCGGCCTGGCCCGCATCGGCGACCAGCTGCTCCTCTCCCCCCGGCTCCAGGGCGCCGATCTGGTGATCCTGGAGGGCAAGCGCGGCAACGACGGCCAGCAATTCCTCAGCCTGGCCCTCGATCCCCTCCAGCAGCTGCCCGGCACCAGCGCCGCCCTCGATAACCCGATCTACCGGGGCAAACGCCTGCTCTATCCCCTGCTGGCCTGGCTGGCGGGCTTGGGCCAGCCGGCCCTGATTCCTTGGAGCCTGGGCCTGATCAATGTCGCCCTGATCGGCTGCTGCGGGGCCCTGGTGGCCGGCTGGGCCCAGTTGGAGCAGCGCTCCCCCCAGTGGGGCCTGGCGGTGTTGGCCTTGCCGAGCTACTGGGTCACCCTCAGCCTTGACACCGCCGACCTGCTCGCGACCACACTCCTCCTGGCCTCGGCGGTGGCCTTCCGCGCCCAGCGTCCTGGCGCCTTGGTCACCAGCCTGACGGCCGCCCTGCTCAGCCGCGAAATGGGCCTGCTGGCCTGGGCGTCGTCTGGCCTTACCAGTTTGAGGGAGCGCCGCTGGCGCTGGCTGCTCCCCTTAGCCCTGGTGCCCCTCCCCCTGCTGGCCTGGACCGCCAGCCTCAAAGCCCGCTTCCCAGCCACGGCCGATGGCTTGCTGGTGGGCCTCCATTTCACCTGGCCCGGCGTTGGGATCGCCACCAAGGCTCTCCAGTTGCTGGGGCTCGCCTCCCTGGCTGGAGGGCCGATGGGTAGGGCTGAACAGTTGTTTGACAGCCTCTGTTTCGGCCTCTGGCTGCTCAGTTTGGCCCTATTGATTGTGGTTGCTTTGCGGCCTGGCCTGAACCGTTGGCTGCGTTTCACGGCGGCGCTTTATGTGCTGCCAGCCCTGTGCACTAGCACCCAGATCCTGGCCCGTTTTCCGGATTACACGCGGGTGTGGGTTGATTTGGCGAGTTTGGCTTTGCTTGGCTGCTTAAGCATGACGAGAAGTCATCTGAGTCGTGTCTTCCTTGGCCTTTCTGCTGTCCTGTCTTTTGTCTATTTGGTTGCCTATCTCTATTTGGCTCACTAATTCACTGTTTTGAAGGCGTTCCATCGTTTTCGTTGATTGGTTGTGATAGAATCCAATTTAAGCTTCGAAATGTTTTCGTCTGGATCAAATGTTTTCTTTGAAGGATTTAAAGCGCAGGGCTGCCCACAAAAGGGATGCCTTGATGGCCTCACTCGAGCGGCGACGCTATCCCCACCTTTTCCGGCAAATCCTTTCGGCCGATAGGGCTAGCCAGCTTCTAAATGAGCTTGTTTCGGCAGGAAGGCCTGCTGCCGTTGGTAGGATGGGCAGAACAGAAGCTCGGATTCTGGGTGAATGCCAATATCGCAATCGGAGCTATTCCCGAAAGAATATCAAGCAAGCCCATGTCTTTGCGGGTATCTTTCCAGTAGACGAGGAGGGCCTTTCCGCCTTTTCCGAGGTTTACTTGCGAGGCATTGAGTCTCTTGACGTATTAGCTTTTTGGCCTACTGAGTATCAAGCAAGACTTGCTAATGAGCTTGATCCGTGTCCGCACTTGATCGAAAGGCTCGATCTTGAGCCCTTCTTGTCTGCTAATCCGTGGTCAAGACAACTGGAGGGGAAGAAGGTCTTGGTTGTTCACCCATTCAAAGATTCTATCCTGCGTCAGTATCATCTATCTCGCCAGAAGCTCTTCTCGGATTCGCAGGTTCTTCCTGATTTTGATCTGGAGGTGATTCGTGCGCCGCAGTGTGTGGCTGGTCAGACGGCAGGCTTTTCAAGCTGGTCTGAGGCTTTTTATTGGCTCAAAGATCAAGTGAAGCAGGCAGATTTTGACGTAGCGATTATTGGCTGTGGCGCTTTTGGCCTTCCACTTGCGGCGGCCTGCAAGGCAATGGGACGAATCGGTCTGCATACGGCCGGAGCAACTCAGTTGCTCTTTGGGATAAATGGTGACCGCTGGATCAAGGATCCTTCCTATCAGCACTTGTTTAACGATCTGTGGATTAGACCTGATGGAGCCGAACTTTTACCTGTTAATACTAAGAGCAAGGTCGATGAAGAATGCTATAAAGACTACTTTTAATGCGTTTGGGTTTCTTGGTCTGGCCTTGCAAGCGCCGCTAGCCAAAAGTCCCGATCGTAACGGTGCCAGGCGTGGCAGCCAAAGGGAAGCTTTCCGCTTTGCTTGTATTGCTCCCGGGGATTAAGTTCCCAGGCGAAATCTTTGGAAATGTCAGGTGGGGCAACTTTGAACGAAGGATTGATCCTTGGGGCAATAAAACTCCAAAAAAGATCTTCGTACATCTTTGGCGTTCTGGTCTTGCCATTAGAGCGTTCAAGCAGTTGACGAAGCGCGCGCACCTCGGCTCGAAGCCATTCTCTAGGCAGGCTTTGATGCTCATAGCTGCGAATAGAGGTAAAGAGCCACCTTGGCCGCTCTAATACTTCAAGACTGGCTTGTACGTTTCGCAGGGAAAGCCCCCCATTGCCACCGCCAAGCCATTTTAGGGGTCGTTTCGGATTGTCAATACCGAGATACCAGGGCGATCCCAGGTAAGAATAATCAAGAGCAGTCCAGTCACTTAAATTATTGGAAAAAATGAGGGTGTCTAGCTGGGCGATCAGGATGTGGCTATATTGCGCAAATAGCCGATAAAAGAAGCTTGACAAAAGCATTCTATTATAGCTCTCAATTGATCTAAAGTTGTGAGCATCAAGCTCGATCGACTTAATTGGTATTTGCTGGTGATTGGCTATGATCGAGTTGATCAATGATCTGTTCGACGGTGGGTGAACCAAGATCCATGGACTTTGTTCTAGAATTTTGAGATTTTGGGATATCGCTAGAGATTCGTCTTCGTCCAGGCTTGACTTGTAGATCGGCACTACCACTGCTGCCTTCTGCTTTTTGTTGGCTTGGTGGTGAGGGGGCATTGTCGATCTAGTCATTATGATCATTTTCCTGGCTTGATAGTAGTTGGCCCCATTGAATGTGTCAAGCTGTGTGGTTTATAATTGAAAAACCAGCCACGTAAAGGCCTGTTATTCTACTGGGATGCTATGTGTAGGCTAGCAAAGCATTTTTTAGGTAATTTTGAAAGGATCGGTTTTCAAGTCTTGTCCTTGTTTCGCAATTCCCTAGGGATAGAGCCAGTCTTCTGGGCTTGATTGCATCCGCTGGGGATCAGCTGCATTTTGTGGCGCATTCGCTCAGTGCGTACTCGTTATCAATAGCCTTGCGTCAATAGGGAGCTATGGGTTAATTACTATGCTTGCTTTATTGTGAGACGATGTCATCGATCCGCTCGCTGACAGGTTAGCCCACCTCCTCAATAGTCCTTGTGTCTAGTCCTGCAGCTGCCTGCACCCTCCTCACCGGCGCCGCCGGCTTCATCGGCGCCGCCGTGGCGAAGGCGCTGCTCGGGCGCGGCGAACAGGTGGTGGGGCTGGATAACCTCAACGCCTATTACGACCCCGCCCTCAAGCAAGCTCGCCTAGCCCGCCTGCAGGCCCTGCCCGGGGCCCAGGCGGGTGAATTCTCCTTCCATCAGCTGGATCTAGAGAACACCGAAGCCATCGCTGAGCTATTCGCCCAGGTGCGCCCCGATCGGGTGGTGCATCTGGCGGCCCAAGCGGGCGTTCGCTATTCGATCGAGAACCCGGCGGCCTATCTGCAAAGCAACCTGGTGGGTTTTGGCTCGATCTTGGAGGGTTGTCGCCACCAGGGGGTTGGCCATTTGGTCTATGCCTCCAGCAGCTCTGTGTATGGCGGCAACCGCCAGCTGCCGTTTGCGGAGCACCATCCGGTCAACCATCCGGTCAGCCTCTATGCGGCCACCAAGAAGGCCAATGAGCTGATGGCCCACACCTACAGCCATCTCTACGGCCTGCCGGCCACGGGGCTGCGCTTTTTCACCGTCTATGGCCCCTGGGGCCGGCCAGACATGG
Organism: Synechococcus sp. UW140; assembly: GCA_945860085.1. GTDB lineage: Bacteria > Cyanobacteriota > Cyanobacteriia > PCC-6307 > Cyanobiaceae > BAIKAL-G1. The sequence continues at coordinate 37,782 of CAMAPJ010000009.1, read as the reverse complement.
CGCCGATGCTGTTCGCAGACGCGATCCTGGCGGGGCGGCCGATTCGGGTCTTCAACCAAGGCCAGATGCAGCGGGATTTCACCTATATCGATGATGTGGTGGAAGGGGTCTTGCGCTGCCTCGATCGGCCCGCCACGGTCAACCCCCACTTCGATCCCATGGAGCCCGACCCCGCCTCGGCGGCGGCGCCCCACCGGCTCTTTAACCTGGGCAATGCCCAGCCTGTGGCCCTGTTGCGCTTCATCGAGCTGCTGGAGCACTCCCTAGGGCGCCAGGCGAACAAGCAGTTCCTGCCGATGCAGCCTGGCGATGTGGTGGCCACCGCCGCAGACACCACTAGGTTGCAGGATTGGGTTGGCTTTGCCCCGTCCACGCCCTTAGAGGTGGGCGTAGAGAGGTTTGCCCGCTGGTATTTGGACTACACCCAGGCCTGACGTTCAGCATCCCCCAAGAGCTCTTTAGGCGCAAGCCTTAGGACTCAGCCGTTGTCAAAATAGCGTCGGCCTGCTTCTGTCACCCGGCGATGGCGGCGGGCTTCGCGGCGGGTGTATTCGCTTACTGTTGGGTTGGCGACGCTGGGATCGACATGGGCGACCTGCTCCCAGAGGTCCCTTGGCGCCCAGCGCACGGTGTGCTCTGTTTTGTCTACTTTCACGACGTGACACCAGCGGCTGGTGCCGCAGTTGGGGCAGAACAGCTCTTCGAGCCATTCATTGGTCAACACCAACACTGGATAGGCATTCAGCACCAGCTTGGCCCGTTTTTCGGACATGCCTCTCTCCTTCAGCTGGCCGACGCTGAGCAGGTGCAGAAAGTATTTGCGGCCGTTGCCCTCGATGCGTTGCTCGGGGTGGGCCGGACAAAAAAGCTCCCGTCGCTTCGGTCGTTGCCGGCGGCGGGAGCTTTTAGCTGCCTGTTGATTGGGCTCAACAGTTTGAAGCTGTTGTTCGTTTGTCATTAGACTTGGCTCTTTCCTGAAGGCTGGATCTAGGGGTTAATCGAGATCTTTCGCTATCAGCAACGGATATCCAGTGATCAGGCCGAACCGACGCCCACGTAGGAGCCGTAGAAGAACAGGCCGACCACGAAGATCACGGCCATGCCACCGGCGGTGGCAACAAGCCAAAGGGGCAGTACCCCTTCGGTCCAGCGGGATTTCCAGGCCACGGCGGGCCGGCCATCGGGAAGGCGATCAGGGATCCGGCCGTCAGGCAGATTCGATTTCTTGCCGCTCATCGTGAAACCTCCCGATCAGTTGAAGAAGTAGCTGGAAAACAAAATGCCGATCGTGAACACAAACAGCAGGCCCAAATAAAGGCTGGTGCGGTTCAGTTCAACCGGCAAATTGTTGGGGTTGGGGGTGCGTTGCATGACCTCAGGCCTTAGCGGCGGACGAACTGCATGGCGGCCAGGGCACCCAGGAAAAAGACCGTAGGAATGCCGAGGGCATGGAGCGACAACCACCGGACCGTAAAGATCGGGTAGTTGCGCGGCGTGGTGGTGGCGGGGGATTGGGTCATGGCTTATTCAGGCGCAAGTCAAGAGAGCTCTTGCCTTCGAAGCGCTGACTCACGACTGGAGCCTTACTCTCCTGGGCCTGGAAATAGGCGTCAGGGCGAGGGGTCCCAAAGGCGTCGTAAGCAAGCCCAGTGGAGACAAACAGAAACCCAGCCAGGAAGATCGCCGGCAGGGTCACGGCATGAATCACCCAGTAGCGGATGCTTGTGATGATTTCGAAGAACGGACGTTCTCCTGTGGAGCCGGCAGCCATAGCAGCAAGCGTTCAGCTGGTTGATCCTAAGGGGGTGGGGGGTGCCGCCGGGAGCAGGTCGGCGGCTTGGTTACACAGGGACGCAGTTGTTGGTCCGTTGGGCTGGGCTGGGCTGGCGCTGGGGGCTTGGAACCGCCCCACTGCTGGCGTTTTCAGTCAGGAGCCGAGGCTCTCAGCCGACCCAGCGCAGCAGGTGACCCCGCTCGCCCAGCACGAAGCCCTTGCCGCCGCTCAGGAAGGCGATCCGGTTGAAGTTGGTGCCTTGGGTTTCGCCCACCGGATCCTTCTGCCAGCTCTTGCCGTCGTCCCTACTCACCAGCAGGGTGCCGCTGCCGCCGGCGGTCCAGATGGCGCCGCTTGGATCCCAAGCCATGTCTAGGTAGCCGAAGCCATTGGTGATCGGGATCACCGGCTTGCTCCAGTCCTCCAGGTTGCTGGCGTCGCTGTTGAAACGCATCTGGGCGCCCCGGGTCACCATCCAGAGGTTGCCATCGGGCTTGAAGCCCATGGCCTGCACCCGCTGGCTGCTGATCCGTTGATGGGGCTGCCAGATCGGCTCGCCCGGCTGCCAGGTGGCAAAGAAATTGCCCAGGCCCGAAACGCTCACATAGCGTCCGTCGTCGGTGCGGCGCAGGTCGCGCACGGCGCCGGCGGCATCGCTGACGGTGGCCTGCCAGCTGTTACCGCCATCGTCGGTCTGGTAGATGGCGCCGACGTTGGTGGCCAGTTCGGCGCTGTTCGTACCCAGGGCCGTGATTAGGTAGGGCTCCCCGGGCAGCTTGGTGTCGAGGAAGAGGCGGGTCCAGCTCTGGCCGGCGTCGGTGCTGTGCAGCAATAGACCCGGTTGGCCGGCGATCCAGCCATCAGGGCCGCTGAAATCAATGCTAATCAGGCGGAAATTTTCCTCGGGCGGCAGATCCAGGGCCCGTTCCTGCCAGCTGGCGCCGCCATCGGTGGTTTCGAGGATCAGCCGGTTGCTGCCTACCAGGAAGCCGTGGGTATCGGTGTCAAAGGCCAGATCCAGCGGGTTGGCCCGGTTTTCCAGGGGCACCGCTTGCCAGGGACTGGTACTGGCGAACGGCAGACCGGTGGAGACGCAACCGGTGGTGACTAGGCCCAGGCCCAGGCTGAGCACCAGCGTCAGGGCCAAAGAGGCCAGGCGGGAAAGCCGCTGCCTCAGCCGGCTAGGGCTGGCTAGGGCCACGGGCTGGGGCGAGATCGCAGGCATCAACGCAGGGAATAGAGGGACAGGAAAAAGGCGAAAGCCAGGGCGAAGCTGCCGAAGATCAGCACGTTCTTCTGGCCAGGGGTCAGCTTGTTGACCCCCAGGCCATAGCCGAGGTTCTCTTCAAAGCCACTGGGCTTGTTCCGCGGGCCGATGTCCATGAAGGCGGCCATCTTGCTGCGACAGACCGGGCAGCGGAAGCTGAACGGATCAAGCTCCAAAAAGGGGGTGCCGCTGGCAATCGCCAGCTTCTTCACCCCCTCTGCAGGGTCATAGACAAAGCCGCAGCTGCGGCATTCGAAGCGGTGATCGGAGACGTCTGGGCCCGGCTCTGCTTCCGGCTCCGGTGTCGTCTCCGGGGCGGGGGGGCTGGGCACCTGCTGCTCCGGGCCGTCGGGACCGGCCTGCTTATCACTGATCTCGTCGCTCACCGACCCCTCTGCGCGTGGCCGCAACTCTAGGCAAGGCCGGGTAGGGGCCGTTTTAGGGCGCCTGCATCGGGGAGTGCTTGTGCCTGCTGCCTCCCCGGCTGGCGAGCCTGCCGGTGTCCGGCTGCTGATCGGCGGCGCGGCTGTCGTTCAGGCCCCGGTGGGGGATGCCAGACTGGCAGTCAGGTTGGTCTGGGCTGCCTTTGTTCGTTCTTGACGGCTACGACGCCTTTCTCGGCTTCCTGCTAATCGCGGCGGCCGTGCCCGTGCTGGCGCTGGTCACCAACAAGCTTGTGGCCCCTAAGTCCCGCACGGGCGAACGGGATCTCACCTACGAATCCGGCATGGAGCCGATCGGCGGGGCCTGGATCCAGTTCAATATTCGCTATTACATGTTTGCCCTGGTCTTCGTCATCTTCGACGTCGAGACCGTGTTTCTTTATCCCTGGGCCGTGGCCTTCCACCGCCTCGGCCTGCTGGCCTTCATCGAAGCCCTGGTGTTCATCGCCATCCTGGTGGTGGCCCTGGCCTACGCCTGGCGCAAGGGCGCCCTCGAGTGGAGCTGATCCCCTAGAGCCATGACCCTCACCCCCACCAGTTCCGCCGGTTCCAACAGCTTGAACAGTGCTGCCGAGCCCGCCTCGATCGCTGCCCTGCGCGACCTGCGGGCCTCCACCTGCAACCCTGTCGGTGCCCCGACGGTGACCGCTGAGCTGTCCGAGAACATCATTCTCACCAGCCTCGACGATCTCCATAACTGGGCCCGGCTCAGCAGCCTCTGGCCCCTGCTCTATGGCACGGCCTGCTGCTTCATCGAATTCGCCGCCTTGCTCGGCTCCCGTTTCGACTTCGACCGCTTCGGCCTGGTGCCCCGCTCCAGTCCTCGCCAGGCGGACCTACTGATCGTGGCTGGCACCGTGACCATGAAGATGGCCCCGGCCATGGTGCGGCTCTATGAGCAGATGCCCGAGCCCAAGTACGTGATCGCCATGGGCGCCTGCACGATCACCGGAGGGATGTTTTCCGCCGACTCGACCACGGCGGTGCGCGGCGTCGACAAGCTGATCCCGGTTGATCTCTACATGCCCGGCTGCCCGCCGCGGCCCGAGGCGATCTTTGATGCGGTGATCAAGCTGCGCAAAAAAGTCGGCAACGAATCCCTGGCAGAGCGCGGCAACCTGCTCCCCACCCATCGTTATTGCACGGTTCCCCATCAACTCAAGGCAGTAGAGCCGGCGGTGACGGGTGCTTACCTGCGCGCCGAGACCCAGGTGGCTGCCCTGGCGGCAGGCGTTGGCCTGCCCCTGGACTTGAGCCAGCCGGCTGCCGAGCCGGTTCCTCTTCAGGGCCAGACCCTTCCTCTTCAAGCTGCTCCCCGTCAAGGTCAAGCCGATGCCTGAGCCCACCAGCCCAGAGCCAAACAGCCCTAATCCGAGCGTTCCTGAGGCGCCAGCGGCAGACGCGATCACCGTGGTCGAGCCCGGTCCGGTGAGCCAGTGGCTCAGCTCCCAGGGCTTTGAGCACCAGCAGCTCGCCCCGGATCACCTCGGCGTTGAGACCTTGGCGGTGGAACCGCTCTTCTTGCCGGTGATCGCTGCAGCCCTTAAGGCCAGTGGCTTTGATTACCTCGAATGCCAAGGCGGCTACGACGAGGGGCCCGGCAGGCGGCTGGTGAGCTTCTACCAGTTGGTCAAACTGGCCGTGCTCGCCGATCAGGTGGCCCTGGCCAGCGATCCGGCTGGCACCTGTCGGGCCCTGCCCGCCACGGCCCGGCCCGAGCAGGTGCGGCTGAAGGTGTTTCTGGAGCGTGATGGCGATCTCACCATTCCCAGTCTCTATGGCCTGTTCCGCGGTGCCGACTGGCAGGAGCGCGAAACCTTTGACATGTACGGCATCCACTACGCCGGCCATCCCCATCCCAAGCGCCTGCTGATGCCCGAGGACTGGAAGGGCTATCCCCTGCGCAAGGACTACGTGCAGCCTGATTTCTACGAGATGCAGGACGCCTACTAAGCCTTTCGGACCGCCGCCTGCTCAGGAATCCAAGCGCTTTTGCTCAGGTTCCTGACCCAGCGGGCGTTAGGAGTTCTGGCGTTTGTGGCGGCGGTAGAAGCGCATCACGGCTAGGGCGACGCTGCGGGGGTCATGGCGCAAGGTGGCGCTCGGTCGGGCCCCCTGCAGGGGCGCCAGCATTACTTCGTACCCCTCGGCCTTGAGCTGGCGCGTGCTGCAGCGCACCGGTTCGGCGCCGCGCAGGCGGTAGTGGTCGATCAGGGGGCCGTTGCCCAGCTCCTCCTGGGCCAGCACGGCTGTGAACAGGCGCTCCTGCACCCCCAGGCTGGCCAGCTGGGCCTCGATGGCCCGCAGGTGGCCCTGCACATCCAAGCCATCGGTTTCGCCCGGCTGGGTCATCAGGTTGCAGATGTAGAGCCGGGGCGCCTTGCTGCGCCGGATCGCCTCCACCAGCTCGGGCACCAGCAAATTCGGCAGTAGGGAGGTGTAGAGGCTGCCTGGACCCAGCAGGATCAGATCGGCATGGGCGATCGCCTCCAAAGCCCGGGGCAGGGCCGGTGGCCTCTCTGGGATGCAGCCGAGTCGCACGATTGGGCTTTTCGCCTGGCCGATGCAGGATTCCCCTTCGATCCGTTCGCCGTTTTCCAGTTCGGCCCAGAGGCGCACATCGGCGTTGGTGGCGGGCACCACCTGGCCCTGCACAGCCAGAACCCGGCTGCTGGCCGTGATCGCCGATTCGAGGCTGCCGGTGATTGCCGAGAGGGCCGAGAGGAAGAGGTTGCCGAAGCTGTGGCCCTCCAGGCCGCTGCCGGCCTTGAAGCGGTACTGGAACAGGCGGGTGAGCAGCGGTTCTTCGGTGGAGAGGGCCGCCAGGCAGTTGCGGATGTCGCCGGGGGGTTGCACCCCCAGCTCGCGCCGCAGCACACCACTGCTACCGCCGTCATCGGCGACGGTGACGATGGCCGTGAGGTTGCTGCTGTAGCGCTTCAGGCCGGAAAGCAGGGTGGAGAGGCCGGTGCCGCCGCCGATGGCGACGATGTTGGGGCCGCGGTTGAGCTTGCCCTGGGCCAGCAGGGCATCGACGAGCACCGTGTCCTTTTCGGGGGCCAGGGCCTGCTGGATTGAGCCGAAACTGCGGCTCTGACCCAGCCAGATCAGGCCGCCGCCAATCACCAGCACCAGCGGCCCGGTGATGCCCCGCGGCATCACGGTGGTGATGTTTTTGAGCAGCCAGTTGATCGATTCGAGACCCCAGTAGATCGGTTTGAGATCCAGCCACACCGCTCCGCCAAGCAGGGCCAGCAGCAGGCCCAGGCCCGAGGTCACCATCCAGCGCTTGACCACCAGCCCGGGCTGCAACCAGCGCACCGCCCGCCGCGAGCGGCTGACCAGATCCCGTTGGCGCAGGTCGCCGCGGCCGATCCAGCTGGGCCGGTTGCTGCGCCGCCGGGGCGAGCGACTGGAGTCGGGCAGGCCCATCGCGATGGGAAAGTGTTCAAACTGTACGGACGACGGGTCAAGATGGCTCCAACCCCGGCTTTCTCCCCGCTTGGCTGGCGATGGTTCCCGGCTGAGAATGGTTCCCGGCTGCCGCCGGGCTCTTGGCTGCTGGCAGGCCGTTGGCAGATGACAGGCTGTTGGCAGATGACAGGCGGTTGGAAGCCGATAGGCCTTTGGAAGCCAATAGGCCGTTGGCAGCAGAACCGGGCCTGGTTGGGATTGAGGTCGGGCGCCAATCTGGGACAAGAGCTTTGAGACAAGCACCTGCCCCAGTCGTGGCTGGCGCTCCGGTCGCCGAGCTGGTGGGCTTGTCGATGGCCTGGGGGCAGCGGCTGGTGCTTGACCGGGTTGATCTGACCCTCCATCCCGGCGAGCGCCTGGCGGTGGTGGGCCCATCCGGAGCGGGCAAATCAACGATCCTGCGCATCCTGGCCGGCCTGCAGCTGCCCACCAGCGGCGACCTGCGCATTCATGGCGTGCCCCAGACCTACCTGCGCCTGGACCAGCGCCAGCCCCCCGATGTGCGCCTGGTGTTCCAGAACCCGGCCCTGCTGGCCTCGCTCACGGTCTGCGAAAACGTCGGTTTCCTGCTCTATCGCCACGGCCAGCTGCGGGACCGGGAGGTGCGCGAGCGGGTCAGCCGCTGCCTGGAGGCTGTCGGTCTCTATGGCGTTGAGGACCTGCTGCCTGGGGAGCTCAGTGGCGGTATGCAGAAGCGGGTCAGTTTTGCCCGAGCCCTGATCGAAGATCCCAGCCAGCCGGCGGGCCAGGTGCCCCTGCTGCTCTTCGATGAACCGACGGCTGGCCTCGATCCGGTGGCCTGCACCCGCATCGAGGACCTGATCGTGCGCACCGGTGATGTGGCCGGCGGCTCGAGCGTGGTGGTGAGCCATGTGATGAGCACGATCCTGCGCTCGGCCCAGCGGGTGGCCTTGCTCTACGACGGCCGTTTGCAGTGGCTCGGCAGCGTCTCCCACTTCGAGCACACCGATAACCCCTACGTGGCCCAGTTCCGGAGCGGTAGCCTGAGCGGTCCCATGCAGCCGGCGGAGCTCTGAAGTCATGCGCCGCAGTGTGCGAGAGGCGATTGTTGGCTTCACCCTGCTGGCGGCCCTTACCGGGACGGCCGGACTGTGGTTCTGGATCAAGGGCATCTCCTTAGCCAGCCGCCAGTGGACGATCAAGGTGCGCTTCGCCGATGCCGCCGGTCTGGCCGACCGGTCGTCGGTGACCTATCGGGGCGTGCTGGTGGGCCGGGTGCGTTCGATCCAGGCCACGGCTTCGGCCGTGGTTGCCGATCTGGAGATCACCAATCCCGATCTGGTCCTGCCCCGGCCGGTGGTGGCTGAGGTGCAATCAGCCTCCCTGCTGGGCGGCGATGCCCAGGTGGCCTTGATCAGCGCCGGCGCGGCCCCGGCAGACAACGAACCGGGGCCCCTGGCGAAGGACTGCGCCACCAGCCGCATCGTCTGCAACGGCGGCAGCGTCGCCGGCCAGGCCGCCCCGACCATGGCCAGCGTCACCGCCACGCTCCAGGGCCTGCTCGATCAGGCCAATCGCGAGAAGCTGATTCCCAAGGTGGTATCTACCACTGAGAGCTTTGAGGTCACGGCCAAGGAGGCGAATCGCTTCATGGCCAGCGGCAAGGTGCTGGTGAGCGATCTCACCGCCGCCGTGCGTAAGGCCGATCCCACCCTCACCAACCTCAATCGGGCCACGGCCGATGCCGCCAAGGCCACGGCCCATCTCAACAACATCGTGGCCGCCCTCGACAACCCCAAGACGATCGGCGATCTCAAGGCCACGGCCGCCAACGCCAAAACGCTGACGGCCCGCTGGGATGCGGTCGGTGGCGATGTCAACAAGCTCTCCGCCGATCCCACCTTTATGGAAGGGGTTCGCAGCGTGGCGATCGGTCTGGGCAAGTTCTTCGATGAGCTCTATCCCGCCCAGACCGCTGGCGCCAAGGAGAAAGTTGCCAAGGAGAAGGCCTTGAAGGCCAAACCGGCCCATCCCTGAGGCCCATCCCTGAGTCCCTGGAGCCCAGGGGGCTTTGCGCCTTTCCGGCTAGAGCTCGGACACCGCCTGCATGGCAATCGCCGCGATCGCCTGGTCACTGGCCTTAGGCAGCTGCACGTAGCGGCCGCCGGCGGCCTCGGCCAGCTCCTTGCCCATGCCGCTGCCGATGAACTTGCGCTCGGTGTCGATCACCAGCAGCTTGATGCCTAGGGCCCGGTAGCGGGAGGCGACCTGCTTGACCTCCTCCTTGAGGTCCACCGGCTCATCCCCTTCCAGCACGGGCTGGCCGAGGGAGCGCGACAGGGGCACATTGCCGCGCCCATCGGTGATCGCCACCACCACCACCTGGCTGAGATCGCCGGTGGCCAGGGCATTGGCCCCCACCCGGGCGGCCTGGCTGAGGCCATGGGCTAGGGGCGAGCCGCCGCCGCAGGGCATCGCTTCGAGCCGTCGCCGTGCCGCCGTAATCGAGCGGGTGGGGGGCAGCAACACTTCGGCCTGCTCGCCGCGGAAGGGGATCAGGGCGACTTCGTCGCGGTTTTCATAGGCCTCGGTCAGTAGGCGGATCACGGCGCCCTTGGCGCTTTGCATGCGGTTGAGGGCCATCGAGCCGCTGGCATCCACCAAAAAGATCACCAGGGCCCCGGCCTTGCGTTGCAGTTGCTTGGCCCGCAGGTCACCCTCTTCAACAATCACCAGGCGCTCCGGCTGGCGCAGGCGCCGCGCCTTTTGATAGGGCGCCGCCGCCCGCAGGGTGGCATCGACGGCAATGCGCTTGATCGGGCCCCGGGGCAGCATCGGTTTGACGTAGCGGCCGCGCGAATCGCTGAAGACCACGGCCCGGCTGCCGCTGCCGCCGCTCTTGCTTTTGGCGGCCGAAAACAGCAGTAGGTCGGGATCGATGTCGATGGCCTCCGGATCGAGCAGGAATTCCTCCGGGATCGAGGGCGGCGGCTCGTCTTCGGGCTGGTCCGGCTCGTCGGGGTCTGGCTCCTCGTCTTCGGGTTCGTCTTCGGGGTTTTCCTCGGGTTCGTCTTCGTTTTGATCGTCTTCGTTTTGAGCGTCTGCGTTCTGGTCGGGCTGGTCAGGCTCTTCGGGCGCCTGCTCCCCCTGGGGTGGCGGCGGCGGCTCTAGCGGCTGGTCGGGATCGGGGGGCGGCAGCTGGCGGGCCCGGGGCGCGATCACCAGGCGCACGGCCACCTGCAGGTCTTCGGCTTCGACCCGGTCGCGGCCACTGAGGGCCGCATGGGCCCGGGCGACCCGCACCGCATAGAGCTCGGAGCGATGGCCCTCGACGCCGCCGCGCAGGGCCTCGTTGACCAGGTAGCCGATCTGCTCGCGGCTGATCTGCACATCTGGCAGCCACTGGCGCGCCAGCAGCAGCTGGGTGGCCAGGCCATCGGTTTCCTCCTGCCACTGGGCCCGGAAGGCGCCGCTCGATTCGCCGTGGGCGAGGGCCGAGCGGGTGATCGCCACCCGTTGCTCAAGCTCCAGCACCTGGTTGGCCGAGAGGGCCATGGCGAAGCGATCGAGCAGGTGGTCGCGCACGGCTCCCTCCTCGGGGTTGTAGGTGGCGATCAGCAGGCAGCGGCAGGGGTGGGCCAGGCTCAGCCCCTCGCGCTCGATCCGGTTTTCGCCCGAGCCGACCGCCGCCAGCAGCAGGTTGGTGATGCCGTCATCGAGCAGGTTGAGCTCATCGACGTAAAGAACGCCCCTATGGGCTTCGGCCAGCAGGCCCGGCTGGAAGATCGCCTGGCCGCTGGCCAGCGAGGCGGTGACATCGACCGAGCCAACCAGTCGGTCTTCGGTGATGCCTAGGGGCACCTGGATGAAGGGGGCCGGGATCACCTTGGTGGGCAGCAGGGCGCTGGCATCGGCGCCGCTGGGGTCGCCGCCCAGCTGGCTGATGCGGATGCGGGTGGCGGCGTCCCAGTCGTCAGGGCGCTGGGGATCGATGTTGAGGGCGGTGGGATGGGGGGAGGCGCCCGCCTGGGAAGCGCTCGTGTCCCCCAGGTCGATCACATCAATGGGGGGCAGCAGGGCGTGCAGCCCCCGGGCCAACACCGACTTGCCCGTGCCACGGCCACCGGCGATCACGACGCCGCCCAGGCCGGGATCGACGGCCGCCAGCAGCAGGGCCAGTTTCAATACCCCGTGGCCGGTGATGGCGGCCAGCGGAAAGGCCCGGGCCGCGGCAGCCGCGGTACTGGACGCCGCCCTCGCGGCGGCGGGGGTTCCGCTTGCAACCATGGGAAGGCCCGGGCCCAGACACGTGATCGCCAGTCTCGCTGATCAGCCCAGGGGCGAGGGGCGGCAGGTTCACCAGGGCCAGGGCCAGGGCCAGGGCCAAGACCAGGGGCGGGCCGCCGGCCCCCCATGGGCGGACAGCCTGGCGATCGCCCTGGGCGCCAACCTGGGCGACCCCTTCGCCACCCTGGTGGCCCTGAGGCCGCTGCTAGAGGGGGTTTTGGCGACGCTTCTGGAGGAGCGCCCGCCGGTTGGGGCCCTGCCTGGCTTGTCCCCTACCGGGATCGGGGGACCCGGCTGCGGGGGGTTGGGACGGCCCGAATCGGCGGCCTTGGACTTGGCTCTCCTCACCCCTGATCCGCTGTTCCGTTCCGGTCCTGAACCAAGCCCTGAATCAAGCCCCGAGCCGGGCTCCCAGCCAAGCCCCGAGCCGGGCGGCCGGCGGAGTCTGATCCGCCTGCGCTGGTCGCCCCTGTTTTGCACTGAGCCGGTGGGCGGCCCCCCCGGCCAGCCCGCCTATCTCAATGGGGTGCTGCTGGTGGAGGGGGTGGCGCAACTTGAGCCCCGGCCCCTGGCGTTACTGCAGGGGTTGCAGGCGCTGGAAGAGCGGTTCGGCCGCCAGCGCCTGGAGGCCTGGGGCCCCCGCACCCTGGATCTCGACCTGCTCTGGTGGGGCGATCACCGCGGCGCGGCGCCGGCGCTGGAGTTGCCCCATCCGCGCCTGCAGGAGCGCAGTTTCGTGTTAGCCCCCCTGGCGGCGATCGATCCCCTGCTGGTCCCCCCGGGTCCAGGGGCTGGCGGCACCCCAAGCTCTGGCCAGGACTGCGGCAGCCTGCTGGCGGCCCTGCTGCCCCGGTTGCGCGAGGCGGCGCCCCAGCGGCTCCCGGGCGGCGCTGGCTGGCCGGAGTGAGTCAAGCTGGCGGCAGTTTTGGCCTGCCCATGGCGCCCCTGCCGCCCCCCGAGCCCTCCCGCCTGCTGGAAACCACGGCCGCCCTTGATGCCCGCAAGATCCGTTTCGAGCTCAACCGGATCGTCTTGCCGATCGGCCTGGAGGCCACCTTCGGCGTGATCCGCCATCCGGGCGCCTCCCTGGCCGTGCCCGTGCTTGACGACGGCCGGGTGGTGCTGCTGCGTCAGTACCGCTTTGCTGTGGCCAGCCGCATTCTTGAATTTCCGGCTGGCACCCTCGACGAGGGTGAGGATCCGCTCAGCACCATGCAGCGGGAATTGCAAGAGGAGGCCGGCTATTGCGCCAGCCGCTGGGATGCGCTCGGGGTGATGCTGCCCTGCCCCGGCTACTCCGATGAGGTAATACACCTCTTCCTGGCCCGGGAGCTCAGCTTGCTAGCCGACCAGCCCGCCGGCGACGACGACGAGGATCTGGAGGTGGTGCTGATGACCCCGGCCGAACTCGATGCCGCCCTGGCCAGCGGCGATGAGGCCCTCGATGGCAAGAGCGTGACCGCCTGGTTCCGGGCCCGCCAATTGCTGGGCTTCTGATGGGCCCCGATCGCTGGCTGTTCTGGCATCGCCGCGACCTGCGCCTGGGCGACAACCTGGGCCTAGCCGCCGCCGCTGCGGCCAGCCCGGCCGTGACCGGCGTCTTTGTCTTTGATCCGGACTGGTTGGAGGCGGCTGACCTGGCGCCGGCCCGGCTCTGGTTTCTGTGCGAGAGCCTGCAGGAGCTGCAGCAGCGCTGGCGCCAGGCGGGCAGTGAGTTGCTGCTTCTCAAGGGTCGCCCGGTAGAGCTGTTGCCGCGCCTGGCCGAGGCCTGCGGTGCTGCGGTGGTGAGCTGGAATCGGGAGGTGGAGCCCGCCTCCCGCCAGCGGGATTGCCAGGTGGCAGCCGCCCTGCAGGCCCGGGGCCGGCGGGTGCTGGTGGATTGGGACCAGCTGCTGGTGCCGCCTGAGGAGATCCGCACCGGTTCGGGAGATCCCTACCGGGTCTACGGGCCGTTTCTGCGCAACTGGCGCGGCCAGGTGCTCGCCCGCGACGCTGCTGGGGTGGTCACCCCCGTGGCGGCGCCCCAGGGCCTGGTAGCGATCGACCCTTCGGCCCTGGCGCCCGAGGCCCAGGGTCTTTGGGATGGGCTGCCCCTGCTGGCGTCGGTGCCCACGGCCAGCGAGCTTGGCCATCCCTTTGCAGGCGCAGATCTCTGCCCCTGTCGCCCCGGCGAGCGGGCCGCAGCCGCCCAGCTGGAGGCTTTTGCCGATGGCGGCGCCGCTGGCTCGGGCCATGGCGCGCCCCTGTTGGCCTACGAACCGGGCCGCAACATCCCAAGCGAAACGGGCACCTCGGCCCTGAGCGCCGCCCTCAGCCTGGGCTGCCTCAGTCCGCGCCAGGCCTGGCTGGCGGCGGCCGCGGCCCGGCTCACGGCCCGCAGCGACGAGGCCCTGGCCTCGATCACGGTCTGGGAGCAGGAGCTGGCCTGGCGCGAGTTTTACCAGCACGCCCTGTTCCATTTTCCCGAACTGGCCGAGGGCCCTTATCGGGCCCAGTGGCGCCAGTTCCCTTGGGATAACGAGCGCCCCTGGTTTGAGGCCTGGCGCCAGGGGCTCACTGGCATGCCGTTCATCGATGCGGCCATGCGCCAGCTCAATGCCAGCGGCTGGATGCACAACCGTTGCCGCATGGTGGTGGCCTCGTTTTTGGTCAAGGATCTGATTTGCGACTGGCGCTGGGGCGAAACCGCCTTCATGCAGCGGCTCGTCGATGGCGACCTGGCCGCCAATAACGGCGGCTGGCAGTGGAGCGCCAGCAGTGGCATGGACCCCAAGCCGCTGCGCATCTTCAACCCCGCCACCCAGGCCGGCCGCTTTGACCCGGAGGCCCGCTATATCCGCACCTGGCTGCCAGAACTGGCCCATGTGGCCACGGCCGATTTGATCAGTGGCGAAATTGCTCCCTTAGAGCGAGGCGACTACCCCGCCCCCCTGGTCAACCATCGCCTGCAGCAGGCCCGCTTCAAGGCTCTCTACGCCGACCTGCCTAAGCCGTAGGCGCCCACAGCCAAAGCTCTCCGAGCCCGGGCTTGTTATGGGCGGTTCGAGGTTGCCTTTGGCGCAGCCGCTCAGGCGGCGACGCTGGAGCAGGCCTGGCTCTGAACCTTGCCCGCCAGGGCGCTGAGTACCTCGATCACCCGTTGCTGCTGCTCGGCGCTCAGTTCCGGGAAGATCGGCAGGCTGAGCACCTCGGCGCAGAGCTGCTCGGTGCGCGGCAGGGAGCCTGGGCCATAGCCGAGCTCGGCGTAGGCCGGTTGGCGGTGGATCGGAATGGGGTAGTAAATGATCGTGGTCACCCCAGCCGCCTGGAGCTCCTGCTTGAGCCAGTCGCGGCAGCTGGCCTCGGGCAGGCCGTAGTTGGCGCTGTCGGCGGCGGGGGTGCAGCTGCCGCCGCAGGCACTGGCCCCGGGGCACTGGGGCACCCGCACGACAAATTGGTTCCAGCTGTGGCCGTCTGGGCCCGCCTCGGGCAGGTGGATCTCCAGTCGGCTGGCCAGGGCCTGGTGGTAGGTCTGGGCCAGGGTGCGGCGCCGTTCCACCCAGCTGGGCAGGTGGGGCAACTTCACCCGCAGAACGGCGGCCTGGATGGCATCGAGGCGGCTGTTGTAGCCCAGGGAGGTATGCAGGTAGCGGCGCGGCATGCCATGGACCGCCAGCTCGCGGATGCGGGCGGCCAGCTCCGGGTCGTTGCAGGTGACGGCGCCGCCATCGCCGGCGCCGCCAAGGTTTTTGGTGGGGAAGAAGCTGAAGCAGCCCACATCGCCCCAGCTGCCCACGGGGCGGCCCGCCCAGCTGGCGCCAGTGGCCTGGGCGCAGTCTTCGACCACCTTGAGGCCATGGGCCGCGGCGATCGCGCAAACCCGTTCCATGTCGACCGGGCGGCCGAAGAGGTGCACGGGCAGCAGGGCCTTGGTGGCGGGCGTGATCGCCGCCTCGAGCTGGTCGAGATCGATTAGGTAGGAGCTCTCCTCCACATCCACAAACACCGGCGTGGCGCCGACGGCGCTGATCGCTTCGGCCGTGGCAAAAAAGCTGAAGGAGCAGGTGATTACTTCATCGCCAGGGCCGATGCCCAGGCCGCGCAGGGCCAGGATCAGGGCATCGGTGCCGCTGTTGCAGCCGATCGCGAAATCCGTGCCAACGCTGGCGGCAAACTCGCTTTCAAAGGCAGCGATCACGCCACCGCCGATGTATTGGCCGCTGCGCAAGACCTGGAGCACGGCCTGGTCCAACTCCTCACCCAGGTGTTGGAGCTGCTTGGTGAGACTGAAAGGGGGCACCTGCATGAAGACAACCTTAAGCCCCCAATCCCGCCAAAGCCCCTGAGCCACTCCCTCTTGGTCGACCTAGAGCCGCTGCTGAGGGCCTCCAGGCCGCCCAGGGCTGTTGGGCCTCGGGGCGCGGCATCCTGGCCTTGTTGCTGCTCTCGATCAGACCACTGAGGATGGACCACCTTTTTGGCGCCCCTGGCGATCCCGCCGGGCCAGTCCCTGAGCCGATTCCGGGCGATCGCCTTGTCTGCTTCAGACCTGGGTGGCCCCGCCTGGGCTTGGGCTTGGGCTTGGGCTTGGGCTTGGCGCTGGTGATCAGCGGGCTGACGGCCTGGGTGCCGGCCCAGCAGCGGCCCAGCTGGCGGATCTACCCGCTGCAGCGCAGCCAGCCCCACGACGGCCTGGCGGTGGTCAACCAGCCTGATGGCTACGGCCTGCACCTCTGGCTGGAGACGGACACCAGTGCCAGCGGCAGCTGCCGGCCCCGCTGGGTGATCGATGGGGCCCGGCTCTTCAATGGCAATGGCAGCGCCCCCTTCAGCTCAGGATTGGCCACGCGCCAGGAGTTCTTCAGCGCCGTGGCCCGCCGGGATGTGATCCGGGCCCTGCGCCAGGAGCTGGAGGCCCTCTGCCAGGCCCGGGCGCCCCGCAGCCGCTGGCAGTGGCTCGAGCCGCCCCGGCAAGCGGCGGCCGTCAGACACGGCGCCCTGCCAGCCCGGGACTCGGCCCTGTTGCAAACGTTTGAGGATCCCGAGGCCCGGGCCGCGGCAGCCCGGGAGCTGGAGTCCCACCGGGGGGCGCCGGCGGCCCAGTGAGGGGGCGGCCAGAGGTGGGGGAGAATGCCGGCCACCTGTTCTCCCCCCATGCTCCTCGATCTGCGCGGCAAGAAGGCCCTGGTCACGGGTATCGCCAACAACCGCTCGATCGCCTGGGGCATCGCCCAGCAGCTGGCCGCCGCTGGCGCCGAACTCGGCGTTACCTACCTGCCGGATGAGAAGGGCCGCTTCGAAGGCAAGGTGCGCGAGTTAACAGCGCACCTCAACCCCAGCCTGTTCCTGCCCCTGAACGTGCAGGATCCGGCCCAAATCGAGGCGGTGTTCGAGCAGGTCAAGCAGCAGTGGGGCTCGATTGATGTGCTGGTGCATTGCTTGGCCTTTGCCGGCAAGGAGGAGCTGATCGGTGATTACTCGGCCATCAGCCCCGAGGGCTTCGGCCGCGCCCTGGAGGTGAGCGCCTATTCCCTGGCGCCCCTGTGCCGCTACGCCAAGCCCCTGTTCAACCCCGGTGGCAGCGTGATCACGCTGAGCTACCTGGGCGCCGAGCGGGCGATCCCCAACTACAACGTCATGGGCGTGGCCAAGGCGGCCTTGGAGGCGTCGGTCCGTTATCTGGCCGCCGAACTGGGCCCGGAGAAGCAGGTGCGCGTGAACGCCATCAGCGCCGGCCCGATCCGCACCCTGGCCAGCTCCGCCATCGGCGGCATCCTCGACATGATCCACAACGTCGAAGAGAAGGCCCCCCTGCGCCGCACGGTCAGCCAAGACGAGGTCGGCGCCACCGCCGCCTTCCTGGCCAGCCCCCTGGCCTCCGGCATCACCGGCCAGGTGATTTATGTGGATGCGGGGTATTGCATCACGGGGATGTGATGCATTTGGTGAATCCTGGCATCAACTGGGTTGCCCCAACCATTTTTGATGCTGCCTCCGAACCTGGCATTTTGTTGCCACTGGTGTTGGCCAATGCGGCCTCGCCGCAGTTGTGGCGGTTGCGCGATCGCATTCTGGCGGCGCAACACGTAGGCACCGAGTTATCTAATCCCATCGCCCTTTTGCGGGCGTTTCAAGTGGGCCTGAACCGGCTGTTGACCCATACCAGTCCTTTGGAGGTAGCTGGCGCCAATGGCTGCTTTGACCTCAAGCTGCTGGCGGCCCGCTTGGGGCAGCCGGCCATTGATACCGCTCTGGCCAGAATTCGCGCGACGCTGTCTGCCCTTTTGACGGCTGGTCAATTGGATCCGGCCCGTTACGACCTCGAGCCGCTGATCGCCAGTGGGCGCTTTCCTGCCTACACCTATGCCACGGTCGATGGCATCGCCGCCAGCGGCCGCTACCTAGGCCGTGCCAGCCGTCGGCCGTTTGGCCTGACCTGTTGCCTCGATGAGGTGGCCTTGTTGGCCTCCCTGTTGTTGATCAGCCCCCAGGGCGCCATGGATGGCCTTGCCGTGTTGGCCAATCCAGTGCACTACAGCCTGTTCGGTTGGAGCGGCGCCCAGAGCTGGTGGTTTTATGGCAAGAACGAGCTGCTCTTCTCAGTCGCTCCTGCCGTGTTGGAGCAGCGCCTGGCGGGTGCTTCCATGCTGGTCACACCCCGCGGCAGCTGGAGTCGCAGCAGCGGCTGCAGCTCGATTCCAGCGGCAGAGCTTGAGCGGCTCATTCAGAGGCTCCAGGACTTTTTTGGCTGTCTCCCCGAGGAGCTAGAGCCTCAGCACCGCCCAGCCATTCGCTTTGTCGATCCCTCCCCCATGGATGGGCTGGTTCAGGGGGCTCTTCAGTGCCAGGGCGTTGCTGAGGTTCAGGCCTTACTTGTGGACGCATTGGGGCACTCGGGCGCTGCGGCCAGCGCCGCGCGCACAGTGTTCACCTGCGCCCGGTATCTGCCGGGAGCCGATCTGGTGCAGCTGTTGGTCGCTGCGCGGCAGGGACCGAGGTTGCAGCAGGCCCAGGGCGCCATCACCGCTGATGAGGACGCCGTAGCGCTGGTTCGCGCCATTGGGGGGACTAGCTCAATTTTTGACGATCGCGATCGTCTGGCCCTGCCCGAGGAAACACTCAAGTTCAGGACTGGCAGCGATCGCGACAAAGCCGTGCTCCTGCACGTGCTGCTTGAGCATCTGCATGGTGTTGGCTGCATCAGCACTGTGCTGGAGCCGGAGCACAGCCTGGTGAAAGGACCCTCAGGGACCTTTTGTACCGCGCTGATGGACTGGGTTGATGACCCGGCGCAGGCCCTAACGGGCGGGGCGGCGCGGTTGTTGCAGCAGCCAGCAGAGGCTGACCAGCCCGGCGCCCAGCAGTCCAGGAATCCAGCTTTTGCTACCGCTGGCCAGGGCAGAATCGAGTACCGCCACGATCACGCTAGAGCCTAGAAACCGGGCCAGCATCGCCAGGCCGGCGCCGCTGCTTAGCAGTTCAGCGGGCAAGCTGTTGTAAACCAACGTTGTGGCGACTGGGGCAATCACTCCCTGGCCAAGCCCGCCGAGAATCAATCCTAGGCCAGCCGTGGCGGCCAGAGCGCCACTGGCCGGAGCCAGCCCCAAAAGGACAAAGCCCAGCACCAGGGGTACATAGGCCAGGGCAATCAACCGCAGCTCCCCTAGCCGCCGGCTTAGTGGTGAGGCTCTGCGGCTGGCAAGCCACACCACTAGGGCGTAGGGGGCGAGCAGCAGCCCGATGGCCAGGGGCGTCCAGCCATCTTGGTGCAGTTCCATCACCCCCAGGAACTGGGCGCCGTTGAACGATATCGTCATCGCGAACAGGGCCAGCAGGGCCCGCCTGACGCCAGGCTGGCGCCAGGCTGCGAGCTGCAGTAGCGGCTGGGCCAGGTCCCGCTGGCGACGCACGAACAGGCCCAACAGCAGCACGCCCCCCAGCAGCGACACGGCAATGGCCGGCGAGCGCCAGCCCTGGTCAGGACCCTGCAGCAGAGCCCCCAGGCTCAGCACTAGACCTAGGCTTGAAGTCACAAAGCTGAACGGATCCAGCTGCGCGCCCTTGTTCGCTGCCACCACGGGCAACACCCGCCAGCCCATCAGTAGCGCGAGAGCCACCACCGGCAGGTTGACGCTGAAGATCCAGGCCCAGCCCGGACCGCTTACCAGCAGGCCCCCCAGCAGCGGGCCGATGCAAAGGCCCAGTGCGCCCAGCGTTGACCAGGTCGCAAAGGCTGCCATGCGCTCTTTGGCAGGAAACAACGCCGCGGTCAGCACCTGCGACGGCGCCAGCATCAGGGCAGCTCCCACACCCATCACGACCCGGGCGGCGATCAGCATGCTGATCTGGGCGGCCAGCGCACCCAGAAGGGATCCCAGGCCGAACAGCCCCAGTCCCACCAGAAACACCCGTTTCTGCCCCAGCCGCTCCCCCAGTGGTGCCGCACACAGCAGCAGGCTCACCATGGCGATCGAATAGCTGTCGACGACCCAGCCCAGCTGACTCATCGAGACCTGCAGATCGCTCTGTATGGCTCCGATGGCCACATTGACCATGGTGAGGTCGGTGGACAGCAGGAACGCCGTGCCAGCAAGCACTACCAGGCCTGCATGGGCCCGGTTCAACCGGCTGCCTCAAAATGCAGCAGTGTCTGGCGGTAGCCCAAGTCCACAGCCACTGAACCCTGTCCGAAGCAGTGATTAACGCCGTGCCATCCGATCATTAGCTGGCCTGGCAAAACCATGGAGGCGATCGAGTGCTCGATCTGGCCATGGGAGTTGTCTTGCCATCGGATCGCCATCAGCTCAAGGGATTGTGGAATCGCAGACCTGCAGGGTCTCGTTCACCCTCTGCTGGAAGGGCTTGTCCCCTGGCCATCATCGCAGTGGCCTAGGGGCTTCGGCATGATTGGAGTGTTAGTACCACTCGCCGGTCCGCCGGTCAGGCCCATGCGCACAGGCGAGATTCACCGCGTCACCGGCGAAACCGATGTGCGCGTACGGCTCAACCTCGATGGCAGCGGCCGCTGCCAGGTGGCAACCGGCGTACCCTTCCTCGATCACATGCTCCACCAGCTCTCCAGCCACGGGCTGGTCGACTTGGAGATCAGCGCCGCCGGCGACACCCACATCGACGACCACCACACCAACGAGGACGTCGGCATTGCCGTGGGCCAGGCCCTGGCCCAGGCCCTGGGCGATCGGCGCGGCATCCACCGCGTTGGCCACATCGTAGCGCCCCTCGATGAGGCGCTAGTGCAGGTGGCGCTCGATTGCTCCGGCCGGCCCCATCTCAGCTACAGCCTGGTGATCCCGGCCCAGAAGATCGGCAGCTACGACACGGAACTGGTCAAGGAGTTCTTTGTAGCGGTGGTGAACAATTCAGGCCTCACCCTGCACATCCGTCAGCTCGATGGGGTCAACTCCCACCACATTGTGGAGGCCTGCTTCAAGGCCTTTGCCCGGGCCCTGCGCCTGGCGGTGGAAGTGGATCCGCGGCGGGCCGGGGCGGTGCCGAGCAGCAAAGGGGTGCTGGAACGGGCCGGGGCCTGAGCTCTCCTGCAGCCGAGTCTCGGGCCGTCAAGGGGAGGCAGCCCAGGCGCCTAGAGCCCTGACCCGGCTAGATCTTTTCACGGAAGCCTTGCCCCAGTCAGTTCAACCCCAGGCAGGTCCGTTGCACAAACGGTGAGGTCATGGCCCGCAGGAGGGCGCTGTAGTTGAGCTCGAAGGGCACGTCCTGGCCGACCACGAGGGCGCCGGCCGGGTCTTCAATCACAAGGTGATCGCTGCTGGCGCCCATGATCCGCAGGTCGCCGGGCGGTGTCAGGCCGGTGCAGTCCACATCCTGTTCCCCCACGGCCAGCAGGGCCCGACTGCGCACGCCCCGATCGCTCCCCTGCGTTGGCTGGGCGGCAAAGCTGGTCTGGCCGCAGCGGCCCCAGGCTTGGCTGGGCTTGCGCTTGGCTTCGATCACTTCGGCCACCAGGCCGATGGCATTCGTGAGCAGCCCTGGGATCGGTTGACGGCTGAGCGGATCGCGGCCGAGTAGCAGGGCTTCGCCGATGCGCAGATGGTTGATCCGTCCGCGGCTGCCTCCGGCTGCCAGCCAGGCCAGGTTGCAGGAATTGCCACCGGATACCCATTTCAGGCTGACCCCATGGTGGGCTTCGATTGCAGTGGCCAGTCCGGAGAGTTCGGCCATGTTGCGATCATCCGGGGCGACCCCGTGTTGGCAGCCCAGGTTGGCGCCGATCCCCACCAGGTCCAAGCTGCTGAGCGCCAGGGTCTGGCCGGCGGCCTCCTGCAGGTCCTCGGCCAGAAAGCCCTCGCGCAGGTCGCCCAGCTCCACCATCAGCACCACCCCATGGCGGCGGCCCTGGCGGGCGGCTGCGGCCGCCAACAGACGCAGCACTGCCAATTCGCTGTTGAGGCTGATCGCTCCTGTGGCCACAACCCGCTCGACCTGGCTGACCAGGGGAGAGCGGATTAGCACCAGGGGCAGGGCGATGCCGGTGGAGCGCAGTCCCTCCAGGGTGTCGACGCGCGATTCGCCGATCGAGCTGATGCCGGCTTCTGCCCAGGTGCGGATGATGGCCGGCATGCCGAGGCAGGCCTTGCTGACGCCGGTCAGGGCGATGCCTTGGCGGGCCAGCCGGCGGTTCAAGCTGAGGGCGTTGTGGTGGAGGCGGTCGAGGTGAATCTCGAGCCGCGGGCTGCTCAAAGCGGGGCGACCACCCGGGCGGGATCCAGTTCTGGGAAGGCCTGCAGCACCATCTCCACCAGCCGCTCCCCTGGACGGCTGAGGGCATCGCTGACTGGGATGCCCAACTCGATCGCATAGAGGGCGATCGCGGCAGTGATCTCCCCCTCTTCCATGTGTTCGTGGTTGAGGGTCAGACCGATAACCCGGGTGTCAGCGAACGCTTCGATCAGGCGGATTTCGCTGGCGGGCGTTGGCATCGGCAACCAGGGGAAGTCACTGAGGTGCTGACGTTTGGGCGCGTGCTGCAGGATCACCGCCTGGGGTTGGCTGCCGCGCAGGATGAAGGTGGAGGAGAGATAGGCCGGGTGGCTCAAGGCCCCCTGGCCTTCGATCACGATCACATCGGGCTGTTCCCGGGCATAGGCCTCCACCACAGCCGCCTCCACCTCGCCGGAACAAAACTGGGAGGGGATTGCATCGAGGGCCATGCCATAGCGACCGCCCTGCATCAGGCCCGTCTGGCCCGTGCTCACCAGTACGGCCCGGATGCCGTGGCGGTTGAGGGCCTGCACCAGCAAGGTCGCGGTGGTGCGTTTGCCGATCGCCCCATCGGTGCCCAGCACGGCAATGCGCCGGCAGGGTACGGACTTGATCTGGCCGGAAAAGAGCCGCAGCTGCTCCAGCGGTGGCGGCCGGCGGATATCGCTGATTTTGACGCCATGGCAGCGGGCCGCATGGGCGAAGACGTCGTCGTCATTGAGGTAAATGCGCAGCCCATGGACCAGATTCAGACCGCTTTTGAGCGCCGCCAGCATCACGGCCCGATCGGTTCTAGAGAGCAGGCCGGCTGCAGGCGCAATGCCATAGATGAACATCTCTAGGGGCGGACCAGGCAGGGCTAAAGCGTCCGCCAGGCTGCTCACAATCGGAATGCCATTCGGCACTCCATCTAGGACCAGACCGGCATCGAGGCCGGCGCAACGGTGATCAATCACCGCCTTGATCTCATATCTCTCGCAGTGACGTACCAGGCCGTTGGCCGTCTTGCCATCCAGGCAAGCGAATTGACCCTCGCAGTACACAACTGCGCCAGGTCGGTCCAGGCCACTGGCCTGAACTTTAGGGGTGTACAGAACAATTCCTCAGTTTTTGCTCAGAAGAGGCAAACGAAGGTCCCGCAGGAACCTGAACCGTGCGGGGATAACCAGTGGGCCCCATCCAAGATGGGTCTTTCCCCCATAGCTTAACCACACCTGTCCAGCACCCCTTCGTAATCCGCAAGAAACCTGCCTGGGGTTTCCATTCCCCAGGGTAGGGCCAAAATATTTAATAGCAACACAAGTTGATCATAAGCAAAACGCCTAATTCTCCTTAAGAGTGTTGATGTTTGTAGCTGCGAGGCGGCCTGCAGGAAGCGGACCAAGGTCCGTAATGGTTCAAGTGCTGTTGTAATGGAGCCGCGAGCGGCTGATCCGCGGTCGGGCGGTAACTGGCTCGCTCAGAGAGAGGCTGAAATGGCAAATATGCCCAGGCCCACTCCCCAAAAGAGCCATTTCAAGGTCTTGCGTCTGGTCGCCGTGAGGATCCCCTTAATGTCGAATGCCCCCTATTTACTGCTGCAGTTCACGATCGGCTCGCCAGCAGGGAATAGCTCCACTTGGCGCCAGGTCGTTGAGCAGAAACCGATCGAAGCTGTCAAAGCCCCAGTCCAGCAGGGCCACCAACCCCAGCCACCCCGGCCGCGATTGAGTTGCAGCCGCGGGTGATAAGCAGAAGCCGTTTCTTTCGGTCCAGGGCGGGCTTGAGAGCGAAAGGGGTCGCCGGGATCCAGGCGCTTCACACTCCGTTACGGGATGATGGGCCGATGCCGAGCGCCTTGTCATGACCGTTGCCCCCAGCCGAGCCTCCAGTTCCGAAGGCAGCGATGCCGCTGGCGCCGCCCCTGCCCCAGCTCCGGCGGCCTATGACCGGGCCGACTGGTCCAGCGCCTTCCGCAATGTGGGCGTTGAGCTCAGCGCCGTGCCCCTGAGCGCTGCCCGGGGCACGATCCCCAGCGAGCTGAGCGGCACTCTCTACCGCAACGGACCGGGCCGACTGGAGCGCGGCGGCCACTGGGTGCATCACCCCTTCGATGGCGACGCCATGATCACGGCTCTCCGCTTTGAGGCCGGGGCGCTGCAGCTCAGCAATCGCTTCGTGCGCACGGAGGGCTGGCTGGCTGAAGAGGCGGCGGGCAAGGTGCTCTTTCGCGGTGTCTTCGGCACCCAGAAGCCCGGCGGCCCGATTGCCAACGCCTTCGACCTGCGCCTTAAGAACATCGCCAACACCCAGGTGGTGCGCCTAGGCGACCAGTTGCTGGCCCTCTGGGAGGCCAGCTCCCCCCATGCCCTCGATCCCGACACCCTCGAGACCAGGGGCATCACCCTGCTTGATGGCGTGCTCAAGCCCGATGAGGCCTTCAGCGCCCACCCGCGCCTCGATCCCGGCCACCATGGCGAGCCCCGGCTGGTCACCTTCGGCGTCAAGGCCGGACCGACCAGCACGGTGCGGCTGATGGAGTTCGCCACCAGCGGGGACCAGGCCGGCCAGCTCTTGGCCGACGACTCCTACAGCTTCAAGGGCTTCGCCTTCCTGCACGATTTCGCCATCACCCCCAACTGGGCGGTGTTCCTCCAGAACGCCGTGGCCTTCAACCCCCTGGGCTTTGTGCTCGGCCAGAAAGGGGCGGCCCAGTGCCTCAGTTCCAAGCCGGGTCAGCAGGGCCAGTTTTGGCTGGTGCCCCGCGCCAGTGGCGCCTTCGCCGGCCAGAAACCCCGCCTGATCAAGGCCCCAGAAGGCTTTGTCTTCCACCACCTCAATGCCTTTGAAGACGCCAGCGGCGACCTGGTGGTCGATTCGATCTTCTACGCCGATTTCCCTTCGATCGGCCCAGACGTCGACTTCCGCACGATCGACTTCGACAGCCTGCCGGAAGGCCAGCTCAAGCGCTGCCGCATCGACCTCAAGACCGCCAGCGTCAGCCTGGAACTGCTCGAGCCGCGCTGCTGCGAGTTCGCCATGGTCAACCCGGCCCAGCAGGGGCTGGCGGCCCGTTACGGCTGGATGGCGGTGGCCGAGCGGGAGCTCGGCAACGATCCCCTGCAGGCGATCGAAAAAGTTGACCTGCTCAGCGGCGAGCGTCAGGTCTGGAGTGCCTCGCCCCGGGGCTTCGTCAATGAGCCAGTGATGGTGCCCTACCCGCAGGCGTCGGGAGCCGCTGGCCCTGCCGCCACTGGCACTGCCGCCGCAGGGCAACCGGAAGATCGGGGCTGGGTGCTGGTGCTGGTCTGGAACGGGGCCCGCTGTGCCAGCGACCTGGTGATCCTCGATGCCGCCACGATGGCGGAGCAGGCCGTTGTGGAGCTGCCCCTGGCTATCCCCTACGGCCTGCATGGCACCTGGAGCCCGGCCTGATCAGGGCTCTGGGGTTTGGGTGGGGCCGATCGCTGCTGCTGGACCCGGATCCAGACTCGCCGCGATCAAACCCTCAGGCCGACCCACCCCAGCACGAGCTCCCGCCATGGCCTGGTTCATCAAGACCGAAACCTTCCGGCTGCCGCGTCAGCAGCTCCTGCCCCATCTGCGGGCCCACCACCAGTGGGTTGCTGAGCTGCGTGCGCAGGGAGTGGTGATCAGCAGCGGCTACCTGGTGGATCAGGCGGGCCGGCCCGGGGGCGGCGGCCTGTTGCTGCTGGCGGCTGAGGATTACGCCGCCGCCGAAGCCCTGGTGCGCCAGGACCCCCTGATTGCCAACGGCTGCGTTGACTGGCAGCTCCAGGGCTGGATCGCTGCGGTCGGGGATCTGGCCGTTGCCCCTGGGCAGGGCCCGGGCAATCACGCCAACAAGGGCCCAGGCAAGGGCTAAGGCAAGGGCTAAGGCAAGGGCCCAAGGTCAGGCTCCGCTGCTGGCCTGGCCGAGGGCCAGCCTGGCCTGGCTTCAGCCGCGCAGGTGGCGGGTGAGGGTGGCGGCGGAGAAGTTGTGACCTTCACCGATGGCAATCGCGACGACGGCATCGGGGCCGGCGGCTGAATCCACCCGGGCCTTGAGCGAAGCATCCCCATCGACTTTGAGGAAAAAGGCGGTGAGCTGGGCTTTGGACATGGGAAGCCATGGCAAGGGACGCCCTCAGTGCTAATGCCTTTGCCCGAAGCAGGCCGCGCCGCCTCGGGCGGTAACCCGCTGGCGCCTGGGGCCTTCGGCCCGGCTCAGGCGCCCAGCAGGGGAGCCAGCTTCGGCGCCAGTTGGGCGAAGGCGCGGCCCCGGTGGCCGATGCGGCCCTTGAGCGCCTTGTCCATCTCGGCGAAGGTTTGGCCTGTTTCCGGCACCAAAAACACCGGGTCGTAGCCAAAGCCGCCGTTGCCGCGGGGGGCCTCCAGGATGGTCCCCGGGCAGTGTCCTTCCACTTCCAGCACCACCTCTCCGGCCGGATTGGCCAGGGCCAGGGCTGCGCTGAAACGGGCGCTGCGGTCGGGGGCCTGGCCGGAACGTCGGCGCTCCTGGTTGGCGACCTCCAGGGCATCCAGTAGCCGGGCGATGCGGGCTGGGTCGCTAGCGGCGTAGCGGGCCGAGTGCACCCCCGGGGCGCCGCCCAGGGCCGTGACGCTCAGGCCGGAATCGTCGGCGAGGGCCCATTGGCCGGTGGCCTGGGCCACGGCGATCGCCTTGAGCCGGGCGTTGTCGGCAAAGCTCTCGCCGGTTTCCTCCACCTCCAGGCCCTCGGGCTGGGGCCGGATTTCCAGGTTGAGATCCGCCAGCAGGCCGGCGAATTCGCGGATCTTGCCGGCATTACCGCTGGCGATCACCAGGGTTTTGAGCGCGGCCGGGGCTGGGCTGGCGGGATCGGGCCCGCTGGATCGGGCTGGGCTCGGTTCTTCGGCACGGGTGTTCATGGTCAGATCGCTTCAGCCAGCTGGCGCGCCCAGGCCAACACAGCCGCCACCCGTTCGGCCTCGGGGGCCTCGCAGTAGAGGCGCAGCAGCGGTTCGGTGCCCGAGAAGCGCAGCATCAGCCAGTGGCTAGGCCCCAAGCGCAGCTTGACGCCATCGGTGCGAATCACCGCGCGCACCGCCACCCCCGCCACCTGCTCGGGCGGCTGGTCCGCCAGCAGCTGCTCCAGCCGCTGGCGGCTGGCCATGTCCTTGAGGCGCAGATCGAGGCGGTCGTAGTGGCTGGCGCCGCCACAGCGCTTCTGCAGGGCATCGATGCGCTCTCCTAGGGGCTGGCCGCCCTCCACCAGGGCCTCGAGCAGCAGCAGGGCGGCAAACAGGGCATCGCGCTCGGGCAGGTGCATGCCGAAGCCCACCCCCCCCGATTCCTCGCCGCCCACCAGCACCTCACCGCTGAGCATCTCGGCGGCGATGTACTTGAAGCCCACCGGCATCTCGATCACCTGGCGGCCCAGGTCTTCGGCCACCAGCTGCATCAGGTCCGAGCCACTCACGGTTTTGATCACGGCGCCGGGCAGCTGGCGGGCCCGGGCCAGGTGGTCGATGAACAGGGGCATCAGCAACTGGGTGCTGCAGAAGCGGCCCCGCTCATCCACCGCCGCGATGCGGTCGCCATCGCCATCGAACACGATCCCCACCGCCGGCAATCCGGCGGCCGTCGAGGCCTTCACTGCGGCGATCAGTTGCTCCAGGTAGGGCGCCAGGGGCTCCGGCGGGTTGCCGCCGAACAGGGGGTCGCGGTTGGAGCGGATTTCGCGCACCACCCCGGCGGCGCTGGCGCTGGGAAGCAGGGCGCTGAGGCCGCCGGCGGCCGAACCATGCATGGGATCGACGATCACCCGCAGGCCCAGTTGTTGGAGCCCCTTGGACAGGGCGCCGGTGTCGAGCCGGCTGCCCAGGCCGGCCAGGTAGGTGCCCATCGCATCAAAACGGGGCGTGGCGCCCTCGATCGGCACGCTGATGCCCCCGGCCTTTAGGCGGGTCTCGACCCGGCTGGTGAAGTCACCCTCCACCGAGCCGCCGAAGGGGCCCTTGATCTTCAGCCCCAGCCATTCGGGCGGGTTGTGGCTGGCGGTGATCACCAGGGCCCCGAGGGCGCCCCGCTCGACCACGGCCCAGCTGCAGGCCGGCGTTGGCACGGCTGTGTCGCTAAGTAGGGGCTCCAGATCGGCACCACGCACGGCGGCGGCAATCGCTTCGGCCAGCTCCGGCGCCAGAAAGCGGCGGTCGTAGCCGATCACCACCTCGCGACTGGTCAGCCCCGCTGGAGCCGAATAGGCCAGCTCCCGGGCGGCGGCGGCCGCCACCATCAGCAGGCGCTCAATCGTGATGTCGACGCCGAGGATGCCGCGCCAGCCATCGGTGCCGAACTGGATCGGACTGGCTTCCAGGGGAAGCGGCGCTGACGCCATCGGAGCTGCTACGGATGGGGCGGTGCTAGCAGCCCAGCGGGGACTTGCGGGGAGAGAGGGTGCCGGCCCGGCGGCAGGCCACCGCTGGTTCAGAGCCGCCAGAGCCCTGCCGTCCCCCCGATACCAGCCCCAGTCCACCCTTCAAGCACCACGCCTAAGCCGCCTCCAAAGCCGCCTCGAAAGCCCCTGTTCCCTCCCCCAGTCCCAGTCCCCGCAGCGCCGCCGCCGTCTTCTGCGGCAAGGCGCCGCAGCGGGACGCCGCCTTAGCGTCAAGCCAGGCCCTAGGCGGCACCGCCCTTCCCCGATCCCTTGGCCGTTTCCCCCTTGGCCCCTTCCCCGCTTACCGACCGGCTGCTGGGCAGCTGGTTGCGTTGCAAACGGCGGGCCTGGCTCGATCGCCATGGCGATCCCGCCGAGCGGATCTGGAGCGCCCACCGCAGCCTTCAGCTCGATGGCCAGCGCCGCAGCTTTTCCAGCCTTAGCCCGGAACGGCCCCGCCATGGCCTGGCGGCCTGCAGCGCCGGTGCCCCTGCCGTGGTGGGGCTGCGGCTGGTGGGTGTGGGACCCGCCGGCCTGGCCCTGGAGGCCCATCCCGCCCTGTTGGTACGGGGCGCCGGCCAAAGCCGTTGGGGCGCCTTTGCCTACCAGCCGGTCCTGGCCCGCCAGGGTTACCGCCTCAGTCGCGAGCCCCGTCTCACCTTGACCCTCTGGGGCCGCCTGCTCGGGGAGGCCCAGCAGGCCCCGGTCAGCCATGGGCTGGTGCTGGCGGGCGTTGGGGCCGGCCAGCAGCGGGAGTCGTTGCCGCTGACCACCAGCCTCCAGCACCAGCTCGAGGAGAGCCTGCAGCGCCTGGCAGACGACCTGCAGCGGCCCAGCCCGCCGCCCTTGGTCAACGACCGCAAAAAATGCGTGCTGTGCAGCTGGCGCAGCCTCTGCGACCGCGAAGCCGCCGCCGAAGGGCACCTCAGTGAGGTGAGTGGCATCGGCGGCAAACGGCGCGAGTTGCTGCAACAGCTGGGCTTACAGCGCCTAGGCGACCTGGCCACGGCCGATCCTGAGCAGCTGGCTGATGCCTTGGCGGTGCATGGCGAACAGCTGCGCGAGGTGGCATCTGAGCTGATCACCCAGGCCCAGGTGCAGCAGGGCGGCCAGCCCTTGCGCCGGGACCCCAGCCCCTCCCTGGCTGAGCTGGCCCAGGCGCCCGGGGTGCTGATCTACGACATCGAATCCGATCCAGACGCCCGCGACGATTTCCTGCATGGCTTCCTGCGCCTCGGCCGCGATGGCGCCGGCGGCTGGCTTGAGCCCGCAGAGGCCCCCTATCACCCACTACTGGCCCTGCAGGAGCAGGGGGAGGCGCGGCTGTGGCAGCGGTTGCGCCAGCTGCTGCAGAAGTGGCCCGATTGGCCGGTGCTCCATTACGGCGAAACCGAATCCCTGGCCCTGCTGCGGCTGGCCCAGCGCCAGGGCGCTTCGGAGGCGGAGCTGGCGGACCTGCGCCGCCGCCTGATCGACCTGCACCAACGGATCCGCCGGAGCTGGTGGCTCCCGGTCAACAGTTACGGCCTCAAGGCGGTGGCTAGTTGGCGCGGCTTCCGTTGGAGCCAGAAGGGGGTGGATGGGGCCCGGGCCCTGCTCTGGTGGCGCCAGTGGCGGCTGGGCTTCGGCGGCGCCCATGGCCGCGGCAGCCGCCACAGCCTGCGCCGGATTTTTGCCTACAACCGCGACGATTGCCTGGCCACCTGGGCCGTGGCCCGTTGGCTTCTGGACGAGGATGCACTTCAGGGCAAGCCCCAGGATGCGCTTCAGGGCAAGCCCCAGGGCCGGACTTAGGGCCCCTTACCCGCCCCCACCGGCGGCGCCTGGAAGGCTGCCGGGGTGCTGATCTCCAAGGGCAGATCGGCGGCCAGCAGGCGGGTTTCCGCCAGGGCGGCGCGGCGTACCAGGGCCAATCCGATGACAACCGCCGGCGCAGGGCCCGCTGCGGCCAGATGCAGCACCGAAGTGATCACGCCGGCCCGTTCGCCGGCTGCGGTGACGAGCCCAGAGCCAGGGCTGAGGGCCTCGCGCTCTAGGTCGCTCCCGGGACCGGATCCCGCTCCAGCCGCCCGCCAGATCCAGCGCCGCAGTTGCTGTTTGACGCCGTCGTAAGTGGCCAGCTTGGCCAGGGTTTCCTGGCCCACGTAGCAGCCCTTGTTAAGGCTCACCCAGCCGGCCAGGCCTAGCTCAAAGGGATTGCAGCCGTCGTTAATTTCGCCCGGGGCCGCTGGAAAGCCCTGGCCCAGACGCCAAAGGGCCCAGGCATCGGCGTCCAGGGGCACAAAGGCCTTGAGCCAGGCCGGCTGTTCGTCCCCGGATCGCAGCAACACCGCCGGGCTGGCCGCCGTTCCGCCCAGGCTCACCTCGGGCTGCAGCAGCAGGCCGGCTCCCGCGGCTAACGGCTGCCATTGGCCTGGGGAGCCGAGCGGCACCTGGGCCGGCAGGGGGCCGGCCAGGCGTACCAGACGGGCCGGCTGCGGCGGGTCCAGGCGCACCCGATCGGCCGGAAACAAGACGCGATCGAGGGCCTGGTGGAGGGCGGCGCCCTCGCCTTCGAGTCCCACCAGATCAAGGCCCGTGTCATCCACTAGGGCCAGGGCCAGGCCCCGCAGGCGGGCCGTTGGCGTGATCAGGCAGGTGGCTAGGCAGGCGCCTGGGGCGGCCGTTTCCAGGGCCTGGCTGCTTTGGCCATGCAGAAAGCGCCGGCTGTCGGGCCCCTCCAGCCGGATCAGGCTCACCGGGCTGCTCCAAGACGCCGGGCTGCCGGGTCCGCTCCAGGGATCACCAGCGGCATCCGCCCAGAGAGCCGTTCCCTGATTAGGCCCCAGGCCCGCAGGGGCCGCGCTGGACGACGAACCGGACGAACCGGCGGGGCTGCTCATGGCTGCTGACCGGCCGCATGGCTGGCGGCCACTTCCTCAAGCAGAAACAGGCTGACCAGCTCCAGACCGGCGGCGGTCATGGCCTCCTGGCCCCCTTCCTGGCGATCAACGATCGTCACCACCCGGTTCACCGTGTAGCCGGCCTGGCGCAGCAGGCTGACGGCTTTCAGCGAGGAGCCGCCAGTAGTCACCACGTCTTCCAAAACGGTGATGGTGGCGCCGGGCTCGGGTAAGGGCCCTTCCAGCCAGGCGCCGGTGCCGTGGCCCTTGGCCTCCTTGCGCACGATCAGGGCATCCAGCTGACGGCCGGCCAGGGCCGCCAGCTGGGCCACGCCGCTCACCAGGGGGTCGGCCCCCAGGGTGAGTCCGGCCACTGCCACCGCCTCGGGCTCCACCAGGTCCAGCATCCGGGCTGCCAGCAGGGCCAGCCCTGGGCCGCTGAGGCTCACTGGTTTGCAGTTCACGTAGTGGTCGCTGCTGCGGCCCGAGGCCAGGGTGAAGCTGCCGTGGCGATAGGCCCGCTCGGCCAGGAGTTCGAGCAGGCGCTGGCGTTGCTCAGGGGGAGTGCTGGGAAGAAGGAGAGCCATGGTTGCCTTTGGGAGCTGGCCTTTGGTGGCTGGCCTTTTGGTGGGAGTTTGATTAGTTTGCTGCCTGATCCTGCGTCAAACCGATGGTCCGATCCGTAGGCCCATGCGCGGTGGTTCGTCCCCAGCCGGCCGACACCCTGCCAAGTGCTTGCGGTCAAGGCCCCAGTCACGCCTCCAGCCCTGGCGATAGCCCCAGCCCTGGCTACAGCCCCAACCCAGTCTCCAGCCTGGGTTGGGGTCCCGCCTTCGCCCTGCTCGCCCCTGGCCTGGGCGTCGCCCTGGCCCTGGCCCCTGGTCCGGCCCTGGCTGGCCCGGTGGTCTGTGTCAGCTCCCTTGAGGCGCCTTTGCCGCTGCCGGGGGCGGCGGCGTCGAGCTCCCTCTCGCCGGTGGTGGTCACCCGTTGCGGTCCCGTGGTCACCACACCCCAGCTGGTGGAGCGCCGCGCCTACACCTGGACGGCGCCCTTCGCCCAGGGGGTGGATCTGGTCCATCAATTCACCGATGTGCTCGGCATTGCCGTGGCCGGGCGCGATGGCAGCACGCTCATGGGTCTGGGGTTCCCCGACCAGACCCTGGTCTGGGATGGCTCGGCGATTGAGGCGACCAACCGGGCCTTGCTGGAGTCCCAGTCGAATCCCATGCCCGTGCGCACCGCCGATGTGTTCAATGGGTACTGCTCGGGTCTGGCCCAGGGTGGCTGTGGGCTGCCCTTGGCTGCCGAGTCCCTTGCTCCGAGCGCCAGGCTGGCTGGTTCAACCCCGGCTCCCGTTCGGGGCCTCTGGTAAGCCAGCATTCCCAGGGCGCCCCGCGGGGACGCCCTTGCCGGGGGTCTAGCAATCTGGTGAATGCAGCGAACTCATAATTCGCCTTAGCCGGGTTCGATCCCCGGGACCCCCATCTCCAAAACCCCAGTCACAGAGCAGGTTTCAAGCAAAAGCAGGGCAACGTCAGAACATCCGGTTAGGCACCCTTTAGGCACAGATTTGTCCGTTTCGGGCGAGAGTAGGCACGCTTTTAGGCACGCCCCATGGCCGGCCGGGATCCCTACCTCACGCGAATCAACAGGGCCCTGCGGGACCTGGGTTCCAGTGTCAGCCTCGAGGTTTCCCCATCCGGGGCAAGGATGCGGCTGCGGGCCAGCCTGCCGTTGCCCGATGGCAGTTGGAAGCAGCGCCGGATCAGCACGGTCTTCCCCTACCCGTCAGGCGTGGATCAGGCACGTCAGTTGGCTGAGGAGCTTGGGCGTGACCTCGAGCTGCACCGCCGGGGGCTGGAGGCCTTCCCCTGCGAACGCTGGCTGCAGGCCATCAAGATGCAGGGCCCCACAACGGAGGGGATCAGCGGTAGCGAAGCCCTGCGGCGCACAGAAGCCTGGTGGACGCAGCAGCGCAAACGGGGACCCAGTGCGGATGTGACCTGGGCCACCGCCTATGCGGGCCCGCTGAAACCCCTGCTGCCACAGAGGGCCGTGACGATCGAAACCCTGCCTGCCGACGAGGTCATCGTTGCGGTGATCGATGGGCTGCCATCAGGCTGGCAGTGGGTTACGGGGATCTGCGCCACCTACGGCGCCAGGCCCCATGAGGCCCTGCTGATGGCTGATGTAGAGAACAACGGATTGGTGGTGATCCGCGGCGGCAAGACCGGCGCCCGCCAAGGCCTGCCGCTGCCGAAGGCGTGGATTGAGCGGTGGGAGCTCCAGAACAAGCGCCTGCCTTCGATCAACCTCGAGCGTGATTACCGCACGGTCGGTTCCCAGCTGGGTGTGGCGTTGCGCCGCCATGGCGTCCCATTCCTGCCTTACGACCTGCGCCATGCCTGGGCGGTGCGGGCGATTCACAACCCCCAGATCAGCCCTTCCCTAGCGGCGAAGAGCCTCGGACACTCGCTGATGGTGCATACGTCCCTGTACCAGCGCTGGTTCGACAGCGCCTCGATGGCGTCACTTGTTGCGCAGATGTGAGGCGAAGCCCTCCACATCCACATAGAGGGTGCGGCGCTTGCCGCTTTCCCCGGTGGTTGCACTCACGAACTGGGGTGGGATGCGTCCGCGGTCAATGGCCACCCGCAGCGCACGGGCGCTGGGGAAGTGCAGGGCTCTTGCTGCTTCTGCCAGCGGCAACCAGGGGCTGCTGCTGAGTGTGGGCTTCAGCTCAAGACGCGCCTGGATCACATTCAGCTGGGCGCAGATGAGGTTGAGCTGCTGCTTGATGTCAACTGTGGCGCTCAGGGATGTGGTCATGGCAATTGGATTCGCGCAGCACTATTTGAGCCTCTCGGATCCGCAGATCAATGCCGATAAACCGTGCAAGCCGTGCACAAGAGACAAACGTGCACGGCTTGCACGGTTTTGGGACGTCCAATCCCACTGAGTGCGGGTTCAAATGAAAAGGCCGCAGCGTTCTTCGCTGCGGCCTTGTGTTGTTGTTGTCTCAATGATGACATCTCCGGCAGGTGTTACTGCTGTGATTGGCGTGGCTGTTATGCCGCTTCTCGAGGCTGTTGCGAACGCTTGGCTGCAGGGGGTGCGGATGTGATCCCCTGCGAATACGGCGCCTTGAGGGAAGCGGCTTGCCAGCTGCTGAGGCTGGGCTTGAGCCTGCAGACGGTGATCCCGATGGTCTTACCGGCGGCGGAGCATCCGCTCACCAGACGGTGCCACAGCAGTGGTGAATGGGAGATTCAATGCGATCAAGATGGCAGGCCGCGGCCTGCCTTTGTCGGCAAGAATCCCAGTTTCTGGCTTGCCAGTGGCGAGCCGCGATTGACCAGTCACCGGCATTCGGTGTCAGAAACTGAGCTGTTGTCTCGCCTTGCGGTAGCGACGCAACTAGGCAAGCCACTGGGGCTCGCCGTGATCCCATCCAGCGATGTGGTGGTGATTGATTTTGACCGCAAGAACTATCCCAGCCAGGTCGACCTGGATCGGGATTGGATGGGCATGCTGGATCTCTACCCCGATCTAACGCGCACCCGCATCGAGCGCACGCCCGGGGGCGGGATTCATCTCTATGTGAGGCCGGCTGACGGGATGGCCAGCTGGCGCACAGCAGGGGGAAAACTGCACTGCAACTTCACCACTGTTGCGGGCGGTGACCACCGGGGCGAGATTCTGGCCGGCACCCGGGTGTGCGTCTGCGCCCCCACCGTGAGTGCCGCAGGGGTCTACGAGCTGGTCAATCCCGATTACGCCTACAGCCTGGTTGAGGTCAGCTCCCTCGCTGCAATTGGCATCTACCCCCTTGCCAAAGCAGCCAGCGAGCGGGCCCAAACGCCGAGGAGTTCCACCGGTAAACGACAGCAGAGCCCCGGGGCAGGAGCGCCGGAGTTGGCGGAGCTGATCGGCAGCAAGGCCAGGCAGGTGCTGGAGGGCGGCAGCCCCTACCGGGGTGGCGATCGAGCGGGGTTGGACCGCAGTGCCCAGTTCACGGGCTTTGTCCGCGAGGTTTTCAGCTGGGTCAACCTGCTCGATGAGCAGGGCTTGCGCTACGGCGGCAGCCCCGACGATCTGATTCAGCAAGCCGTTGCTGCGCTTGCCATCGAAGACAAGTGGGATCGGGTCCTGGCCACGATTGATCAGGGAGAGTGCCGGCATCAGGGCGCCGATGCCGCCCTGCGCCGCTACCGGCGACTGATCAGCCGCTCAGGTGGCAGGTGCGGCTTCTCTGAATCGGCTGGCGCCACTCCTGGGGCTGCAGCCCAGGGCCGGGTGTCTTTGCAGCAGGCCCTACAAGCGCTCGCTTTGGCAGCGGCCACTGGCTCGGAGCTGTCCTTCCGACTGGAGCGGATCGCCGGCGACCACGACCGCAGCCTGCGGGATGTGCAGGGTCTGTACCAGGAACTGATCGAGGAGCAGGAAGCGGCCCTCGATGCGGATGACTCCCTCGATCAGTTGGAGCAGCTGGGCGCCACGGTCGACCTGGACGTCAGCAGCCTGATTCCACCGGTGTTGTTAGAAGCGCTGCTGGCGATCCGGCGCACAGCGGAGTTTCAGCACAGCACGCTGCTGGCGGTTCTGCTGGCTGGTTTTTCTGCGGCGTTGCCCCTGCGCAGCTGGATCGAGCTGGATGCGGCAGAAGACTTCAGGCAGCCGTTGACCCTATGGGTGCTGCTGCTGATGCCTAGCGGTGAGCTCAAGACCCCACTGCTGTCGCGGCTTCTGGTCCAGCCTTGGCACCAGGCAGTCGATGGGGTCGTGGAGCAGGCCCACAGGCGGCAGATGCAGGAGTGGGAGCTCAGGAAGCTGGATGCGGACAACGGGGCCGGGCCGGCGGCGGGCCCCCCTCCCCGGATGCCCCAGACGCTGATCACGGAAGACCTCACCGTGCCAGGTGTGGAGGTTCATCTGGAGATCCACGACAAATGGGCCAATCGCTCGGTCTGCATCTGGCTGGATGAGGCCGCGGCGACCTTGCGGCAGATGGCCGATCCGGGCCGCGCCGGCAAGGATGCAACGCTCGGAGGCTGGCTCCTCTCCCGCTACGACGGCACCGGTGCCCGCGGCGCCAAGGTGGATCAGAGCCGGGAGCGTCAGTACCAGCGCTGTCGTCTGGCCATGGTGGCGGGCTGCCAGCCGGAGGTGTATCGGGAGATCACCGGCGATGCCGACCAGTCGGGGCTGTCAGCTCGCTTCATCGTGATCGAGCAGTTGAGCGTCCAACAGCATTTCCCCACCAGCTGCTCGGCAGACGACATCCGCAAGGCTGAGGCCCTCAAGCAGCTGCTGATTCGCTGCTACGAGGCCCTGGCCAGGATTGGGCAGCTCCAGCTGCGTCTCAGCCCAGAGGCTTTTGAGCTGTTCCAGGGTGAGCGTGCAGCGATGTATCAACGCAAGCGCGCCAGTGTCTCCGCTGCCGAGCGCTCCCTGGCGAACAAGGCTGCCGGGCGCATCGGCCGGCTGGCCGCCCTGTTCCATCTGCTGTGGTGCCTGGCTGAACGGGCCGAGGGCCCCATCTCCTTGGGGGATGGCCTGGTCGGTGTGGAGGCGATGCAGCGGGCGATCCGCTTCAACAGGTTCCTGCTGGATCAGACGGTCGGTGTTCGCCTGACATCAGCAGGCAACAGTGAGCTGGGAGCCCTGATGCTGCGGCTGCAGCGGGTGGCCTGGGAGAAGAAGACCCCGCTGTCGCTGAGCATGCTGCGCCGTGCCCTCAGTGGCAAGCAGCGCCCTGAGTCCACCGAGGTGCTCCATGCCCTGCAGGTGTTGCAAGAGCGCGGTTATGGCCAGCTGGAGCAGATGGAATACAAGGGCCAGCCGGGCTGGAGGTACGCCGCGCTCAAGCCGTTGATGGCGTCCAGCTGAGGCGTAGGGCTCCACCGCTTGGGGGGAGCCACCCCTGCGCTGCCGCCGCTGCGTCCACCGCTGCGTCCACCGCTGCATCCAGTGCTGCATCCACTGCTCAGAAACGGCCAGAACGTCGCTCAGCACTCGAGTGCAGCGCATAGGGGTGGAGGGTTGGTTGATACCCCGTGAGTGCGGCCATTGCTCAAGCGGCGACGACCGTCTCTGAAGCACTCCTGGAGGCCACCCCTTGGGGGTGGCGAATGCTCAGACCCCAGTCCTGACAAGAGAAGAGAGAGATATGTCCTCCTTTCTTAGGGGTGGACCGAGGGATGGCCGAGGGGCGGCTAAGCCCTGGTAAGGGGTGGGGAACCCTGGTCGACTGCTTCCGCCATCGCCGCCGGCTCGGCATGGAGCCGGTGCTGGAGGCCCTGCTTTGAGTCGGTGATCCAGCAGCGTCGAAGCTGCCCTCCTCAGTTCTGCAGTCGTTTTGGCAGATCAGCTGGCACGCGGAAGAGGTCACGCTTGCCGTCCTTCTCCGGGGTCAGCAGGCCGCGGCTTGCCAGCTTCTGCAGATCGCTGCGAGCTGTCTGGTTGCTGATGCCGTGGCTGCTCTGGTGGGAGAGCACCGTGTAGCGGAACCCGGCATGGCTCAGGGCATGGCGCAGCAGGGCCAGCTGGCGGTGGTTGAGCCCATCCAAGCCCTCCA
>CAMAPJ010000008.1 GCA_945860085.1 Synechococcus sp. UW140 | reverse complement strand
TGCCGGCATCAGCCGCCGGCAGGCTGGTGCCATCGCCATTGAGCAGCTCCAGGTCCTTCTGCTGGGCCAATAGGGCGAGCACCAGCTCATGGATGCGCTGGCGGCGGTCACTCATGGCGCCAGGAGCAGGGTCGGCGACTGACCATCATGGGGCCAGTGGCAGACCACCCCCTGACCAGCAGCCGTCCCGATCCCCAGCCCCAAGGCGTGGCACCAGCGATTGCGGTGATCGGCACCGATGCGGGCGGGCTGGCGTCCCTGGCGTCGGCGGCCGTGGCCCGGCTGGCCCAGGCCGACCTGGTGGCGGCGCCGAAACGGCTGCTCGCTGAGTTGCCCCCCTGGTGGGAATTGGAACAGGCTGCCGGGCGGGTGGAAGTCGGGAAGGCCTGCCCCGCCCTGGCGGCCACGGACCAACCAGAAGCCGCTTTCACCCAGCTCGAAGCTGCCAGAGCGGCAGGTCAAAGGGCGGTGGTTCTGGCCAGTGGCGATCCCCTCTGGTTCGGCATCGGCCGCCTGTTGCTGCAACGCTTTGGCAGCGCAGCCCTGGCCTTCCAGCCGTCGCCCTCGTCGATGCAGCTGGCCTTTGCCCGCATCGGCCGGCCCTGGCAGGACGCCAGCTGGATCAGCCTCCACGGTCGTGAGAGCGCACCGCTGGCGTCAGCCCTGCAAAAGCGCCCCGCCGCCCTGGCCGTGCTCACCGACCCCCACCAGGGCGGCGCCGCAGCCGTACGCACGATCCTGCGGGCCTCAGGATTGGAGGCCAGCTATGCCTTTTGGCTGTGCGAAAGGCTCGGGCATCCAGCCGAACGGGTGCAGCGGCTCGCGCCCCAGACGCCCCTGCCCGCTGACCTAGATCCCCTCAACCTGGTGGTTCTGGTGGCTGAGCCGCCAGAACCACCCGCCGATCCAGCCGCCCTTCCCCTCTTCGGCCTCGAGGACGGCCTGTTCCTGCAACTGCCAGACCGGCCCGGCCTGATGACCAAGCGGGAGGTACGCATCCAGGTGCTCGCCGACCTGGACCTACCGCCCACGGGCGTGCTCTGGGACCTCGGGGCCGGCGTTGGCTCGATCGGCCTGGAGGCCCTGCGGCTGCGGCCGGGTCTGGAGCTGTGGGCCCTGGAACAACGGGGCGGCTCAGGCTCCCTGATCCGCGCCAATGCCGAACGGCTGGGGGTCACACCGGCGGGGGTTGTGGAAGGCCGGGCCCCAGATGCCCTGGCGGAGCTACCCGATCCCGATCGGGTGGTGATCGGCGGCGGCGGCTCCGAGCGGGCGGCAGTGCTGGCGGCCGTGATCGAGCGGCTGCGCCCCGGGGGCCGGGTTGTGATCCCCCTAGCCACGATCGAAGCCTTGGCCGAGTTGCGCCCCCTGCTGGAACGGGCGGGCTTTGCCCTTGGCGTCAGCCAGCACCAGGCCTGGCGTGGAGCCCCCCTGGCCGATGGCACCCGGTTGGCGCCGTTGAATCCGGTGTTGGTGCTGAAGGGACTCAAGCCCTGATCAAGGACAGATCCAAAACGGAACTCCCAATCCCCATCCACCCTCAAGCCAAGGATCTCCCACGCCAAGTCCACCCTTGACCAGTCGTGGTTTTCCAAATCGACGCCGGCACAATCGCACCGATCAGCAGGCCACCCAGCCAGGCCAGCCACCAATAACGCAGCGGCGTGCCAAAGCGCCAGCGGCTCCAAAGGCGAATCGCTAGTTGCAAGCCAATCGCCACCAAGCCAATCAGGCCAAGGGAACGATCTAGCAGGGCTAAGGGCAACAGCAACCAGGGCAAGCTGAAGCCCCCCAGCACCACCAGGGCACTGCCAATCGCTTTGAAGGGATTGCGATCGACGCCGAGGTACCAATTTTTAGTCCAGCCTTCCCACAGGGACGCCAGATCCAGGTACATCCTCAGGCGCACAAGATCAACGCCCAATTGATAGAGCAGGCGATGGCCTGAGGCCTTGATCGCCCCCGCCAGGGCCAGGTCTTCCACCACTTCACCGGCCACAGCGCGATGGCCACCGATCGCCTCGTAGGCACTGCGGCGGAACAGCATGAAGGGGCCAGCGGCAAAGGCCGTGGCATCGGCGGGATCGTTGCTGCGCTTGAGCGGAAAGCCCAGGCCGAGCAGGGAGGCCACGATCGGTTGCACCAGCCATTCGGCCAGGCAGCCGCACTCGAGCCTGGGCGCCAGGGTGAGCAGGTCCACCGGTGGCCCCGCGGCAGTAACTCCAGCCACCTC
The DNA here is from genome assembly GCA_945860085.1 of Synechococcus sp. UW140. GTDB lineage: Bacteria > Cyanobacteriota > Cyanobacteriia > PCC-6307 > Cyanobiaceae > BAIKAL-G1. The sequence continues at coordinate 47,341 of CAMAPJ010000008.1, read as the reverse complement.
CTGGAGCACCGCCTGCAGGGCAGCGGTTTCAATCCGCACATCGGCATCGATGAACAGCAGCCATTGCGCACTGGGATCGCCGGCGGGCCACTCCAAGGCCGCCGCCTGGCTGGCGGGCCAGTTCTTGCCACACCAGCTCTCCCCCTCGGGCCGGGGCCCCACGTCCAACAAACGTCGGGTTGGCCCCGCGACAGCATGGTTGGCCATGTTGGACTCATTGGCCTCGTTGGCCTGGTTGGCCTCCTCGGACTGGAAGCGAGCCTGGGCCAAGGCGACCGTGGCATCGCTGGAGCCGTCATCGGCCACCACCAACTCCCAAGCCAGGCCCGGATTTTGGCTGGCCAGCGCCGCATCCAGACAGGCAACGATGTTGCTCGCTTCGTTGTAAACGGGAATCACCAGCCGCAGGAACGACGCCTGCAGGGGGCCGGGATCGGGGTTGGGACCTAGGCGTGGCGCCCGGCCCAGCTGCAACTCAAGCAACAGCAGCATCAAGCCCAGCCCCAGGCAAGCCATCAGCCCCAAACCCTGCAACACCACAATGGCCACCGGCATCCCTGCTCCTCGGCCCAGGGGCTGGCCTGGGGGAAACAACTCTGGCACCGGCCCCAACGAAGTGGAGAGCCAAAGCCCCTCAATCGGGTCCGAAGACTCCAACCAGGGGCCAACAACAAGGGCCTCGCATTGCCACAGGATGGCTCAGAAGCAGACTCCAGATGGCACCACAATGATGGATACCGAGCATATAACCTTGATTTTAGGCGGCTAAATTCACGTAAAATTGTCTATTATCTTTTGAGGTCTTTCGTGGAATTTGCATCAAAAAGATACTTCTCACCATTGTTAGCGGCCCTGGTCTGAACAGGCATCTCGCCTTAATAATTGAAAGGAATATAGAGCTCCGTAGTCGAAAGAGCGCCAGATCCATTATCTCCGCCGGTAATCAGTACGGATCCATTGGGCAATAGGGATTCAGTATGGCGATAGCGGGGACCGCCCATCGCCGCAATGGGAGTGAATTGATTCGCTGCGACGCCATAGATCTCTACTGAGGACAGGGTCAAATTGCCATCGAATCCGCCTGCGATCAAGACGTAGTTTCCACCCACAAGACTGGTTGCCGTATGGCGGCCTCGGGCCGCCTCCAATGGGGCTGCCGGGCTAAAGCTGGTGGCATTGCTGTTGCTGTAAAGCTCTGTGGTCGCCAGGGCACCGTTGGTCGTGCTCTGAAAGCCACCAGCGAAAAGAACTTGACCAGACGGCAGAAGATTTGCGGTTGGATAGCGCCTTGGGCCAGCCATGCTAGAGGCGGTGGGCGCGAAGGTTTGCAAGGATGGATTGTAAATCTCCGGCGAATTAATGTAGCTACCATTGTAGCCGCCGGCAACCAATACGGTGCCATCATTTAGCAGGGTGGCCGTATGGTTACGTCTAGTCTCGCTCATCGGGCCTACAGCTTGCCAGGAATTGGTGCTTGGGTTATAGAGTTCTGCACTGGCCAGTGGAATGCCGGAGCTAGCTCCATTGATCGCCCCTGTGTATCCTCCCGTAACCAGGACAGTTCCGTCGTTCATTGTTGTTGCCGTGGAGTTGAGCCGGGAGGTCCCCAGGTTGCTAGCCAGCGTGAATTGTCCCGTTGCGGGGTCGTAGATCTCAACAGAATTCAAGGCAGTGCCAGTGGAGTCTTGGCCGCCAACCATGAGAATTCGGCCGTCGGATAGTTGCGTTGCTGTTGCGGCAATTCGCCCATCATGCATGGCCCCTGTTGGCGTCAATAGCCCTGTCGTTGGATCGTAAATTTCTGCTGATGTGGCAGCTTGATAGTTCTGATCGTATCCACCAGCCACAAGGATTCGCCCATTAGGCAGGGCTGAGGCCGTATGCAAGGAACGCGGCGTAGTGAGAACTTGCCCCTGAGCCTGAACTGCAATGAAAGAGCTTGGATTGCTGCTTTTGGGTCCGAGGCGGATGCTAGAAACGTTGTTTCCACTCATGCTGGCAGGGACAGGGGAGTTGTTAATGCTGAACGCCTCCTCTAAGGCGCCGATGACCGTGTTGTTGCTGATGGTGATATCGCTGCTTCTATTCAATCTAATCGCGTTACCGGCCAAGCAGAGATTGGCTTGATTGCAGACCAAAACCGAGCCACCTAGATCAGAGGATGCCTCTAGGCCATAGGTTTGGACCTGGGGATAAAGGAACGTGTTGTCCATGATCGTTGCGGAGCTGACCCCATTGAAATCAATGGCGGCCAGGGCATTGGCAGAGGCATTGATGGCCCCGAAGGCCTGGGCATCCGTCAAATTGGTTGGATTGTCCGAGTAGGAACCCACGAAGGTATTGCCAGAAATCAATACATTGCTGGTGCTGTAATTAGTGATTGAGCTGTTGCTAAAGCTGAAGCCACGAATCGTGGTATTGCTGCCAATGCTAATCACACCATTGCTGAAGGCAGGCTGGGCACCCACGGTGGCGCCGAAGATTGGCGTCAGGTTGACTGGACCGAATTGGGTGGCCAGGGTTGGTGCGTTGCCGCTCCCGGCCAGCTGGGTGCCCACTGGAAGTCGCAGGGTCGGGCGACCATTCACAAGGGGCTGGCCAGCCAAGTTTGAGGCTGCCCCCCCGCCCGCGAGCAACACGTCATTGCTGCCTGCCGTTGCCAGCAGGGCGTCCAGGCTGGCGTGGGCGCAGCTGACCCCGTAGGCGCTGGTGGTGGCGCCCGTACAGCGCACCACCCAGGCGCTGCCGTTGTTGCTCGGATTGGTGGCCACGCTGCCGGGCAGAGTTTGAAGCGCACTGATCATGCGGATCTCGGTTTCCCGTTGCACCGGCAGACCCCGTTGGGCCAGGAAGGTGCTCTCGGCGGCGTCGATGGCGTCCTTGGCATTGCCGTTAAACGGTTTGGCGCCGTAACGGAGGTAGCCGCTCACCTGCCATTGGAAGAGATTGTCGTAAGCCAAACTTCCGCCTACGGATAATTGATGACCAACCCGCAGCTCGGCGCGGCCCCGCACACCGGAGCTGGCGCTGACGTAGTTGCCATCGAGGTAGTAGTAGGCGCCATACAGCCAGAGGCTTTCCTTGCCCCAGCGGGCTAGGGGAATACCCACTTCCAAATTTATTCCCCCCAGGGAGACGATGTAACGGTTCCAGCCATCAAGAATCAGCTGGTTGTTGATCAGGGAAGCGTTGGTCCAGCCGGTGGCGTAAAGTTCCGATTTGCTTGAGAAGGGGATAAAAGCGTTGGCCCGCAATTCAACGTCACGATGCAGGGCCTCTGCTCCAGCGCCGACTTGAAAGGCATACTGACTATAGGCCTGGCGGGTATCAATACCGGCGTTCAATCCATAGATCCAGCGATGGTCGTTGCTGAGAAAGCGATAGCCCAATCGGGTGCTCACAGCTGCAGAGGGATTCGTTTGCTGAACTAAGGCCCCCCCAAGGTTGAGACCTGCAATGAAATCAAGAAACAGCACCTCGCCGTTCCGCCCCTGAGCCAGAGGGGCAAACAGAGATCCACTGAAGACGTTGGGGGTGCCGCCACCCTGGCTCTGAAACTGCAATCCCCCGGACGCTTGAATCGCCGGCGGAGCCGGCACGGCCAAGCCAGGCTTGACTTCTATGCTTGTTGCGAGTGCAACCGCAGCTACTAGGTGAAGCAGGGCGTGGCCGATTGGGGCGATTCGATTGGTATCGGAAACTATAGGCGCCAGTTCCATGGGCTGATTAAATTTTTAAATAATTGATTTTTAATTTTTCTAGCGTAACAGAATAAAGGCACGCCTGCGGCTTGTCCAGGGATTTCAATTCCCGATTAGGCTTGGGGAAGCTTCTTTTTCGGAACCAGCGCAGCCCAGCAAAGACAAGCGTTAGTGCTTTGCTTGTGGCAGCCGATGCACCAATTCGCAGGCCAACAAAGATAAACCGGCATAAATAGCTTTGCAAACCCCACAAGACAGGATCTATACTTAGATTTTTAATTAAATTTTATCGCAGTAACTTTTGAAGAAGGTAGAGCCTGCTAGCCCGTCAACGGCCAGGCAGTTTAGCCAGGGCGTCGCTGGCGCCCATCACCACCAGCAATTCACCAGCGGCCAGCACGTGGGAGGCGGGTGGATTAACAATGAGCTGGTTGTCGGGGCCGGCGGCCAGCACGCTCACTTTGTAGGTCTTGCGGAGATTGATCTCGCGCAACGACTGACCGATGAACGCCTCGGGCACGCGGATCTCTTCGATGCTGTTGCGGTCGTCAAGCCGCAGCCGCTCTAGCAGGTTGGGGCGCACCAGCTCCAGCCCCAGGCGTTCGCCTTGCATCTTCGAAGGGAACACGACCCGATCGGCCCCCACCCGCTGGAGCATTCTTAAGTGCAAATCACTGGTGGCCCGGGCGATCACCTGCTTCACCTTGGTGCCGGGGCTGTCCTTGACAATCAAGGTGGCCGTCACACTGGCCTCGATCGGCTCACTCATGGCAATCACCACGGTGGCCATGTCGAGCACGCCGGCGGCGCGCAGGGCGTCTTCGTCCGTGCAGTCCAGCACCCGCGCCTCGATGCCCGGATCGATCTGGCGCAGGCCATCGATGGCCCGCTGGCTGGCATCGATGGCCAGCACATCGGCGCCGGCCTTGACCAACTCCGAGCACACGGCCAAACCGAAACGACCGACGCCAATCACGGCAAAGCCGCCCTTGCTGGGGCCTTCAGCCGGATTCCATTGCCACCAACTGGTCATGGGAGGAAGTTCAGATGAAAAGCTCTTCGCGGGGATAGCCCACACGGGATGGGGACCGGCTGCCGTAGAACGCCGAGAGCAGAAGCAAAATGCCCAATCTGCCCACAAACATACCCACCATCAGTACCAGCTGGCCCCAACGGTTCAACTGGGCCGTCACGCCCAGATCCAGCCCCACCGTACCGAAGGCCGACATGCAGGTAAAGAGCTTCTCCAGGAAGTTGAAGCTGGTGCGGGTGGGCACCCCTGAGGTGGTGGGCCCGATGCCGAGCAACAGGGCCATCAAAATCACGAAGATTGCCGAGGCCAAGGTCACCCCCACGGCCCGCAGCACAACGGTATCCGGGATCTGACGCCGCTGGATGATCACCTCATCACGGCCCTCCAGGGTGGAACGGGTCGCCCCCATCAAAACGGCGAAGGTGGTGGTCTTGATGCCGCCGCCGGTGCCCCCCGGGCTAGCACCGATGAACATCAGCACAATCAGCAGCAGCAGGCCGGCATCGGAGAAGGTTTGAATCGAGAGCGGCACGGTGTTAAAGCCTGCCGTACGGGCCGAAATCGATTGAAACAGGGTCACCTGCAGCCGCTGCCACCACTGCAGGTCCTCGATCACGCCACCGGAGGCGAACTGTTCGGTGAACAACAGGCCCAGGGCCCCCACCACAATCAATAGAATTGTGCTGCGCAACACCAACCGGCTGTGCAGGCTCAGCCGACGCAGCTTGAGGCTGCGCAGGGTGAAAGCGCTCCGCCGTTGCAGGCTGGAGCGATTACTCCAAAGGTCGTTAATCACCCGCCAGCCAATGCCGCCCACCACGATCATGGTGGCGATCACACCGTTCACCACCGGATTGTCCCGGTAGCGCACAAGATTGTCGCCCCAAAGACCAAAGCCTGCGTTGTTGTAAGCGCTGATGCAGTGGAACAGGGACGCCCAGAACCGTTCCAGCGGATTGGCGATATCGGTAAAGCCGAAGCCGTACAGCACCAACGTGCCCAAGGCCATCACCCCAAGCCCCGTAACCAGAATGCTGTTGAAGGTGGGGCCAATCCCGCCCACGCCGAAGTCGTCCAAGGCCCGGCCCTTGTCGAGCCGGTGACGCAGACCGGAGCGCCCCTGCACAAACCCCTGCAGGAAGGTGGTGATGGCCATCAGGCCCAGGCCACCGGTGATAATCAAGCCGGCCAGGGTCGCCTGGCCAAAGGCGGTGAGGTCCCGGCTGATGTCGATGATCGACAGACCCGTCACCGTGATCGCGGAGGTCACCGTAAACAGGGCTTCCCACAGCCCAACCTCGTCGCTGGAACAGAGCGGGCTCGCGAGAACGACCGTGCCGACAGCAATCACCAAGGCGCCGGTAACCACCGTGAATTGGGGCACCGTGAGGCTATGGCGCCAGGTCTTAAGCGAGGTCCACAGGGTGCTGGCCAGACAGGTGATGCGCCAAGGCCCACCACCTTAAATCAAGGTATTTTGGAGGGGGCGGTCGCCTTCATTCAATGCTTGATCAGTCCCCTGATCCTTGGCCGTGGTAGGCCAGCAAAGAGACCTTTCAGCAACTCAGTTCGCCAACCCAGCTGTCTGGCGAAGATAAGGCCCAGCCAGGGCTCGCGCCCTGGGATCTCCAAAGGGCCCCCATCTCGCTCGCCCCAGGTCCAGCCCCCAGCTTCGGGGTTCGGGGACCCCTCCCTGGCAGCTCTTGAGTTGGCGCCAGCCCTTTCCTAGGGTCCCGCCAGTCGTCCACTGACCGTGACTGTGAAGGAACAGGGCCAAATCCAGATCCACACGGAAAACATTTTTCCGATCATTAAAAAGGCCGTCTATTCCGGCCATGAGGTCTTCCTGCGCGAGCTGGTCAGTAATGGCGTCGACGCCATTAGCAAGCGGCGCATGGCGGCCATGGGCGGCGATTGCAGTGAGGGCGAAGAAGGGAAAATCCGCATCAGCATTGATCGGGAGGCCAAAACGGTCACGATCAGCGACAACGGCATCGGCATGACGGCCGATGAGGTGAAGCGCTACATCAACCAGGTGGCCTTCTCCAGCGCCGAGGAGTTCCTGCAGAAATACAAAAGCGAAGACGACGCGATCATCGGCCACTTCGGCCTGGGCTTCTATTCCAGCTTCATGGTGGCCGACCAGGTGGAGCTGGTCACGCTCTCAGCCAGGCCCGATGCCGAGGCGGTGCGCTGGAGCTGTGATGGCTCCCCCAACTTCACCCTGGAAGGAGGTGAGCGCAGCGAGCCTGGCACCGATGTGATCCTGCACCTGCAGGAGGAGGAAATCGAATACATCGAGCCCAGCCGCCTGCGCACCCTGATCACCACCTACTGCGACTTCCTGCCGGTGGAGGTGCAGCTGGAAGGCGAGACGGTGAACAAGCGTCAGGCCCCCTGGCGCAGCAGCCCCCGGGATCTCACCGATCAGGATTACATCGATTTCTACCGCTACCTCTATCCCTTCCAGGGGGATCCCCTGCTCTGGGTGCACCTCAACACCGATTACCCCTACAACCTCCAGGGCATTCTCTTCTTCCCCCGGCTCACGGGCCGCACCGATTGGGAACGGGGCGAGATTCGCCTCTATTGCAACCAGGTGTTCGTGAGTGATTCGATCAAGGAGGTGGTGCCCCGCTACCTGATGCCCCTGCGCGGCGTGATCGACTCCCCCGACATCCCCCTGAATGTGAGCCGCAGCGCCCTCCAGACCGATCGGCGCGTGCGCTCAATCGGCGGCTTTGTGGCCAAGAAGGTGGGCGATCGCCTCAAGGAGCTCCACCGCGATGAGCCCAAGCGCTACGCCGAAATCTGGGAGGCCCTGGCCCCCTTCATCAAAATCGGCGCCATGGAGGACGACAAGTTCGCCGACCAGGTGGCCGATCTGGTGCTCTATGGCACCACCGCCCCTGCGGGTGACCAAGAGGAGACCCCCGACCCGATCGCCAGTGGCAACCTGGCCTACACCACCCTGGCCGGCTACCGCAGCCGCCTGGGCGAGGCCAACGCCAAACGCATCCTCTACTGCACCGATGAGGCCGGCCAGGCGGGTCCGCTGGCCCTATGGAAGGGGCAAGGGGCCGAAGTGCTGCTGGCCGACACCCTGATCGATGCCCAGTTCATTCCCTGGCTGGAATCGCGCCACCAGGAGCTCACCTTCCAGCGGGTCGATAGCGAACTGGATGACAGCCTCCAGGAGAAGGAGAGCGAACTCTCCGACGCCGAAGGCAAGGACGCCAGTGAGCAGCTGCGCAGCCTGTTTAAGGAGGTGCTCAACACAGACAAGGTGACCGTGCAGGTGCAATCCCTTAAAGGGGACAACGCTCCGGCGGCCCTGATTTTGCTACCCGAGCAGATGCGCCGCATCAACGACCTGGGCGCCCTGATGGAGCAGCGCCTGCCGGGCCTGCCCGAGCACCACGTGCTGCTGATCAACCGCCGCCATCCCCTGGTGGAAGGGCTGCTGAAGCTCTCCGCCGGGGCCGTGATTACCGGCGCTGGTACCAGCTCCCCCAGCCAGCAGCTCGCGAACCAACTTGGTCAGCATCTCTATGAGATGGCCCGCCTGGCCGTGGGCGGCCTGGAGCCCAACCAGCTGGCCGGCTTCCAGCAACGCAGCACCGACCTGCTCTCCCAGCTGCTCGCCCGGGGCCTCTGAGCCCAAGGGCCCATGCGCAGCGGCCGCCTGGCGGCCCATCGCCAAGACCCGCAAGGCGGCTTCAACCCACCGCCGCCTTGCCCTTTGGTAAGATCTCCGTTCGGGTTAATCCCCGTTTGTTATCCACAGGTTGATTGTCATGTCCCGGGTTTGTCAGCTCACCGGCAAGCGCGCCAACAACGGCATGGCCGTCTCCCACTCCCATGTGCGCACCAAGAAGCTGCAGCAGGTCAACCTGCAGGAGCGACGTCTGTGGTGGGCCGAGGGCAATCGCTTCGTCAAGCTGCGCATTTCCACCCGCGCATTGAAAACCGTCCAGAAAAAAGGCCTCGGTGCCTACGCCAAGCAACTCGGCGTCAACCTGGCCAAGATCTGAGCCTGCTGGTCTCAGCCCCCAGTCAATTCGTCACCTGTGCCCCTGCAATGAAGCGCCGTCTTGTGTTGCAGGGGCTTTTGGCTGCCGTTCCAGCGGCAGGAGCCCTCTCGGCCCTGCTGGCCGCTCCCCGGCAGGCCCGAGCCCTGGGTGGCCTCCTGCCGGAGCTTGATCAGGCGGCTCCGCCCTTTGCTTTGACCGGGTTTGTGCCTCCTGGCAGCGCAGGAGAACGCAGCCTCAAGGATTTCCAGGGCCGCTGGCTCGTTCTCTATTTTTATCCCAAGGATTTCACCGGTGGCTGCACCCTGGAAGCCCGCGGCTTCCAGCAAGACCTGGCCCAATTCCACCAGCTGGGGGCGGAGGTGGTCGGCGTCAGCGCCGATTCGGCCGAATCCCACGCCTCCTTCTGCGGCAGCGAGGGCCTGGCCTTTCCCCTGCTCTCCGATCCGGGCGGCCTGGTCAGTCGCACCTATGGCTCCTGGATTGCCCCTTTCTCCCAGCGCCACAGCTTCCTGATCGATCCCGCCGGAATCCTGCGCGAGCGCTGGGTGGCCGTGCGCCCCTCCGGCCATAGCCAGGAGATCCTGGCCTCCCTCCAGGCCCGCATCGCCGCCACTCCTTCCCCAAGCCCCATCCGCTAACGCCATGATCGAACCGCTTTGGTACGTCGATGTGCCCCGGCGGCAGCTCGAGCCCGTGATTGCGGCGGCCCAGGAGTTGCTGGGAGCCGGAGTGACGCGAGCGGGCCAGCACCTGCGCCTCTGCCGCGATGGGCTTGATCTGCGCCTAAGTGGCTGGTCCCTGCAGCAATCGGTGTATCTCAAGGCCTGGCTCTGGCAAGGATCGAAGGCCCAGGCCCAGGCCCTGCTGGCCAAGCTGGGGGCCCAGCTAGAGCAACGCTTTCCCTACGCCTTGGCCCCCCTGGCGCCTTTAGACAGCGGCGCCGATGTGTTTGAGGCCCTCTCTAGCGCCTATCCCCACACGGTGGCAGCCTTTCGGCAGTTGCCCGAGGGCCGGGGCGACCTGGAGCGGCTGTGGTGGTGGGAAGCGCGCTGGCGCGGCCAAGCCGGCCGCACGGCAGCGCCTCCTGCCGTGGTGGACAGACGCTCCGGGCCGATGCCCCGGCCTGCCGAAGCCGAGCGGCCCTGGGATGTGGTGGTGCTTGGTGGCGCCCTAGGGATGGTTCAGGCGGCCGCCCTAGCCCGCAGCGGCCAGCGGGTGGCGGTAGTGGAGCGACTGGAAGCGGGCAAAATGCACCGCGAATGGAACATTTCCCGCACTGAGCTGAAGGTGTTGGTTGAAACCGGCCTCTTCAGTGCGGATGAGATTGAAACCCTGATCCTGCGCGAATACCGGGACGGCTTCCACAAATTTTTTGACGGCAACAATCCAGCCGACTGTTGTGCGCCGGTGTTGCATACCCCAACGGTGCTCAACATCGCCATTGACAGTCAGGCCCTGCTGCTGGCTTGTCAGGCCAAACTGAAGGCCGCAGGCGGCGCCGTGATCGATTTCAGCGATTTCCTGCACGCGGCCGTCCACGACGACGGTGTCGTGCTGGAGCTTCAGGAGCGCCGCAGTGGCCAGCGCCGCCAGCTCCACTGCAAGCTGGTGCTTGATGCCATGGGCACCGCCAGTTCGGTGGCCTGGCAACTGCATGGGGGCCAGCCCTTTGACAGCGTCTGTCCCACCGTCGGCATGGTGCTGGAGGGCATCCCGGCGGAGATCTGGGATCCCAACCTGGGTGATGTGCTGTTTGGCCATGGCGATATCAGCCGCCAGCGGCAGCTGATCTGGGAGCTCTTCCCAGGCAAGGGTGAAGAACTCACGTTTTACCTGTTCCATTACCACCGGATCACCGAAGCCGATCCCGGCTCCTTGCTTGAGCTTTACGAGGACTTTTTCCAGATTCTCGGCGAATACAAGCCGATCGAGGGCTTAACGCTGCGCTGGAAAAAACCAACCTTCGGCTACATCCCCGGCTATTTCCACACCCGCAGCGGCTCGCGCCGGGTGGGCTTTGAGCGCATCCTGGCGATCGGCGATGCGGCCTCCCTGCAGTCGCCCCTGATCTTCACCGGCTTTGGCACCCTGGTGCGCAACCTGCCCCGGCTCACCACCTTGATCGATCAGGCCTTGCGCCTAGACCAGCTGGATGCGGGCAGCCTCAACCAGGTACGCGCCTCCCAGGCCAATGTCACGGTCACCTGGCTGTTCAGTCGCGGCATGATGGTGCCCCCTGGCCGGCATGTGGCTCCCCAGGCGATCAACGCCATGCTCAACGTCTTTTTTGGCGTGCTGGCCACGGGCGATCCGGCCAAGGCCGATGCCTTCATGAAGGATCGAGCCGGCTGGCTGGCCTTCACCTCCATGGCCCTGGTGGCCGCCTGGCGCACGCCGAAGATGCTGCTCTGGATCCTCGATCTAGCCGGCCCGGTGGACCTGGCCCGCTGGCTGATCAGTTACCTCGAATTCAGCCTGCTCAGCCTGCGCTCGCTGCTGCTCTCTGGCTGGCTGCCCCAGCTGGAGCGGGCCCTGCGCCCCCAGCTGGAAGCCAGCTGGCCGGCCCTGGCCCTGGGCCTCAATGCCCTCGCCTTTGACATCACCGATGGAATCGGCCGGCCCCGCTGGCAAAGCCTGGCCCCGTTGACAAAACAGGGCCGGTAACCTGATAGCCCAACAGCCAGGCTCCATGGATCGCGACCGTGTGAGTCCTTCCCTCAGGCGCCGGCAGCTGTTCGCCCTACTGGCCGGTGGGTTGGGATTGGGAGCCAGCCTGGTTGCCGCCAAGGCCTCGACCCAAGCCTCCAGCGCCCTTGCCAACCAGGCGCCCCCAGCAAGCGCACGCCCCCTGGTGGCCCAGGCGCCAGCCAGCCAGTCCCCCACCAAGCTGCGCTGGTTAGCCACGGCGGATAGCGGCAGTGGTGATGGCAAGCAGCAGGCGGTAGCGGATCAGATGGCGACCGTGCAGCGGCGCCATCCGGTGGATCTGGTGATCCTGGCCGGCGACAACATCTACAACAACGGCGAAATGAGCCGGGTCGATGTCGCCTTCACCCGCCCCTACAGCGCCCTGCTCCAGGCCGGGGTGCCCTTCCACGCGGTGCTCGGCAACCACGACATCCGCACGGCCAATGGCGATCCCCAGGTGACCTATCGCCCCTTCGGCATGGCCGGCCGCTGGTACAACCTGCGCCGCGGGCCGGTGGAGTTTTTCATGCTGGATACGAATGTGAATGCCAACTGGGGCCGACAATTGCCCTGGCTGCGCTCCAGCCTGGCGGCCAGCAAGGCCCCGTGGAAAGTGGTGGTGGGCCACCACCCCATCTATTCGGCGGGGCTCTATGGCAATGATGCCGATGCCCAGGCCCGGCTAGCGCCCCTGTTTAAAAAGTTTGGGGTGCAGCTCTATATCAATGGCCACGAACACGACTACGAGCGCACCAAGGTGATCGAGGGCACCACCTACCTCACCCTGGGCATCGGCGGTGCCAGCTTGAGGCCGATCCTGGCCAATGGCAACACGGCGGCCTGCGCCAGTGTGCATGGCTTCGTGGAACTGGAGGCCAGCCCCACCACCATCAAAATCAACGCATGGGATCGCCAGGGCAAGCCCATCGATCAGGCGCTGTTAACCACCAAGGGCTGAACTCTCAGGCGGCTGGAACCATCACCCATCCAGGCCATGGACATGCTCCCAGGGGCTCACCTGGCTGCGGTAGTCCTGCTTATGGAGGGGTAACCGAAAAGCCCAGTAAGGGACACAAGCCCTTGACACTACAGGCGTAATGGGTAACAGGTCGGTTAACGCCTGTGGCAAAGAAGTTCCCCTACCTCCACCGACGTGCTGATACAGATGGGTACTTCTTCATTCGGAGAGTGCCTGCAGACCTCAAAGAGAAGATGGGCTTGACTACTTGGCAGCGGCTGCTCGCGCATGACTTCGCATCGGCTCGCCTACGCCTTCCTAAGGCGGTTGCAGAGGCAGATAGGTCATACAGCCGCTACGAGGGTCAAAGGCCTTACAGCCCGTTCCGAGTGCTCCTAGGCGGTCCATCAGTCGTGAGATGGATGTACGTTTTCTATATGGCAGACTGGAACTTCTTCGTGAGTTAGTGGAACCAGGAGCACCCATCCCAGATCACCCAGATCTCATCGGCTCCCTATCTGCTGTGGAGTTTTCAGGAGCAACACTGGTAGCCTGCTTAGACTTGGCAGAGCTAGCAAAACGATTGGAATCAAATACATCACCTCAGACTCAGCTGTACTGGGAGTCGACCCTAAAGCAACTAATTATATCCCTAAAGCACGACAACCTACATATTCTTACTCGAGAAGATGCCGCAAGCTACAGGGATGACATACTAAAGCGGCATAAGGTGTCCATGGTGAAGACCAGGTTGGATTCAACATCAGGCTTGCTCAATCTAGCCGCGGAAGAAGAACTATTGATACTCAATCCATTCAAAGGTGTAAGCAAGCGCCCGCAAACTCCGGAAAGAGTGATGCAGGAAATACCAAATGTCAAAGAAGTGGATGGACTAGTAAAGACAAGACTTCCAGTACAACACTATGTTTTCTACCGGGTACTTCAGTATTCTGGAATGAGATTAGCATAGGTACTTGGGATGAAACTGTCTACCAATATTGACCTTGAGAAGCTATTAATTAATATCCAATCCCATGATGACAGAAGGCTAAAGAATAGCGAAAGCCCCAGGCAGGCGCCTATACACCCAAAGCTTGTTCCACTGCTTACCAAGTTGATGGAGGCAGGCAAAGACAGACCATTCCTTCGCTACTGCAATCCTGAAGCACATCGGCGGGGTGGCAGGATCTCACGGGATCGAAGGCTAGGTATATCGTGTCATGTTCTTCGGCATCATTGTATATCAATGATGCGGGCGGCAGGGATAAGTCATGCAGTTATTCAAAGGACTGTTAGTCATACACCAAGTACGATGACTGCACATTACCGGGTGGTCTCACTTGATTTGATCAGGGAAGCCATTAGCTCCATCCCATAGCTCCCCCAATTTTTGGCAGAAATATGTGAAGGGTAGTAACGCCCTAACAGGTACGCCGATGGGCCCATGGGGAGGGGCGCGGATCTGCAGGGCTTGTCCAGCGTTTGTCCAATTTTGGGCTGATTTTGCCCTTTTTGGCGACTGACTTCAACTTCTCCTCAACAATCGAGACGCCCTGAACTCAAAATATGGCAATTAAGTGATCGAACCGCAGGGTCCAAATGTCACTTCACAAGTTCATGCAGGATCGCCTCTGACTCGCTTTTTGCTGCTCACGTTCTCAAGAAGAGATCCTTCTTCTATCAAGTCGACGTAACTTAACTCTGTGCTGCTCTCCGAGACCGGACAATCGCTCAGAATCTAAGTGGCGCTTGTGATCTAGACCAGTTATTTATGACGATAAGACCTTGAGGCGATCAATTGAGCCCAGGGCAGGCTACTAATCCGCGTTCATTGGCTAGGTCAGCCACAATCGCACCCGAGAGGCGACCTTGAATCAAACCTGGAGCAACCCCAAGGACCCCCATGAAATCAAAGAAATGCTACATACGGGGCTGGCGCAGCAGATAATAGGCTAATCACTGTTATATAGCTATTTTACTTTCGTTATGAAATCTTCTTTAAAATTCAGCGCAGGCGTTGCATTAGCACTGGCATTAACTGCTTTTTCATTGGGAGGATGCAATTTCGCCAATGCGCCGAAGGCTTCCAATGCTCCTAAGCCTGCTGATACGACCGAAAAGGCCCAAGAGGAACCAACAGAGTTTGAAAAGGTTGAATTTACATTGGTCAATGATACAAACCGCACAATGACAGAATTTTACGTTTCAGCCCCATCTGAAAAGGAGTGGGGGGATAGCCTCATCGATTCGAGCAATCCGCTTAATCCAGGGGAGTCAGCCAAAGTAACCATTAGCGACGGAAGAAAAGACTGCAAATATGATCTCTCTGCCACATTTGCTGGTACTGACGATGGCACAGTCGGCGAAGGCAATCTAGAAGAGACAAACGTTGACATCTGCGACGGCTCGACTTACAAATACGTAAGCAAATAAAGCATCGTTAATTCTACCGCAGCATAGACTGTAGATCATCTCAACACATTGCCTGCTACTGGCCATGCCCTAAGGGCATCGGCCAGTGTTTCTCTAGCAAAAGCTAACCACCAGCACCTAAATCCCCAAGCAAGCCGGCCTCGAGCAGGCCAGCGAGGTTGCTAGCTTCACGCCTAGCGATACAGCGCAAACCAGATGTGTAGTCCAACCACGTTATTGATCCAATAAGGGGGTCTGAGGTCCCCCGGTTTCAGGAAAGCTGTCACCCCTTTGATCCATCCATCCGGGGGCTTGAGGACATGACCAATGCCTCAATACAGCGAGGCCATCTAGCCAAAGGCCTCTGCGAAGCAGTCGGCTGATGTGAGGAGACGGATGCACCCGCCCCACAGGCAGAGCGTGGCCCGGATTGCAGAGGAGCTGGGCATCCACGTGATCACCCTCTACAAATGGAGGAAGATCTGGCGGTTGCAGGGAGAGGTGCTGCCGTCTTCCGAGAAGGAACCAGAGGGCTGGAGCGCTGCAGGCAAATTCACGGTGGTGCTGGAGAGCGCCGGACTCAACTCCACCGAGCTCAGCGCCTACTGCCGCGAGCGGGGTCTGTTCCCGGAACAGGTGAGCCGTTGGCGGCAGGCAGCCCCTACCTCGGCCATAGGCCGAGCGTGCCGGAGGCACTTGATGCCAATGCCAAGCCGGTGCTGACGATGGTCGAACAGAAGGAGCTCGAGAAGCTCCGCGCCCAGGAGCAGCGGGAGATCAAAGCCCTCTAGCCGCAGGCTAGCGGCGTCCCATGGAGTGGTGTAACTCAGGGGGATCAGCCCCGGCGTAGCCGGGGCTGACGGCTCGCCTCCCTCAGACATCAGCTGTGGCAATGGGTGGGCCGGTCTGTGACCCTGTTCGGAGAATTACCACCAAACCGAACACAGACCATGACCCTTACCCATAGTGGCGCCTCCGAGCTGGCTCAGCTCATAGAGGGCACTACCGCTAGAGCCCTGATCCCTGAGATCGTGCGCCGGGGCTTCCAGGATCTGCTGGAAGCCGAGGTCTCCGCTGCCATTGGAGCCACTCGCCATGAACGCTGCCCTGATGAGCGCTCCACCCACCGCAATGGCTACCGCCAGCGTCTGCTCACCACCCAGGTGGGCGACATCAGCCTGGCCATCCCAAAACTGAGGCAGGGCAGCTTCTTTCCAGATTGGCTTGAGCCACGCCGCCGGGTCGATAAGGCCCTCTACGCCGTGGTGATGGAGGCCTACACCGGCGGCATCTCCACCCGCAAGGTCGACGCGCTGGTGGAGGCCCTGGGCGGCGCCAGCGGCATCTCCAAATCGGAGGTGAGCCGGATCTGCCAGGGGCACAGGTGTGCAGGTGAAAGCCTTTCTGGGCCGGCCGTTGGACCATGCCCGCTACCCGTACGTCTTCCTCGATGCCACCTACCTCCACGGGCGTCTGGGGCAGAACATGCAGGTGGTGTCGCGGGCCGCCGTGGTGGCGATCGGCATCAATGCCCTCGGCTACCGCGAGGTGCTCGGCATTGCCGTGGGCGACAGCGAGGCGGAGGGCCTCTGGCGCCATTTCCTCGGCAGCATCTAGCCGAAGGCTTCTGCGCAGCAGTAGGAGCGTGGCCTGACTGGAACCAGGCTGGTGATCTCGGACGCCCACCTGGGGCTGACGGCAGCGATCAGGCGCATGTTCCAGGGCAGCAGCTGGCGTTGCACCGCGAGGTGCGCTGCATTGCGCAGCTTGTGCCGGGTGCACTTCCTGCGCAACCTGCTGTCTCACATACCAAAGGCTGGCCAGGACATGGTGGCCGCCGCCATGTAGACGAAGTCGGCCGGAGGCCATCAGCAGTATTCGTGATCCAGGCTCCTGAGCAGGTGCGC
Source organism: Synechococcus sp. UW140 (assembly GCA_945860085.1). GTDB lineage: Bacteria > Cyanobacteriota > Cyanobacteriia > PCC-6307 > Cyanobiaceae > BAIKAL-G1. Next base: position 30,608 of record CAMAPJ010000008.1, on the reverse strand, counting down.
TCCCACTGGCAGCGAGTCACCGAAATGCTGCGCAAGCAGTTCCCAACAGCCGCGCGGGTGATGGACGCCGCCCGCGACGACGTACTGGCCTTCCTCCACTTTCCCCAGGAGCACTGGCGCAAGGTGTGGAGCACCAACCCGCTGGAACGGCTTAACAAGGAGATCAAACGCCGCACCAACGTGGTCGGCATCTTCCCCAATGACGCTGCGATCGTGCGCTTGGTGGGTAGCCAGCTGCTGGAGCAGCAGGAGGAATGGCAGCTGGAGCGCCGGCGCTTTTTCTCCGAAGCCACGATGGCCAAGATCCCGGAGCCAGAAGAGCCGCTGGAGCTCACCGATGCTGATCCGACCGCCAAGCCGGCAGCAAGGACCAGCTGAAGCGGACCAGCTCCTCCCTCGATCTACACAGAACACATCGATCGCTGAGTTGCCAATTCAGCGATCAGGGTTCATAGTTGATGAACGGAGCTGCGCATTCAGCTTCCAAGCAGTCATCCTCTGACTGCTCCTGTTCACCCTCCGGAAAGGGTCACAGGACCTCCTGCGTTACACCACTTGGAGGGGCGCTACCCAGCTAGAGCATAGGATGATTGCTCAGCAAGTAATGAGTTTACTTCTCAAGCATTTACCTAATGTTTGCCAGACAATGTGGGAGGACTTGCAAGGTATAGCTTCAGCGAGCTTGAGAGTAACCTCGGATAACAGGCGGGGGGAGCGTCGGGTAATAGACCTCCCAAAACCCTTAGTGTTCCTGGGGTCCGAGCAGGCTTGCACGGTAGTCCTGCCACTGGCGCCGGCGCAATTTCAAGTAGGAGCGGCAGAAGTCCTCACCCAGGGCCTCCCGCAAAACGGAATCTGCCTCTAGGGCCGTTAGGGCCTCCCCCAGGTCGGTGGGCAGGCGGCCGCAGGCTTCCAGGGGCAAGGGATCGGCGTAGTTGTCGTTGTCGTGGCGGGCGCCGGGATCGAGCTGGCGTTCGATGCCATCGAGGCCGGCGGCCAGCACCACCGCCTGGAGCAGGTAGGGATGGGCGGCCCCATCGGGCAGGCGCAGCTCCAGTCGCTGGCCATCGGGGATGCGCACCATGTGGGTGCGGTTGTTGCCGCCGTAGCTGATGCCCCCTGGCGACCAAGTGGCTCCTGAGGTGGTGGGCGGTGCGGCCAGGCGCCTGTAGCTGTTGACGCTGGGGTTAGTGATGCAGGCCAGGGCTGGGGCATGGGCCAGCAGGCCAGCGAGGAAGTGATAGGCCAGGCTGGAGAGTCCCAGGGCTCCCTGGGGATCGGGGAACAGGCTGCGGCCCTCTAAGTCCCAGAGCGAGAGGTGGGTGTGACAGCCGTTGCCGGTGAGTTCGGCCACGGGCTTAGGCATGAAGCTGGCCCGCATCCCCTGCTGTTCGGCCAGGGTCTTGACCATCACCTTGAAAAAGGCATGGCGATCAGCGGTCACCAGGGCCTCAGCGAAGGTCCAGTTCACCTCAAATTGGCCATTGGCGTCCTCGTGGTCCGCCTGATAGGGCCCCCAGCCCAGCTGCTCCATGCCCTCCAGCAGGGGGCCGATCAGGGGGAAACGGCGCATCAGCGCCATCTGGTCGTAGCAGGGTTTGCTCTGGCGATCGTTGGCATCGGCCGGCCCCAGGCCGGCGGGATCGAGCAGGAAAAACTCGGCCTCAACGCCACTGCGCAGTTCAAACCCAAGGGCGGCGGCCCGTTGCCGTTGGCGTTGCAGCAGGCGGCGCGGGCACTGGGCCATCGGCACGCCATTAAGACTCAGGTCGGCGGCTACCCAGCCCACCTGGGGCTGCCAGGGAAGGGGCATCAAGCTGCTGGGATCGGGGATCGCCATCACATCGCCATCGGCGGGCGAGAGATCCAGCCAGGCGGCAAAGCCGGCAAAGCCCGCCCCCGCCTCAGCCATGGAGGCCACAGCAGAGGCCGGCACCAGCTTGGAGCGCTGCACCCCAAATAAATCCGTGAAAGAGACCAGCAGAAAACTGAGGCCCTGGTCCCTGACCAGGCCAGCGAGATCGGACATGGTGTTGACAGAGGGGTGGAAGAAAGAATCCGGAGCAAAACCCTTGGCTGATAACCCAAACAACTCCGTTGGTCTCGGCTCGCAAAACAACAAGTCCTTGCTTGGTTGGGCGGGCCGCAGCTGAGGCCCGCCCAGGCCCCCTTCAGCAGGGAATTATTCAGCGACTGAGCAACTCCTCAACGGCGCGGCGCAGTTGCTGCTGTTCAGGCGGACTGGCGGAGGGATTGCCGGCCCGGTGGCCCAGTAGGGAATCGATCACTTGCAGGCGCCCATGGCGCAGCCGCTCCACATCGGCGGCCAGATCCTCCACGGTGAAATAGAGATCGCGGCTGCCGGCCACCACCGTGGCCTGGGCCCCGATCCGGCCTAGAGCTGCCGCCAGATCACCGCCGCCCGCCACATCATGGGCCAACCAGGTGTCGAGCATGGCGATCAAATCGCGGGGATCATGGCGCTGGTAGGCGGGCAGCCATCGCTGCTCCACGTGCTCCTCCACCGAGGCTTCGCTGATCGTGCGAAAGAAGGGCTGGCTGGCGGCCCAGCTGGCATAGATCAGGGCGTAGGTGCGCAGCCCCTGCACAGGATCGCCATCAAAGCCCTGGCCATTCCAATGGGGGTCGGCGCAGAGGGCCTGGCGCAGGCTGAGCACGAACAGGCGGTTGTGCGGGGAGGTGCGGGCCGTGCCGCAGACACAACAAAGGCGCCGCACCAGTTCTGGATGGGTCACCGCCCATTGGTAGGCCTGCTGGCCCCCCATCGACCAGCCGTAAACGAGGGCCAGTTGATCGCTGCCGAACAACTCCAGGAGCAGGCGCCGCTGGGCGGCAATGTTGTCGTGATGGCTGCTGATCCAGCCGGTTTCGGCCAGGCCCATCTCGCCATGGCTGGGGCTGCTGGACACCCCATTGCCGAACATGTCGGCAATCACAATGCAAAATCGCTCCGAATCGAGCACCGGCCCCGCCAGCCAGGTGAGGTCGCTATGGCGAGCTCCATAGGAGGTGGGCACCAGGATCACATTGCTGTGATCGGCATTGGGCTCGCCGACCATGGCGTAACCGATCTGGGCGTTGCTGAGGGTTTGGCCGCAGCGCAGGCGGAAGGGGCCCAAGTCGAGCAGGCCTTCCTGGACGGTTGGCAGGGCATTCATACCGGTAGGGCCAGGGCGCTGAGATTGCGCAGCAGCTGGCGATGGACGGCCAGGTAGCTCCGGTCGCAATGCTTGATCCTTGGGCCGATCCAGAGATGGGCCTTGGGCAGGGCGTGAAAGGGCAAGGACGCATAGAGGTGATGCTCGGCGTGGAACGGCATGTTCCACATCAGCCAGCGCACCAGGGGATTGGTCAAGGTGGTGCGGGTGTTAACGCTGCCATCGGCGCTGAACTCGCAGCCGGAATGTTCGGCCAGCAGGAAAAAGCGCAACAGCGGTTGGCCCAGGGCCAGGGGCAGCAGCCAGGCCCAGAGCAGAAACCAGCCATGGCCAAGCGCCAGCGACACCAAGACCACCAGGCCATAGACGGCGAACTGGAGCCGCACTGACCGTCTCACCTGGGGAATCACCTCGGGACTCAAATAGGCCATGCCGCCCAGATCGCCAAAAAGCAGGCGGGCGTGGCCGCGCAGTTTGCCGATCCACCAGTTCCAGCCAGCCAGCTCCAGCCCATAGGCCAGGGGCGTGGTTGGCTGGGGATCTTCGAGTTCGGGATCGAGCCCGCTCTGGTGGGCAAAGCGGTGGTGCCATTGGTGATAACGCCTGTAAAATGTGGCGTTATAAAAACTCAGCAAGCCAGCGAGCCAGGCGCAGGCGTCATTGAGGCTGCGGCTGGCAAAGGCGGTGCGATGTCCGCATTCATGCATCGGCGCAAAGCAGGTAGCCAGGCCGATGCCACTAGCAACCAAGCCAGCCATGCGTAGGGCCAACGGCAGGCTGGCCTGGGCCCAGAGCCAGCCGCCGCCGGCGATCAGCAGCAGGTGCGAACTGAAGCGCAACAAGGCGGGGCCATCGCGCAGGGCGTTGAGCTGGGCAAGGTCAGCGCGGGGGATTAGGCCAGTGGGGGTGATCGTCATCGCGCAATCACACCAGCCGGGTGGCCTTTGCTTCGGTAGGGACCGACACTGAGCCACCAACCCCGTGCCAATTGACCCGATTGCCTGGCCCAGGGATCCGGCGTCGCCTGAAAGGGACTTGCCCCCGGATGCCGGCTGCGGCCGTCGAGCGATCGCCCTGGAGACTGGGGGGCCGCCGCTGCAAGCCCATGTCCAGACACCAGGTAGGCCTGTTGATCGGCGCCGGCATCTGCATCCTGGCCCTGATCAGCTGGGTGGGCGAAATCGATCTGGGGCTGGGGCAGTTGCTCGATCAGCCCACCCCGCCAGCCGCCCCAGCCCCAGCCGGATCAAACCAGCCCCGCCCCCTCCATCCCTGAGACAGCCATCCCTGAGACAGCCATCCCTGAGCAAGCCATCCCAGAACCAGCGATCCAAGCCAGCTAATTCGAATCCGGCCACCCAAATCAGGCCATCGAAATCTGGCCAACCGAGTCAGGCCAAACACAGCCCAGCCAACCTCGAGCCAAAACCCAGCACCTTCAGGGCAGCCGTTGGAGCAAGGCGCCATGCACCCTGGCCGCCTGGCGCTGGGCGGTGATCGGCCCGGGCTCTAGGGGCCGATCGAGCTGGGCCTGCCAGTGGGCCGCCACCGTGGAGACCGGCGGCAGGGGGGCCTCCAGATCCAGGCACGGGCAGTCGATGGCGCTGGCAGCCGCAGCCACCTTGGGGTCATAGCTGAGGGCACAACAGGGGGCGGAGGCCAGGGCCGCCAGGATTAGGCCGTGCAGGCGCATCGCCAGCACCAGGCCAGCGCCCGCAAACAGCTCCATCGCCTGCTCAGGGCTGGTCAGCTGGCATTCGCGGCTGCGGACCGCCAAGGTCTCGGGCACAAGACCCTCGGCTCGGAGCCGCTCCAGCAGGCCTGTGTCTTGCCCCCGGTGAAAGGGCAGCCAGAGCACCTGCCGATCACCGCTGGTGGCGAGATGGGCCAGGGCCTCCAGCAGCAGGCGCCACTGGGAGGCTCCCAGCAGGGGGCTGGAGCGAAAGCAGAGCACGATCGGGCCGGCGGCGCCCTGCCAGGCCAAGGGCGGCAGCGACCAGACAGGATCACTGCCCTCCAGGCAGGCCACGCCCCATTGGCGCACCTGGGCTGCCGAAACCGGATCCCGCCAGCTGCTGGCCGTGACCAGGGGCAACACCAACCGCACCAGCAGCCGACTGGCCCGCCGCCGCAGGGGGCCCAGGCCCTGGCCCCAGAGCAGCACGGGTTTGCCCGTCAGCCGTGCGGCGCCGATCAGAAGGACGTAATAAAGGAGGCTGCGCCAGCTGGTGGAGTCCTGAAGCAGGCTGCCGCCACCCAGGATCAGGGCGTCACAACGGCCCAGGGCAGCGAGCACGGCCTTGAACCTGCGGCGAGGACAGGTGGCCACATCAAAGCGCTGCTCCAGTTCCGCCTGGTCGTAGCCGGTGACAAGGGGGGTCCAGGCAGGGGGCAACTGCTGCAGCAGGGCAGCCAACAGGGCGTCATCGCCAATGTTGTGCTCGCCGTAGTAGCCGCAGAGCAGCACCAGTCGAGATGCGCCCATCGCCCTGCCCCCGCCCCTGTAGTTGCGCCCGGGCAGCATGGCATTCCCACCGAATCCCAGCCTTGCCGCAGGGGGCTGATCGTCCTGGCGGCCTAAGGCGCCCCTCCTATCCGAAGGGCCTAGCTGCCTGATCAGCGCCAGGGCAAGGGAGCGCCGGCTCTGCAAAGCGCCGGGGCGGGGGACCTAGCACCGGGGCAGGGGACCTAGCGGCGCGGCGAGGTTTCGATGCGATCGAGCCGCTGCCAGGGCTGGGGGTTGAGGTCATCCAGTTGGAACCAAGTCCACACCGAGGCCGCTTCTTCGCTCTCCCGGGCCAGGGGCTGGATCGACCATTCGATGCGCCGGCCCCGGTAGGTGAGGCCTACGCAGGTCAGGGCCGTGTCATCGGCCAGCAACGACCACAACAACCGCAACTCCTCCGGCTGGAACTCTGCGGCCTGACTCGCCGGTTCGCCAGCGGGCAGCCGCCCAGGCAGGAAGGTGCGGGGGCGCTGGCTCTGCCAGCTCAGATAGTTGCCGTTGTCAGTGGGATAGAACCAGCAGGTTTCATTTTCGATCTCAGCGAGAGGCAGGTAAGCCAGACAGTGGATCTGGCCTGGGCTTGGGCCGCTCACGGCGTAAACGCCCAGGCAGAGACTGGCGGGATCCAGCACTGGCACTAGGGCATCACAACGCAGGCTGCGCTCCCCCGGCTGACGGCCTCCCGGGGGGACGGACGCGAAGGGATCGGCGCCGCCGCTGTGGGCTAGCCCGTCTTCCACCAGGGTTTCGAGGCAGCCAGGCCAGTCAGGCGGGCAAGCAAAGATGCGCAGGGCCAAGACCTGATCAAGCCCTAGGGCCTGGGCCGCAGCCAGATCGGCCAGGCTGACCTGGCCCTGGGGCAAGTCGGAGGCTGCAGCCAGCAGAAAGAGAAAGGATTCAGCCATGGCTGGGTCGGCTCCAGGGAGCTGGCATAGGGACATCTGAGCGGACAGGGACCATCAAGATGGCCGGCCTGCAGCGGCAGACGCCGCCACGCGCAGCCCCGGTCAGGAGCCCAGGGATGTTAAGGAATATTTCACAATTGTAACAGGATGTCGAGCTGATGCCTTTAGCCCGTGGCTGGCCCGCCTAGGGCGGCCGCCGCCGGCCCAAGCCGCTCGCAAGCCAAGGCACAGCCGCGACTGTCTTGACACCCGGGCTGGCAACTGAGGCCCACCCCCCTTGCTGGGCCGCTCCCTGGAGTGGCCGAGGCCTGCGCCTACGCTCAACGCCAGTGCACCAGGCCAGCCGTTGTTGAAGGTTGATGAAAGCCGCGCCGAGGAACTCAAGGCCATCGGCTGGCCGCCCGAAGACGTGCGCCGATACGAAGAGCTCTGGGAGTACCGCCAACGCTGGGGTGCGATCAATTTGGAGCGCGACGAGCGCCTCTTCCTGCGCAAGGCCGATGCGTCCCTGCCGAGACTGCAGGCCCATGGCAAGGCGGCCAAGAAAGCCACCCGCGACAAGTCCCATTACCGATGGCTGGCCTTCTACCTCGACGCCCTCAAGGCCGGCCCACCGGAAACCGAGCTAGGCGAAGGCGAACAGGGGGCCTGGCCGATCATTCTGGAAGAGGAATTGCGCGCCCTCGACTATTACGAACCGGTGCTGGGCCTGCCCGACACCCTCAAGGCCAAGGCCTTGCTCCCCTTGCGTGAGCAATGGGCCGACCAAGCCACTGCCCTGGGTCGCAGCCTCTCCTTTGATTTCCAAGCTCCCTTGGAGGCCCTCAAAGCCACCACCAAAACGAGCTGGAAGCCCCTGCGCGCTACAGCCAGCGATCCCAGCTCCTACCCGGTGCTGCCCAGCGAAGCCGCCCAGGCCTTCCGCTCCCAGGTACGTCAGGCGATCACGGACCAGATCCGCAGCAGCTTCCCCTCCCTCAAGGACACCGAGAAACCGGAACCCGCCAACGACTGGCAGCCCAACTGAAATCCAGCAAGCTGAATGTGGCTTGCTGACTCCGGCTTGCTGACTCCGACTTGCTGACTCGGTAGTAGTACTGATCCTGGCAATCTGCCTCCGGCGATCTGATCCCGGCTTACTGAAATTCTGGCTTGCCGTAGCGCGCCCATGCATGCCCTCTCCCTGCCCACGTGGTGGATCCACATCACCTCAGTGTTGGAGTGGGCCCTGGCCATGCTGGCGATCCAGCGTTGGGGCCGTCTGCAGGCGGAGCCGGCCTGGAACTGGCTGGCTCTGGCGATGTTGCCGGCCCTGGTCAGCGCCATGGCGGCCTGCACCTGGCACCTATTCGATAACCCGATCGAGCTCCAGGGTCTGGTGGTCTTTCAAGCGGCCACCACCCTGCTTGGCAATTGCTGCTTGGCCCTGGCCGCCCTGCTGATCGCCCGCCGCGCCACCGCCGCTTAGCCCCAGCCCCCCTATACAACCCCTTTGCCCCCCCTGAGCTGCCAGCCATGGCCGACCCTGCCCTTGGCCCAGAGGTCCTCAGGACCGCCCTGAGTACAGCCCTGAGTGCCATGGCCGCCTTTGATCCGGCGCCCCTGTTCGGCCTTTCGCTATTCCCCTACCTGGCCTTCCTGTGGTGGGCCTGGCGCTGCGGTCGCTTCCCGCGGCTGGGCCTATGGGGCTTCAGCGCCACGCTGCTGTTTGTGCTGGTGACGATCGGGGCAGCCCTGGTGGCCCTGCGGGTCTATGGCCAGCAACTAGCCGATGTCGATCCACTCCACGGCGGCGCCGAGGCCTTTTTAACCCTGAGCAACACCCTTTTGCTGCTGGGCTTCTGGAGACGCCCTGGCGCTTCCGCAATGAATAAGTCTTAAGCAAGGGCGATCCGGCCGTCCTTGCCCCGGAAGATGGGGCGTCGCCTGAACTTCATGCTCTCTCCCCTGTTTGCCCTCGCCCCGGCAACCCTCACCTGGTCGCCGAAAGTGGCCCTGGTGATGATCGCGGCCAATGTGATTGCCATCGGCATCGGCAAAGCCACCATCCAGCATCCCAACGAAGGCGCCAAGCTGCCGAGTTCCGCCCTGTTCGGCGGCCTGAGCCATGCCTCCTTGCTGGCCACCACCAGCTTCGGCCACGTGCTGGGCATGGGCGCCATCTTGGGCCTGGCCTCCCGCGGCGTTCTCTGAACCACCGGCTCAGGCCCGTTGGACCTGGTTCGAACGAACAACTCATCGCGATCGTTCGAACCCATAATTTCTATGGCAGGCGGGGCGCAGCTGTGCCCGCTTGCCTGGATTTTGATCGTGCGACAACCGCATCAATCTTGAAACCCAGCGCTTGAAATCAAGCAGTGCTGGAGCCCGGGCTCGAGGAGCCAAGCCCTTTCAGCGCAGACCCAGCAGATAGGGAATGGCCCTGAACCCATAGCGTTCGAATCGGTAGTCGAAGAGCAGGGCCGAGAGGTCTTCCGCCTGCTTTTCCTGCTGCAAGCCGGACAACAAGCGCTCCAGGCGCCGATCTGCCGCCGGCGAATCCAGCCCCAGCCAGGTGCGCTTGGCCAGACGGCCGCTCAGGCCCCAGCGCCAGCCCAGGGCCCGGCGCAGCAACCTGGGATAGGCGTCGAGCTTGTTGAGACCGGCCTTGGGCTGGATTCCTGGCGCGAGGGCCGCGAGCAGCTGGGGCGCCAAAACCCGGGCGCTGAGCAGGGCGTGGCGAATGCCCTCACCGCCCAGCAGGTTGGCTGTGCTCACCGCATCACCAAGGCCGATCAGGCGGCCGCGCCGATGGGGCTCCTGGCGGTCGATCGTGCTGCGGATCAAGCCACCATGGCGATCGAGCACCTGGGCCCCGGCCAGGCCGCAGCGGTCCAGGATCGTCCTCAGTAACGGACCCAGGGGCGGTTGGGAGCGACTGGGGTCCTGCAGACGACATACCCCCACCTTCAACCGGCCAGGCTGCATCGGAAAGACCCAGCCGTAGCCCTGGGGCAGCCAGTCGCTGCCAAGTAGGAAACTGAGCTGGCCGCGCCAGCGCTGCTCCTGGGCCGGTGACACCGCCAGCAACCATTCCACCCCCAGACCTGAGACCAGGGCCCCAGCCGTTGCCGGGGGTTCCCCCAGCAGGCTGCGGGCCTGGCCGCTGGCATCGATCAGCCAGCGACTCTCGATCCAGCGTTGCTGGCCCGAGCGCCAGCGCAACAGGGTGCTGATACTGCCTGGGCCTGGGCGCTGCTCCAGGGCGCGGCAGCCGAGTTCTAGGCGTGCGCCCCAGGTCTGGGCCTCGCCGGCCAACCAACGGCGCAGGGCGCCAAAATCAAGCACCACCCCCAAGGTGTGATCCGCTTGCCAGCGGCGCAGGGCCTCACCGGGCCCCAGCAACTGCCAGCCCTGCCAGCGACTGGCCACCACCGACGCCGGCAGGGAAAAACGCTCCAAGGCCGCCAAAGGCAAGGCGGCACTGCTGAAGGCGGCCTGGTCCAGATCGGCCAGCTGGTCAATCAACCACACCGAGAGGCCCGCCTGGGCCAGCAGCCGGGCCAGCTCAGCGCCGGCGGGCCCGCAGCCCACCACCAACACATCGCAATCGAGCGGCTTCAGGCAGCGACCGGTTGACGCTGGAGGGAAGCCCCGTAGCGCTCCAGGATCCGCTGGGCCATCTGCGGTGGGGTGAGTCCCAGGCTCTGCTTGCTCTGCTCTGGGCTGGCGTGGTCCACCAGCACATCCGGGATGCCAATGCGAAGCACGGGCACCAACACATCAAGGTCATTGAGGGCTTCCACCACGGCGGCGCCGAAACCGCCGGCTAGGGCCCCTTCCTCCATGGTGACAACCCGGCCGATGCGACGGGCCATCGGCGCGATCAGGGCCTGATCGAGGGGCCGCAGGAAGCGGGCATTGATCACGGCGGCCCGCACGCCGCTCTCCTGCAGCAGGCCAGCGGTGGCCATGGCGGGGGCCACCATCGAGCCGTAGGCCACGATCAGCAGGTCGTCGCCATCGCTGAGCACCTCACCGCGGCCGATCTCCAGCAGCTCCCAGCCTTCTTCAGCCAAGGGCACGCCTTCGCCTTCGCCGCGGGGGATGCGCAGGGCGCAGGGCCCGTTGTGGTGAATAGCGGTGACAAGCATGCGTTGTAGCTCGGCCTCATCCTTCGGTGCCATCACCGTGAAGTTGGGCACACTGCGCAGATAACTGATGTCGTATTGGCCCTGGTGGGTGGGGCCATCGGCGCCAACAATGCCAGCCCGATCCAGCACGAAGGTAACGGGCAGTTTCTGGATGCCCACATCGTGGATGAGTTGGTCGTAAGCCCGCTGCAGGAAGGTGCTGTAGATCGCCACGACGGGACGCAGCCCTTCGCAGGCCATGCCCGCCGCCATGGTGACGGCATGCTGCTCGGCAATGCCGACGTCGAAATACTGCTTGGGCAGGGCCTTCTCGAGCAGGTCGAGGCCCGTGCCAGTGGCCATGGCGGCGGTGATACCCACAACCCTGGGGTCCTGTTCGCAGAGCTTGACCAGGGTCTGACCAAACACCTTGCTGTAGCTGGGCGGCTTCGGCTTACTGGAGGGGTAGGCCTTGCCTGTGGAGAGGTCAAAGGCCGATTGGGCGTGATAGCCCACCTGGTCGGCTTCGGCATAGGGATAGCCCTTGCCCTTGGTGGTGGCCACATGCACCAGCACCGGCCCTTCACAGCGGTGGGCGGCCTGGAAAGTGCGCACCATCTCGCCGATGTTGTGGCCATCGATCGGGCCGATGTAAGTGAAGCCCAGCTCCTCAAACACGGCGCCGACCTTGGGCACGGCCAGGCGGCGCATGCTGTCCTTGAGCCGCTCCAACTCCACCGGCAGTTCGCCATGGAGGAAAGGCAGATGTTTCACGGCCTCCTCGGCGCTGCCAGAGAGGAACTGCACCGGCGGACTGAGCCGCATGCGATTGAGATAGGTGGAGAGGGCCCCCACCGGCGGTGAGATCGACATGTCGTTGTCGTTCAGCACCACCATCAGCCGGGTCTTGGGCAGGTGGCCCGCGTGATTGATCGCTTCAAGGGCCATGCCGCCAGTGAGGGCGCCATCGCCGATCACCGCCACGGCCTTGAAGGTCTGACCCAGCTGGTCTCGGGCCAGGGCCATGCCCAGGGCCGCCGAAATGCTGGTGGAGGCGTGGCCGGCGCCGAAGTGGTCGAAAACGCTCTCGCTGCGTTTGAGATAGCCCGCCACCCCATTCTTCTGGCGCAGGCTGTCAAAGCTGTTGTAGCGGCCGGTCACCAGCTTGTGGGGATAGGCCTGGTGGCCCACATCCCAGACAACCCGGTCGTGGTCGAGGTCGAGGGTCTGGTATAGGGCCAGGGTCAGTTCCACCACACCCAGGCCCGGACCGAGGTGACCGCCGCTGGTGGAGACCACCTGAAGATGCCGTTCGCGAATCTGGCGGGCAATCGCTTCAAGCTCGGCAGTGCTGAGGCCATGCAGCTGATTCGGATGATTCAGCTCGCTGAGATGCATGCCCCATGCCTTCATTGGGGTTCAATCTACGCCGCCCGGCCGGTGCAACGGCGTCAATGGTCTCGGTTGCCGCCGCTAGACAGGCCCCAGCTGGCCCGCCTGGGCGCCCGTCCAAGGCCAGGTCCGAACGGGCGCCTGGGCAGTTGCCAGACTGGAACGATGAGCAGCAATCTCCAGCCCCGCCCCCCAAGCGGCACCTCCAACGCCCCCTCCAGCCCCAACGCCAGCACCAACGCCCCTGCCCTGGCCATGGACCCGGTTGCGGCTCGCCTGGCTGGACCGAACGGGGACTCGAACCAGGCGCCGGTTGAGCCTTGCGCCGACATGCTGCAGCGGATCCTGCGGGCGCGGGTCTACGACGTGGCGATCGAATCGCCCCTTGATCCCGCCCCCAACCTGTCGCGGCGCCTTGGCAACAGCGTCTTGCTCAAGCGCGAAGACCTGCAGCCGGTGTTCAGCTTCAAACTGCGCGGCGCTTATAACAAGATGGCGGGCCTTTCAACCCTGGAACTCGCGCGGGGCGTGATCGCCGCAAGCGCTGGCAACCACGCCCAAGGGGTAGCCCTGGCGGCCCAGCGCCTGGGCTGCCAGGCGGTGATCGTGATGCCGGTCACCACCCCGGAGATGAAGGTACGGGCGGTGGCCTCCCGTGGGGCCGAGGTGGTGCTCTACGGCGACACCTACGACGCCGCCTACGGCGAAGCGAGGCGGCTGGAGCAGGAGCGGGGCCTCAGCTTCATCCACCCCTTTGATGATCCCGATGTGATCGCCGGCCAGGGCACCGTCGGCCTGGAGATCTTGCGCCAGTGTTCTGCCCCTCCAGACGTGATTTACGTGGCGGTGGGGGGCGGCGGCCTGATCGCCGGCATTGCCACCTACGTCAAAAGCCTCTGGCCCCAAGTACGCATCGTCGGGGTTGAACCGAGCGATGCCGATGCCATGACCCGCTCCCTGGCCGCCGGCCACCGGGTGCGGCTCGAAGCCGTGGGCCTGTTCGCCGATGGCGTCGCCGTGAAGGAGGTGGGCGAGCAGACCTTTGCCCTGGCCCAACGCCATGTCGATGCCATGGTCACGGTCGACACCGACGCCATCTGCGCGGCGATTAAGGACGTGTTCGAGGACACCCGCTCGATCCTGGAGCCGGCCGGCGCCCTGGCCGTGGCCGGCATGAAGGCCGACATCGAGCAGCGGGGACTGCAAGGCCAGACCCTGGTGGCGGTGGCCTGCGGCGCCAACATGAATTTCGATCGGCTGCGCTTTGTGGCCGAGCGGGCCGAGCTGGGTGAACAGCGCGAAGCGATGCTGGCAGTGGAGATTCCCGAGCAGCCAGGCAGCCTGCGGCGCTTCTGCGGCCTGCTGGGCCAGCGCAGCCTCACCGAATTCAGCTATCGCCTGGCCGATCCGCGCCTAGCCCACATTTTTGTGGGCGTGCAGACCCAGGGCCCGACCGACACGGCGGCCCTAATCGCCAGCTTGGAGCAGGCGGGCTTTAGCTGCCTCGATCTCAGTGGCAACGAACTGGCCAAGTTGCACCTGCGCCACATGGTGGGCGGCCGCCTGCCGGCCAGCGCCGGCTCGGCCCTGGGGCTGGGCCAGGAGCTGCTTTATCGGTTCGAGTTCCCGGAACGGCCCGGCGCCCTGATGACCTTTGTGAACAGCCTGCAGGCCAGCTGGAACATCAGCATCTTTCACTACCGCAACCACGGCGCCGATGTCGGCCGCATCGTGGTGGGCGTGCAGGTGCCACCGGCCGAACGGGAGGAATGGCAAGGGTTCCTGGAAAACCTTGCCTACCGCTACTGGGATGAAACCGCCAACCCCGCCTATGCCCTGTTCCTGGGGGATCGCCAGACGACCCTGCCGGCGCTGGCGCCAGGCCAACTGGCTGACGATCAACCGGTGGGATAACTTGCGCCCATCCCTGCGCTGGAGCCGCTGATGCCCAGCCCTGACCCGTCCTTGCCGGGGCCTGAGCCGCTGGAGCCAGGCGAGGCCAGGACCGTGGCGTCGGTCGCGGAGCTGGTCTTGCCCCCGGACGAGCCGCTGGTTGGTGCGCCGGTCATGGCGCCGGTGGCACCGCCGCGGCAGCTCTCGTTGCCAGCCCGGCTAGAGGCGATCCTTTATCTCAAAGGCAAGCCCCTCACCCTGGGGGACCTGGCCGAGATCGCGGCAGTGCCGAGGGAGGAAGCCGAGCTGGCCCTGATCACCCTGATGGCCGACTACGCCCACCGGGACACGGCCCTGGAGATCTGCCAGGAGGGCCAGCGCTACAGCCTGCAGCTGCGCGAGAGCCTTGGCGACCTGGTTCAAAGCCTGCTGCCGGTGGACCTCTCCACCGCCGCCCTGCGCACCCTGGCCACGATCGCCCTGAAAAAACGGATCCTGCAATCGGATCTGGTCGAACTGCGCGGCTCCGGCGCCTACGACCACATCAAAGAACTGCTGGCCCAGAACTTCATCGAACGCAAACGCCAGAGCGAGGGCCGCTCCTTCTGGCTGAGCCTCAGCGAAAAGTTCCATCGCACTTTTGCCGTCACCACCGTGGCCGGCCCGGCCCGGCCGCCGCGCCCCCGCAGCCCTGGCGCCAAGCCCGCAAGCCCTGCCAGCGGGGACCCAGGCTCAGCGCTTGGTGGCGCGGGCCCCATTGGCTCCGGCCAACCCGGCTCGACAGCGTTCGGCGCGCCCGATCCCCGCCCAGCAAGCCCGGATAACGATCCCGGCCCCTAGGAGAGCTCCGCTGAGGCCACCGGCCCCGATCCAGGCGACTGGCCTCTGCTGATGGACGGCCCAACTCGCCAGGGCTGCCTGCATAGAGTCGTTCAATTGTTCCAACGCCTCTTCCCATGGACACCTTGAGCCTGCTGCTGAGCGTTCTGGGCCGCACCCTGGAGATCTATTCGTTGATCTTGCTGGTGCGGGTGCTGTTGAGCTGGTTTCCCAACCTCAATTGGAGCAACCCCGTGCTCTCCACCGTGAGCTCGATCACCGACCCCTACCTCAATGCTTTCCGCGGCCTGATTCCGCCCCTGGGCGGCCTGGATCTCTCGGCAATCGTCGCTTTTCTGGCCCTGAGCCTGGCCCAGCAACTGCTGGGCAGCTTGAGCATGAGCCTGATGGGAAGTGGCTACGGCGTCTGAGCCCGGGTCGGTTGTTGCGCTGACTTAGCCACCGCTGCTCAATTCACCACTAGGGCCTTTTCCAGGGGCAGCAGTTCATCGTCCACGCCGGCCCGGGTGCGCACCGGCGCACTGAAGCCACGGGCCTTGGCGTGGCTCACCTGCAGGGGGCCGGGGGTCCCGGCGGGCACAGACAGGCGCAGGGCAAAGGGCGAGACGCCGGGGGGGACATCGCCAATCGAGCCCACCCGCGAACGGTTCTGGAGCACGGGCTCGCCGCTGGAATCGAGGATCTGGGCAAACACATCGGTGTCGACCACCGGCCGTTTGCCGGGGTTGACCACCTCACCACGCAGGGCATAGCAGCTGGCGCCGCTAGGACGCTTCTGCTCCGGCTGGGCACCCACGTCGGCTTCGGGGCAGGGGTCGAGGCGAATGTCCCGAACCAGCAGGTCGCTGGCCCAGGCGCCGGTAGGGAAAGCCAGCAGTGCGGCTAAAACAGCGCTAGCCAAGCTAGGTAGGGCCAAGCGAGGGAAGGCCAGGCCCGTAGCGGCCCGCTGGAGGGTGGCCCACACGCGCAGGCCCAGGCCTACGGCGACTCCCCGCGAAGCCTCTCTCCACCGCTGCAATCCCATGCTCACCGCTGATCGCCACTACCTGCGATCACGTTACGGGCGGCGCGGCTGGCCAACTTCTCCAAATTGGCGCGGGCAATGGTGTCCAGGGCAAAGCCCAGTTCGCTGGCCAGCTGGGCCACGTACCAGAGCACATCGCCCAGTTCCAGCTTGAGGCTCTCGCGCACGGAGTCGCTGAAAACGCCGTCGTCATCGCGGATCACTTTTTTGACCTTGTCGGCGACCTCGCCCGCCTCGCCGCACAATCCCAGGGTGGGATAGACGGGATTGGAGCCCACCTGGGGATAGCGGGCCGTGGCTCTGGCGCCCTGCTGATATTGGTTGAAGTCCATGGCGCAGCGGCTGGCGGAGGGGCGGATGGTAGTTTCCGACTTGACTTTGGCCCCGCCGATGGCCCTCCCCGATCTGACGCGTCGCACCAAGATCGTGGCCACCATCGGGCCCGCGACCGAATCCCCCGAACGCTTGCGCGAGCTGGTGCTGGCTGGAGCCACCACTTTCCGGCTCAATTTCTCCCACGGCGACCACTCCGAACACGCCGCCCGCATCGACACGATCCGGGCCGTGTCTAAGGAGCTGGGCATCCATATCGGCATCCTCCAAGACCTGCAGGGCCCCAAGATTCGCCTCGGTCGCTTTGCCGAAGGCCCGATCACCCTGGCCAATGGCGATCCCTTTGCCCTCACCGCCCGGGAGGTGAGCTGCAACAAAACCATCGCCACGGTCACCTACGACAACCTGGCCCAGGAAGTGACCCCCGGTAGCCGCATCCTGCTCGATGACGGCCGGGTCGAAATGGTGGTCGAATCGGTCGACAGGGTTGAGCAGACCCTGCACTGCCGCGTCACAGTCGGTGGGGTGCTCTCCAATAACAAGGGGGTCAATTTCCCCGATGTGCAGCTCTCGATCCGGGCCCTCACTGACAAGGACCGGGAGGATCTGATCTTCGGTCTGGCCCATGACGTGGACTGGGTTGCGCTCAGTTTTGTGCGCAATCCCTCCGACATGGAGGAAATCAAGGCGCTGATCAAAAGCCATGGCCACAACACTCCGGTGGTGGCCAAGATCGAAAAATTTGAGGCCATCGAGCAGATCGACGCGATTCTGCCCCTCTGCGATGGCGTCATGGTGGCTCGAGGTGATCTGGGGGTGGAAATGCCGGCCGAAGAAGTGCCGTTGTTGCAGAAGGAACTGATCCGCAAGGCCAATAGCCTCGGCATCCCGATCATCACCGCCACCCAGATGCTCGACTCGATGGCCTCCTGTCCCCGCCCCACCCGGGCTGAGGTCAGCGATGTGGCCAACGCCATCCTCGATGGCACCGATGCGGTGATGCTTTCCAATGAAACCGCCGTGGGCGATTACCCGGTGGAAGCCGTGGCCACGATGAGCACGATCGCCCGGCGCATCGAGCGGGACTATCCCATGCGCTCGGTCGACAGCCGGATGGCCTCGACGATCCCCAATGCCATTAGCCAAGCAGTGAGCACGATCGCCCGCCAGCTCGAGGCCGCAGCCATCCTCACCCTCACCAAGAGCGGCGCCACCGCCCGTAACGTCAGCAAGTTCCGCCCTTCGACGCCAATTTTGGCCGTCACCGGCGATGGGGCCGTGGCGCGCCAGTTGCAACTGGTCTGGGGTGTCAGCCCCCTTGTTGTCACCGAACAGGTGGACGATGGGGTCACCTTCCAGGTGGCCATGGATGTGGCCCGGGGCATGGGGGTGCTGCGCAGCGGCGATCTAGTGGTCGAAACGGCAGGCACTCTCACGGGTGTGAGCGGCTCGACCGACCTGATCAAGGTGGGGATCGTCTCCTAGGGAAAGTCTCCAAGGAAAAGTCTCCTCGCAAAAGACTCCTAGGTGGAGAAATTCCCTTGGGTACCTCTGCCAGGCAATCTCGCCTCCCTAAGCCTGAACCCTGCCGCTCAGACCGTTCCAACCAGTTCTTGGCAAAGCTGCAACCAGAGCTGGTTTGGCCCCCCCTCCCGATCGCAGCCGGCACCAGCCAAGGTAGGGGTGGGCCACTGGTCCTCCCCTGACACCCCAAGCCCCTCGACTGATGGCCTCGAAGCTGCCCCTGAGCGAAACAGTGGCGATGGCCCTCACGACCCTGAGGGCCAACCGATTGCGCAGCCTGCTGACCATGCTGGGCATCGTCATCGGCAACGCCTCGGTGATCACCCTGGTGGGCATTGGCAAGGGGGCTCAGAACCTGGCGGAGGGTCAGCTCAACACCCTCGGGGCCAACGTGCTGTTCGTGGTTCCAGGCAATAACGACACCCGCCGCCAGGGGATTGAATTTCCCAAGACCCTGGTCCTGGAGGACGCCAAGGCGATTGCCGAACAAGTGCCGAGCGTGCGCCGGGTCGTCCCCCAGATCAGCCTCAATGAGGTGGTCCAGGTGGGCGCCCGCAGCTCCAGCAGCTCGGTATCGGGCATTACGCCCGATTTCCTGCCGGTGCGGCGCTTTGAGGTGGCCCAGGGCCGCTTCCTCAGCCAGCAGGACCTCGAATCGGCCCGCAATGTGGCGGTGATCGGCCCGGACCTGCGCACCAAACTGATGCCGGTGGGCTCCGCCCTGGGCCGCAGCCTGCGCATTCGCGACCAATCGTTCACGGTGATCGGGGTGCTGGCGCCCAAGGGGGCCGTGTTTGGCTCCAACCAGGACGAGAACGCCTACATCCCGATCACCACGATGGTGAGCAAGCTCAGTGGCCGGGACCCCACCTACGGCGTCAGCCTCAGTTTCATCAGCGTTGAAGCCCGCGATGAAGACAGCACCGGCGCCGCCAAATTCCAGATCAGCAACCTGCTGCGCCAGCGTCACCACATCCTGCGTGATGACGACTTTTCAGTGCGCTCTCAAAAAGATGCCCTCTCAATCGTTGGCACGATCACCGGAGGGCTCACCTTGATGCTGGCGGCGATCGGCTCGATCTCCCTGCTGGTAGGCGGCATCGGCATCATGAACATCATGTTGGTGTCTGTCAGTGAACGCACCGCCGAAATCGGTCTGCGCAAGGCAGTGGGGGCACGCAGCAGCGATGTGATGGCCCAGTTTCTGGTCGAATCGCTGGTGCTCTCGAGCCTGGGCGGAATCCTTGGCAGCGCCATCGGCCTGGCGGCGATCACGGTCGTGGCCGGCTTCACGGCCTTGCCGGCGGCTATCGGCCTGTCCAGCGTGCTGATTACCGTGGGGGTGTCAAGTTCGATCGGCCTGTTCTTCGGGGTGGTGCCAGCCCGGCGCGCCGCGAAACTCGATCCGATCACGGCCTTGCGCAGCCTATGAGTGGGGCAAGCCTGCGAGCGGCAAGCCCCGGGCCAGGACCAAGCCACAGCCAGGACCAAGCCCCGAGCAAGGACCAAGGCGCAGCCAGGACCAAGGCGCAGCCAGGACCAAGGCACAAAGAAATCGTTAAGAAGCCCAAAGCGTGTCCAATGGCACACATGCCCGCCAGGCGCAATGGCTTGATGGAACATCGTTTTGAGGGTCATTCCTTGGGCCAACTCTCCTGTGGCTACCGCAATGCCAGTGATCGCATGGTGATCCTGCGTTGTATCGGTCCCCAGGAGTTTTTCCTGGAACGGGTGGTGTTCCCCTTTGAACTACTCAGCTTCTGCGCCCCCGCCAGCGCGTCGGTCCAGATCTGGACCCATGGCCTAGGCGGACCGGAACTGCTCGAAGCGATTGATGTCGGCGAACTGAGCCTCGAGCTCGAGCCACCGGGCCCGGTTGAGTCGGAGGAGGCCAATCCGCTGCTGGTTGCTGGCGGCGTTGAAGACTGGTGCAAGGCTTAAGGCCTTGAAGCGGGTTGCCGGCCCTACTCGCAACGGCAGGGCTCGATCGCAATCGGCGATTGCAAAAGTCGATTGCAGCGCAAACTCGGAGGCTCAAGCCCCA
Source organism: Synechococcus sp. UW140 (assembly GCA_945860085.1). GTDB lineage: Bacteria > Cyanobacteriota > Cyanobacteriia > PCC-6307 > Cyanobiaceae > BAIKAL-G1. The sequence continues at coordinate 10,856 of CAMAPJ010000008.1, read as the reverse complement.
CTGCATGCCGGCTGGCGCTTTACACTTGTTCAAATTCGAGTCGCGGGTCTGCTCGGCCATGAATCAACGCTGGCGCCTTATCGCCCTCTGGCTTCTGCCCATTGGCGTCGCCCTCTTCTTCGGCTGGCAGATCCTCGGCAACGGCGGCGCCTCCCGCCTCGGCCAGGGGGCGCCCACCGTGGCTCCCCGCAACGCGGCCGTGGCCCGCATGACCTACGGCCGCTTTCTTGACTACGTCGATGCCGGCCGGGTCACGTCCGTCGACATTTTTGATGGTGGTCGCACCGCCGTGGTGGAAGCCTCCGATCCGGACCTCGACAACCGCGTCCAGCGCCTCCGCGTTGATCTGCCCGGCCTAGCCCCCGAACTAATCAACAGCCTCAAGGACAAAGGCATCAGCTTTGATATTCATCCCCCTAAGGCTGCCCCGCCGCTGCTGGGCATCCTGGGCAACCTGCTCTTCCCACTCCTGCTGATCGGCTCGCTGATCCTGCTTGCCCGCCGCTCGTCCAACATGCCCGGCGGCCCTGGCCAGGCCATGCAATTCGGCAAAACCAAGGCCCGCTTCTTGATGGAAGCCGAAACGGGCGTGAAATTCGATGATGTGGCCGGTGTTGAGGAGGCCAAGCAGGATCTCCAGGAAGTGGTGACCTTCCTCAAGACCCCCGAGCGCTTCACCTCGGTTGGCGCCAAGATTCCTAAAGGTGTGTTGCTGGTGGGACCTCCTGGCACAGGCAAGACCCTGCTGGCCAAGGCGATCGCCGGCGAAGCGGGCGTGCCCTTCTTCTCGCTGTCGGGTTCGGAATTTGTTGAGATGTTTGTGGGCGTCGGCGCCAGTCGGGTTCGCGATCTGTTCAAACGCGCCAAGGAAAACAGCCCTTGCTTGATTTTCATCGATGAAATCGATGCGGTCGGTCGTCAACGGGGCGCCGGCATCGGTGGTGGTAACGACGAGCGGGAGCAAACCCTCAACCAGTTGCTCACCGAAATGGATGGGTTTGAGGGCAATAGCGGCATCATTATCATTGCCGCCACAAACCGGGCTGATGTGCTCGATTCCGCCTTGATGCGTCCGGGCCGCTTTGACCGCCAAGTCATGGTGGATGCCCCAGATATCAAGGGACGGATCTCAATCTTAAAAGTGCACAGCCGCAACAAGAAACTTGGGGAAGATGTATCTCTTGAGGCCGTGGCACGCCGAACCCCAGGTTTCACCGGCGCCGACTTGGCCAACCTGCTCAATGAAGCGGCCATTCTCACGGCCCGGCGCCGTAAAGACGCTACGGGCAATGCCGAAATTGACGACGCGGTCGATCGCATCATCGCCGGCATGGAGGGCAAACCGCTCACCGATGGCCGCAGCAAGCGCCTGATCGCCTATCACGAAGTTGGCCATGCCCTCGTGGGCACCCTGGTTAAACAGCATGACCCCGTCCAGAAAGTCACCCTGATCCCCCGGGGCCAGGCCCAGGGGCTTACCTGGTTCTCCCCCGATGAAGACCAGATGTTGGTGAGCCGCTCCCAACTGCGGGCCCGGATCATGGGCGCCCTGGGCGGCCGGGCGGCCGAAGCCGTGGTCTTCGGTCATGCCGAAGTCACCACCGGGGCCGGCGGTGACATCCAGCAAGTGGCCTCGATGGCCCGCCAGATGGTGACCCGCTTCGGCATGAGTGACCTGGGCCCGATGTCCCTGGAGACCGGTAACCAGGAGGTCTTCCTGGGCCGCGATCTGATGACCCGCAGCGAAATGTCCGACTCGATCGCCAGCCGTATCGATGATGCGGTTCGCAAGATCGTGCAAAGCAGCTATATCGAAACCGTCGCCCTAGTGAACGCCAACCGTGAGTGCATGGATCGGGTTGTGGAACTGTTGATCGAGAAAGAAAGTCTCGATGGCGATGAATTCCGGGCCCTAGTGTCTGAGTTCACCGCGATTCCGGAAAAGGAGCGGTTCTCGCCGATCCTTAGCGCCAATTGATACTCCAAAGGGTCAGCCTCCAGCTGACCTGCAGCTCTTAGTCATCAAAAATCAAAAGGCCTGCCCTGAAATTATCAGGACAGGCCTTTTTACTGGATCTCTCAACCATCTAGGGGTGCGCTGCCTGGATCAACTGAGCAAAACCAGGCGCACCTAAAGGCCCCATGAGCCCGGCAAGAAAGGCCCTGTTGTGAATCAGCGCAGGCGCGCTTCACAACAGGGCCTTCAACAAGCTTCCAGTCAGAGTGGACGGATTGGCCGCTTCTCAATCACCTTGTCGATCAGGCCGTAGCCGATCGCTTCCTGGGGCGACATGAAGAAGTCCCGATCCGTGTCCTGCTGGATGCGCTCGAGGGGCTGGCCGGTGCGATCAGCCAGCTCCCTGTTGAGCTTGTCCTTGAGATAGAGAATCTCGTCGGCCTGAATACGGATGTCGCTGGCCTGGCCCCGGGCGCCGCCTAGGGGCTGGTGGATCATGATGCGCGAATGGGTCAGGCTGCTGCGTTTGCCCTTAGTGCCAGCGCAAAGCAGGAAAGCACCCATGCTGGCTGCCAGTCCCAGACAGACGGTCTGCACATCGGGCTTGATGTGCTGCATGGTGTCAAAGATGCCGAGGCCGTCATAGACGGAGCCACCGGGGGAATTGATATAGAGGAAAATGTCCTTCTCGGGATCCTCGGCTTCGAGGAACAGCAACTGGGCCACGATCCGGTTGGCCGACTCCGCCGTCACCGTTTCCCCGAGGAAGACGATCCGCTCGCGCAGCAGGCGCGAATAGATGTCGAAGGCGCGCTCACCCCGCCCGGACTCTTCGATCACGATCGGGATCATCGGCTCACTAGGGACTTCCAGGCTTGATCCTACTGAGCCCGGATCACCCATCGCCAGGAGTGGGGCGGCGCTATGGTCGTTTGACCCTGGCCTGAATTGAGTGGGCGCCTGCCTCACCGTCGCTGACAGCAAGCGCGCTTTCCATCGCGCCTTCCCCTTCGTGATCGCGCCGCTCTATCGCCGCATGGTCGATGAGCTGCTGGTGGAACTGCACCTATTGAGCCATCAGAAGGGGTTTCGCTCCGAAGGCCTGTTCGCCGTGGGGCTGATCCAGGTGTTCGAGAGCTTTTCCAAGGGCTACAGACCTCAAGACCAGCGTCAGCCCCTGTTTGAGGCCCTCTGCGGTTCCTCCGACTTTTCGGCCGCCGAGCTGGAGCGGCAACGCCAAACAATGGTCGATGCCTTGGGGCACCACAGCCTTGAGGAAGTCAGTGGCTGGCTGAGCAGCGGCGGTGAAGGCGCTCCAGCTCCGATTGCCGAGGTGCTCAGCGCCGTCAAGCAACCTGGTTTCCATTACTCACGCCTGGCGGCGGTGGGACTCCTGACCCTGCTGCAAAAGGCCGCTGGCGCCGATGCGGTCGAGCCCGCCGCCCTTAGGCAGTCCGCCCACGAAATCGGCGAGGCCATGGGCCTGCTCAAGTCGCGCCTCGACAAGGACCTGAGCCTCTATGCCACCAATGTCGAGAAGATGGCCCAGGCGGTGGAGCTGATGGAGGAAACCGTGGCCGCCGACCGGCGCCGCCGCGAACGCCAACTGGAGATCGCCGCCCAGCCAGCTGCGGCAGCTCCGGTTCCACCAACCACGGCTGATGGCGAGTCCAGCTCTAGCCCCGGCTGAACAGCCCCAGGCCGTCATGGCCAGAGAGCTCAGATCGCGTCGTTCCTAGCCGATCACCACGATCCCTGGACTACGGCGCGTCGATCAAATCTCCAGGGTCAGTTCAACTCCAGCCGTCCGGACAGCCGGCTGGCTGAGCTGCCTGATGACCAGCCAGCAGCGTCTAGGGCCCTAGCCCCGATCTGCAGGGATCTGGACCGCTTCAGCAAGGGGGGGAGGCCGGGGGGCCAGAGACCGAGCCGGGCCAGGGCCTGGGGTTGGGCCCAGAGGCTGAGCTGATCGGACTGAACCTGGATCGGTTCTCCTGGGGCGAAGCTTGCTGCAGTAGCTGAAGCCGGATGGGGCGGAGGGCCGAGGAAAAGCAGCAGCCCCTCGGGTTGGCCCTGGCTGTTTTGGAGTGAGCTGTTTTGGAGCGAGCTCTTTTGGACCTTGGCAGATTCCGGGCGCCGGTACAGCCAGCGCCAGCCGCCAACGACCTTGGTATCAGCCGCCGTGCCGTCAGCAGCCGTGCCGTCAGCAGCCGTGCTGCCTAAAGTAGTGCCCTCAGCAATCTTGCCGCCGCCACGCTGCCAGGTGCTGGCACTGAAGCGCTCAGCCATGCCAAGGCGTTGCCACTGGGGTCTGGCAGCTTCCTGTTCCTCCAGTCCTTGGGCAAGCAAGCCCTTACGCAGGCCAGAAAGCAGGGCCTGCCAGTCGGATGGGTTGGCTTTGATGGCCAGCTGCAACTCCAGACTGGCCTGATAGGGACCCTGGGGCTGGGGCCTGAGCCGCAGCCGGAAAGGCGCCTGCCGGAGCATCCCCAGCTGGGCGGGGCCCAGGCCATAGTGTTTTTGCAGGGACTCACTGACCAGGCGGCTACCCAGCAGTCCGTCCACTAGAGGGGCCAGCCGTCCCCCTTGAAGCAGCAACAGGGCTTGGGGACCCCAGGGCGTGGCCAGCCCGTCAGGTTGAACGGCAGCCGCAGTCCGCTTCGAGGTTGCCCCAAGGGGAGTGGCCTCTCCCTGCCAGATCAAGGCCTGGCCCTGACTCGATAGCGCAAAGCAACCCTGCTGGAAGGGCAGAAACAACGGTGTCAGCGGACCCAGCAGCTCGCCGAGGGTGGGTCCGCTCCAATAGACCGTTTCAGAGCTCCTGAGCTGGTTAAGGCAGTGAAGCTGCAAGCCCTGGGGCGGGGCAAATTTCAAGCGCAGCTGCTCCTGCAGCCACTGGCGATTGAGCGGATCGGCCGCCATCACGACCAAATCGTCGACCTCAAGGGCTTGGGGGGGGAGCGGCAGCGGCTTGCCGCCCCTAAAGGCCTCTGCCGACAAAACCAGGAATTCGGCCCCATCACCATGGCCACCCCAGAACTGCCACCAGAACCCAGAACGACGGGCCCAGAGCTGGTCGGCCAAGCGCGTTCCCAGGCGTTTGCGCCACAGGGAGGGGGGCATTTGCAGACCCTCGCTGCGAAAACTTTGAAGCAGGGCAGCGCTGGCGGCAAGACGTTCAAGGCCCGAGGCGTGACGCCGCGGGCTATGCCACAACCACCAGCCGGGACCAAGCAGCAGCAGGGCCAGGGTCAGCCCCGTGGCTAGCAAAGGAGGCCGCAGTCGTGAAGACGACATCACTTAGCCCACCGAGGCCTTTTTAGCCAAAACAGCGGCCCGGCCTGGAGTGCCTGAAAGCTCGAATCTGAGCCGGTCACCGTCGGCGGAGGGGAGCCGCCTGACGCCGCCGCCGATCCCGCCATTCGATCGTGGATAGATACAGCACTCCACCACTGACGAAAACGAGCAACAGGCTTGCCGTTGCCGCCAACACGGTTGCAGTACTTAAGGAAAACTCAGGCAAGGCTCAGAAATTGAGGGTGCCGTCGCCATTGCGTCCCCAGACCACCATGGCGATCGAGAAGGTGAAGGTGGCAGCCAGGGCGGCCCAACCCAAGGTGATCAGCATGGGAGTTTCTGAAGGTGGGTCCAGTGTACCTAGGCTTGCCCCCGCCCTGTCTAAGCAATCTGGGCCATGACCAGCACTCCTGCCCTCACCAGCACACCCGTGCTGCCCCCGGAAACGGCGCCCCAGGCCAGGCCGGGCAAGGTGAGCCTTAGCCAGCAGCAGCCCTATCCCCAGGCCCGGGTCATTGTTCTCGATGACGACTTCAATACCTATCAACACGTGGTGGAGTGCCTCCTGCGCCACATCCCCGGCATGGATCCAGACCGGGCCTGGCAACTGGCCCACCGCATCGACACCCAGGGATCAGCGGTGGCCTGGAGCGGCCCGTTTGAACAGGCGGAGCACTACCACCAGCTTCTAGCCGCCGAAGGCCTAACCATGGCGCCCCTGGAGCACGTCTAAGCCGCTGCCGATCTTCCTAGATTTGCCTTCCCTGCGGGATCGCGGCGATGGGTCGGGTGGTCATCACCCACAGCACCTATGTGGAGGGCCTGATCCCTTTGCTGCGCAAGCTGGCGCTCCATCCCCAGGTGGACACGATCACGCCAGCGGTCATCAGCCGGGTGCGGGGTCGCTGCACTGGCCTGCGCCTACGGGTCTCGGCGCCCCTGATCGGCGGCTGGAAGCTGGTGGCACGCCGCGGCAGTTCGGCCCAAGAGGTATTTCTCACCACCACCCTCGATCGGGAGGCACTGCAAAGCGCGGTTAATGCCCTGATCAACGGCGACTGAGCGACCTGGACCTCTGGGCGCCTGAATAGGGCCGATTCCAAGCGGGCAGGCGTGGCGAAGTAAGGAGGCGCTGGAAGAGCGGGCAAAGAGGGGGATTGGAGATGGCGGCGGGAGGGACGATTGGCGACAGTGAGCCACCTGCCAGCCAGGAAGGAAGAACAAGAACGCAATCCTTTCGATCGCCTTGAGCTTATTGCGAATTTTGCAAGAAGTCACACGTGGCTAGATTGACCTGACATCGCCTCATGCTCGCCCCTATAAAGAGCATTCCGTAATTGCCAGTCATCTGACTACTGAACCATGGGGAAGGAGGCTGCCCCATCAAATATGAACCCAATGCAAACCGTAGTCAGCTCAAGGCTTTTGCCCGCAAAGCTCGGCAAAGCCCCTGGAGAGCGAGCCGCGCAAAACCTTGACAATGGGGGCCCTTTATGGGCTAGTGTTAAGAAAATAATTGCTAGTTAAGCCACCCTTACCCCTACTCTTGAAGCCGTGTCCCTCCATGAGGTCGTCGCTACAACCAATAGTGACTTCAAGCTCGGAGTTCCTAAACCTGAGCTTGCCGTGACGGAGCTGGCTAGGTCCCTAGATCATCTGATCAAGCTGATCGCACTTTTCGATCCAGACCTTGGCCACCCCGTCGTCAATGCCCTCGACCAAGTGGCAAACGCCCTAGGGGCCCAGATGGTGGTGATGTTCGCTCAAGGGCAGATTCGCGATTCCCTGGGGCTCATTCCTTTAGATCGTGCTGTGCTCATAGAGGCCAGAGCGCACCAGCCCGAGACCATCGACCTGGCCATGGGGCCAGCTCAAATCATCTGGCTTGACCTGGACGAGCAGGAGCAGCTGGTGGTCGGTCGCCTCGGCCAGCCGTTCAACCCCGGCGAACAGGACCTCCTGGCGGCCTTGGGCCGCACGATCCAGCTCGGAACCAGGAGCTGGAATGCCCTGCTGGCGGAACGCCAGGCCCATGGGGCTGCTGTGATCCGGGCCACCCATGACAGTCTCACGGGCTTGCCAAACCGGGAGATGGCCCTGGAGCATCTCAATCTTTGGCTGAAGCAGGCCCAACAGCAGCCCCAGGCGGAAACGGTGATTGCGGTTCTATTTATCGATCTGGACCGTTTTAAAAATGTGAATGATGCCTATGGTCATGTGGCCGGTGACCAGTTTTTGATCACGGTGGCGCGGATTCTGCGGCAACTAGTCGGGCCCCAGGACATCCTGGCCCGCCTAGCCGGTGATGAATTCATCGTGGTCTGTCGCTATGACCTGGCCTATCAGGCCTTGAAACTGGCCGAACGGATCATTGCTGAAATCAGCATTCCGATCAATTTAGGTGGGCGGCTCCTCTCCCATTCCGCTTCCATCGGCCTGGCCTACGCCAATGGCCGGGACACGGCCGATTCCCTCCTGGAGAATGCCGACCTGGCCATGTATGAGGCGAAGCAAAAGGGGCGCCATTGCGTGATCAACTTCGACCACGGCATGCGGGAATCGGCCCAGCAACGCACCTCGATGGAGTCTGAGCTGCGGCGCGCCCTGGCCAATGGTGAGCTGGAATGCTATTTCCAACCCATCATGGAACTTTGGACCAATCGGATCAGTGGTTTTGAGGCCCTGGTCCGCTGGATCCATCCACAACAGGGCATGCTCAGCCCGATTGATTTCATCCCCATAGCAGAAGAAACCGGTTTAATTGTTGAACTGGATGCCCAGATTCTTGAAAAAGCTTGCAGTAAAATTACCCAGTGGAATCTTGTATGCCCCGAGAAACTCCTCACCATATCTGTCAATGTTTCCGCTCGCAGCCTGCTCGATGTCGCCCTCTCCGATCGGGTAGCTAGCGCGATCAGATCCCATCAGGTGCAACCTGCAAATCTCTATCTAGAAATTACCGAAACGGCCCTAATTGACGACATCGACCTGGCGACAACCTGCATCCACAAGCTTGAAAAGCTTGGCGTGCGAATGGCGATTGATGATTTTGGGACGGGCTACTCATCGCTTCGCTATCTGAAAAATCTCCAAGTAGGGATTCTCAAGATTGATCGCTCCTTCACCGATGGCCTTTCGGTTGACCATGGCGACGGTGTGATCGTCAAGGCCGTGATTGACATGGCCAGCGCCCTCAACATGGCCGTGGTGGCGGAGGGGATTGAAACCCAGTACCAGCTCGACGTCCTCAAAGACCTAGGCTGTGAATATGGCCAGGGCTACCTCTTTGGTCGGCCTCTGAATGCCGTTGACACCGAACAACTACTGAAAACCACCTGGGCTGGCCTGTCGCCGAGTCAGTGAAGGCCGCGCTGGCGGGCTTCACTGACCTGACTGACTAGCCAGCACCCGCCTAGGCTGACGATCAATCAGGCCGATCAACTGGGCTCGATGAGGATCTTGGGGCGACCGATACGCCGATGGCCCTCCCGACAAGTACGGGCTCACCCCCCGACTCAAGGCGGATCGCAGAGACGCAAATAGCCACAAGAAACATCAGTCTGCACTTTGCCTTTTTTGTCACGGGGCCTTGGATCCGGTCATGCCTAAGATCACAGAAAGGCATGTCAGACTTTCCACAGAATAGCCAAAAGAGTTGAAGAGATTATCTATTAATAAGCAGATTAAGATGAGATCGAAAATTCATTTGCTACGGGCGAAGCAATCCTATTCCCTGCGTTCCATACTCGAGTCGACCTTTGTGGCGATCGACCGATCAAACGCCGCCAATCCCTGAGATTGCAGAGGGGGGTGGCTATCTTTGGATAAAGGACGCAACAATGTCAAACGAGAAGGGCCTACAAGCAATGACCTAACATGCTAAGGTCGGGGCAATAAAAAAGCGAAAATACTCTTGAAAAGCTCAATTCATTACTCAAGAGCGTCCTCCTTACGGCAGTCATCTTAACTTGTCAAGCCGCTACGGCCGCGGAAACAACAAATTCCGGGCAAGAAATCACGACACAAGGTCCTGTTTTGCCTCAGCTTAATGGCGGTGACACATTGATTGTGGCCCCAAGTGGATCAATAACTACTTCGGCAATTAATACATATGGAATCAGTGCAACTGGAAACACAAATACCATCGCCAACTATGGCTCCATAAGCACATCAGGATATCTTGGGCCTGGAATCCATGCTGGTGGCGACACAAATACCATCAACAACTCTGGCTACATCAGCACAACAGGCGACCTGGCCCATGGCATCTGGGCGGAAGGAGATTCAAATTCAATCTCAAACACGGGGTCAATTAATGTGTCAGGTTCAGTTTCAGCCGGAATCTACGTTAGGGGCGACAACAATACAGTGTCAAATTCAGGAAGCATAATTAGCAGGAACGGCTTTGCAGTTGCCTTCACTGGCGCTGACAACACACTCAACATTCTGAATAATTTTTTAGGCGGCAATATAAACCTAGACACAAGCGGCATTGCAAATATCACCACAGGCGCCAACTACTCAAAACTGTATTCCTTTGAAGGCACAAACATAAGCCTTGCTGGCTCTGGCCCCGTCCCCCTGTTCACCAACTTATCGACGCAGCAAGTTGCCACCTATGACCCCACCATTCTTGCGAGCTCGTCCGACGCGCTAGCTGATATGACCAGTACTATTTCATCCTTAATTCCTGGTCGCTTCAATGGGACAGACACCACCAACTCTGCCTGGGTAAAAGGCTTTGACATGAAATCAAGCTATGCAGCGGCCAACGCAACCTTGGAGCGAAACTATACCTTCTCGGGTGTCGCCATTGGCTACGACATTAAGCAGTCTAAGGGGCTTACCTTTGTCCTGCTGGCTGGATACGGGTAAATCCAGTCTTACCGCAGACGGTAGAACAGCGCAATCATTCAACAACACAAGCGATGGTGCTTTCCTGGGAATCTACGGTCAGAAACGCTGGAAGGATGTATCGGTTGACTTCGCTCTTAATGGGGGCAGCCAGAGTTTTCAGCAGCAGCGCTACGTATACGACAACTTGGCGTACCTTGGCAATTCTAGCGCCAACTCGTCCTACCAAGGCTTATGGCTGTCTCCCGAGGTTGGTGTCACGGTTAAGGCAGGTGAACTGAGTGGGTGGAGCTTCTTTCCGACAGCTCGCTTACGTTACGCCCAGCAATGGTTAAGTGCCTACGGCGAATCTGGTGGGGGCGCAGCTAATGCCAATGTCGATGGACGCAGCGTTGGGATTGGTCAAAGCTTCATTGGTATCGGCACGCGTAAAACGATGAAAACATCATTAGGCAAAGATACTACGATGGTTCTCGAAGGTCAGGTGGGTTACATGTACCGTGGTGTCGTGGGTGACAACACCGCCAGAGTCACCATGATTGGTCAATCCCTGTCTTTGCCTTCCGAGATGGCAAGTCGTAACGCAGTTGTGGCTTCTACAGCTGTCACACTTGACCTTTCTAGTTCGGTGGCCTTGAAGGTTAGGGGTGACTTTGCAACTGGTGGAGGCATGAACTATGGAAGCGGTGGCTGGGCTGGTCTGAATATTAAATTCTAAAGATTTTGCAGGCCGTCTCCTTGAAATAGT
>CAMAPJ010000007.1 GCA_945860085.1 Synechococcus sp. UW140 | reverse complement strand
CTCGATCCCCCCGAGCTGATCACCAAAAAAATCAAACGGGCCAAAACCGACCCCCAGATGGGCCTGGAATTCGGCAATCCCGAGCGGCCCGAAACCGACAACCTGCTTGGGCTCTACGCCCTGCTCAGCGGCCAGGCCCGCGAGGCGGTAGCCGCGGAATGCGCCGAGATGGGCTGGGGCCGCTTCAAGCCCCTGCTGGCCGAAGCGGCAGTCGCCGCCCTGCAGCCGGTGCAGGAGCGCTTCGCCGAGCTGTCCAGCGACCCTGCCGAACTGGATCGGGTGCTGGCCAAGGGACGCCAGCGGGCGAGCGAGGTGGCCGAGGCCACCCTGGCCCGCACCAAGGCCGCCCTGGGTTTCCTGGGAGCCGCCTGAACAGCAAGGCGCTGCCACCTGAACAGCAGGGGGTGCCAATCGGGGACCGGGGCTCCGGGACCTACCCCCTAAAGCCCCCAGTCGCCATGGGGCCCATCCCCTCCCTGGGCCGGCAGGGTCCCGCTGGAACGCTCCGTCTCGGCCAGCACCAGCCCCGCCTGGCGCAACAGGCTCGACAGGCTCCAGACCCGCAGCATCAGCTGGTGCCAGGGGGCCATGGCGTCCATGTCGAGGGCCATGGGGCAGGGGCTGGCCTGGCGCAAAGCCCTGGCGGCGGCCAGTTCAGAAAGGGCCGACCTCAGGGCCGTAGCCAGGCGGCGTTGCTCGGATGGGGGCAGCAGGGAATCGGGAGCTAGCTCCAGCAGCTGCAGGCCGCGGCGGAACCAATAGTCGAAATCAGCCAGCAGGGAGTCGAGCAGCTCATCGAGCAGCTGGCCTGAATCGGGAGCGGGCGGGGAACGATCCACCGGGCGACTGTATCGAGCGATTTGCCCTGCGTAGGATCAAAAGTCCCCCTACCCATCTGCCGTGACCGCCAGCCGCTCCGCCGATCCAGCCCTGAGCAACGGCGCGGCCCCCACCAGCACCGGAACGGCCCCGGTCGAAGGATCCAAGGCAGCAGCTCCGGGGGCTGGCGCTCCGGGGACTGGGGCTCCGGGGGCTCCCGCTCCGCTGGTGGCCAGTGGCGAGGCAACGGTGGCGATCAGCCTGCCCAAAACCAGCGAAAGTCCCCAGCTGCTGCGCATCCGCCATTCGATGAGCCACGTGCTGGCCATGGCGGTTCAGAAGCTCTTCCCCAAGGCCCAGGTCACGATCGGCCCCTGGACCGAATCGGGTTTCTACTACGACTTCGATAATCCGGACCCCTTCACCGAAGCCGATCTCAAGGCGATCAAAAAGGAGATGGGCAAAATCATCGGCCGGCGTTTGCCGCTGCAACGGCTGGAGGTGAGCCGGGCCGAAGCGGAAGCCCGCATCAGCGCCCAAAACGAGCCCTACAAATTGGAAATCCTGGCTGGCATCCAGGAGCCCATCAGCCTCTACACCCTGGGCGACGACTGGTGGGACCTCTGCGCCGGCCCCCACGTGGCCAACACCAGCGACCTCAACCCCAAGGCCTTTGAGCTCGAAAGCGTGGCCGGCGCCTACTGGCGTGGCGATGAAAAGCGGGCCCAGCTGCAGCGCATCTATGGCACCGCCTGGGAAACCCCGGAGCAACTGGCCGAATACAAACGCCGCAAGGAAGAAGCCCTGCGCCGGGACCACCGCCGCCTCGGCACCGATTTAAATCTGTTCTCCATTGAGGACGAGGCCGGCGCCGGCCTGGTGTTCTGGCACCCCCGCGGCGCCCGCATGCGCCTGCTGATTGAGGACTTTTGGCGCTCGGCCCACTTCGCCGATGGCTACGAGCTGCTCTACACCCCCCACGTGGCGGACATCAGCCTCTGGAAAACCTCGGGCCACCTGGATTTCTACGCCGAAAGCATGTTCGGCCCCATGCAGGTGGATGAGCGCCAGTACCAGCTCAAGCCGATGAACTGCCCCTTCCACGTGCTCACCTATGCCAGCACGTTGCGCAGTTATCGGGAGTTGCCGATCCGCTGGGCAGAACTGGGCACCGTCTATCGCTACGAACGGCCCGGCGTGATGCATGGCCTGATGCGGGTGCGCGGCTTCACCCAGGACGACGCCCATGTGTTCTGCCTACCCGAGCAGATCGGCGATGAAATCCTGCGCATCCTCGATCTCACCGAAACAATCCTCAGCACCTTTGATTTCAAGACCTACGAGATCAATCTTTCAACCCGGCCCGAGAAATCAATCGGGGATGACAACGTCTGGGAATTAGCAACTCAGGGGCTTATTGAGGCCCTTGATCGCAAGGGCTGGGCTTACAAAATCGATGAGGGAGGTGGCGCCTTTTATGGCCCCAAGATCGATCTAAAAATCGAGGATGCGATCGGCCGGATGTGGCAATGTTCCACGATCCAACTAGATTTCAACCTGCCCGAACGCTTCCACCTCGAGTACGTAGCCGCCGATGGCAGCCGCCAACGCCCGATCATGATTCACCGGGCGATCTTCGGCTCCCTGGAACGCTTCTTCGGGATCATGACTGAGAACTACGCCGGCGATTTCCCCTTCTGGCTGGCGGCTGAACAGGTACGTCTGCTGCCGGTCACCGATGAGGTGCGGCCCTATGCCGAGGGGCTCCTCGCCCAGCTCAAAGCCGCTGGGGTACGGGCCGCCATCGACCCCAGCGGCGACCGGCTCGGCAAGCTGATTCGCAATGGCGAGCAGCAAAAGATTCCAGTGTTGGCGGTGATCGGCGCCCAGGAGGCCGAAAACGGCACCTTGAGCCTGCGCAGCCGTCGTGACGGCGACCTAGGCGCCGTCGCAATCGAGACCCTGCTGACAGCCGCCAGAGAGGCCAACCGGGAACGGACGGCAGGACTGGGGCTACCAGAGAAGCTGCCTGAGAAGCTTCCAGAGAAACAGGCAGGCTGAGCCAAGGGCGGGTGCGGATCGCTTAGTCCCTGCCCAGTGATGTCCCCACAGCCGGCCGGCCCGCCAGCCGGCACACCCCCTGCAACGGGCCTGTCCTCGATCCGGCCAGGCCCGAAGCGAGCCAGTCCCCATCCCCAAGTCAGATCCGCCCCATGGCCCCTATCACCCTTCTGGCCGGCGACCTGGGCGGCACAAAAACCCTACTGGCCACCTACCAGGTGCAGGGGAAAAGCCTGATCCGCCAGAGAGCCGAGCGCTATGCCTCAGGCCAGTGGAGCGACTTCAACGCCCTGGTAGCCCATTTTCTGGCGGGCTGTGAGGTCCAACCCAGCGCCGGTTGCCTGGCCGTGGCCGGGCCGGTGAGCCAGGGCCGGGTGAAACTCACCAACCTTCCCTGGGAGCTGGCGGAAGACTCCTTGACCCAGGCCTTCGGACTAGAGCGGTTAGAGCTCGTCAATGATTTTGCCGTATTGATCTACGGCCTGCCCCACCTAGCCGCCGAACAGCAGGCCCCGCTCTGGCAGCCGGCCGGCGGCGGCGATCCCCTAGCGCCGGTGGCGATCCTTGGGGCGGGCACGGGCCTGGGGGTAGCCCTGGGGGTGCCGACCGCAGGGGGGCTGGTGGCCCTGGCCACCGAGGCCTCCCACGCCGAATTTGCGCCGCGCAACCGCGATGAATGGGAGCTCAAGCAATGGCTTTTGGACGAGCAGGGGCTTGAGCGGGTCTCGATCGAGCGGATCGTCAGTGGCACGGGGCTAGGTGATGTGATGCGCTGGGTCCTGAGCTGCGACCAGGCCAGCGATCAACACCTGCTCACCGCTGTGGCGGTTGCCGACTTGCCGGAGCGCACTCACCAGGCGGCGGCAGCCGGGGATCCCCTTGCCCATCGGGCCCTGAGCCTGTGGCTGGGGGCCTACGGCTCGGCAGCGGGCGATCTGGCCCTACAAAGCCTCTGCCTTGGCGGCCTCTGGGTGGGCGGCGGCACGGCGGCAAAACTGTTGCCAGAGCTGGCCTCAGCCCGCTTCCTGGATCCCCTGCTGGCCAAGGGTCGCATGAGTTCGATTGTCCAGCAGGTGCCGATCCGGGCCCTGATCGACCCGGAAGCTGGCCTGTTTAGTGCCGCCTGCCGCGCCCGGATGCTGCTGGCCTGAGCCCGCCGAGGGGCTGAGCCAGGGCGAGGCCAGGCAAGGGCCAGCAGCCCCGTCCCTGTCCCAGGGAGTGGGACACTGAACCGAGAAGTAAGGATTCCATGGTGCGCCCCGACATCGGAGAGGGGGTTGTGGTCGATGTGCCCGCCACCACAGCCAACCTTGGACCGGGATTTGATTGTCTTGGCGCTGCCCTGGAACTCAACAACCGCTTTGAGTTGCGCAGCATCGAAGGCGATCAGGAACGCTTTGACCTGATCATCGAAGGCAGCGAAGGCTCCCACCTGCGCGGCGGACCGGACAATTTGGTCTACCGGGCCGCCCAACGGGTCTGGAAGGAGGCGGGCGTGCAGCCGATGGCAATCGAGGCCCGCGTTCGCCTGGGGGTGCCGCCGGCCCGGGGCCTGGGCAGCAGCGCCACGGCGATCGTGGCCGGCCTGATCGGCGCCAACGCCCTGATCGGCGAACCCCTCAGCCGCGAAAAATTACTGGAACTGGCGATTGACATCGAAGGCCACCCGGACAACGTGGTGCCTTCTCTGCTGGGCGGTCTCTGCATGACCGCCAAAGCCGCTTCCCACCGCTGGCGGGTGGTGTGCTGCGAGTGGTCACCGGAGGTGAAGGTGGTGGTGGCGATTCCGGCGATCCGGCTGGCCACCAGCGAGGCCCGCCGGGTGATGCCGAAACTGATCTCCGTCGCCGATGCAGTCGTCAACCTGGGCTCCCTTACCCTGCTCCTACAGGGACTGCGCACGGGCAATGGCGATCTGATCGCCGACGGGATGCATGACCGCATCCATGAACCCTATCGCTGGGGCCTGATCCAGGGGGGCCAACAGGTGCGGCGGGCCGCACTCGAGGCGGGTGCCTGGGGCTGCGTGATCAGCGGCGCCGGCCCGAGCCTGATGGCCCTCAGCTGCGAAGCCCAGGCCCAGACCGTCAGCCGCGCCATGGTGCGGGCCTGGGAGGCGGAGGGCGTGGCCTCCCGCTCCGAAGTCCTGCCCCTACAGCAGAGTGGCAGCCATTGGCGGACCCTCTGAGGCCGCACCACGCTTACTGGCCGCTGCACGCTTACTGGCCGCAACACCGTCACTGCCAGGCCCCTGACTGGTCACCTCCAGGCCGTTGCCAGCCTGGACCCAGGCGATCCAAGACCTGCGACCAAGACCAAGGCCAGGCCGGCCATCGCTTTTGCTCTGAACTGAGTAAAATGACTCAAACTGTTAGATTGACCTGATCTTGGGCTGGAGCTGGTTATCAGCCCGCCTTCACTTCTCCCTGCAGACCAGTTGTGATGGACGCGAACCTGCCCCTGTCGGCCGCGTCCTCCCTCCCTGGTCAGTGGCCCTGGTTGAGCCTGATCTGCCTGTTGCCGGCAGCGATGGCGCCGGTGCTGATGCTTCTGCCCGGCGACTCCAACGATCCCCGCCTGCCCCGCAGCCTGGCCTTCGGGGTCTTGCTGGCCGATCTGGTGCTGATGCTCTGGGTGTTTAGCCAGCGCTTCGACGGCTCCAGCAGCGCCCTGCAACTGGTGGAGCGGGTGCCCTGGCTGCCATCTCTTGGCCTGGAGTGGTCCCTGGGGGCCGATGGCCTATCGGCGCCATTGGTGGTGCTCTCGGGCCTGGTCACCCTGCTCTCTGTGGCGGCCAGCTGGAACATCCAGCAAAAAACCAGGCTCTACTTCGCCCTGCTGCTACTGCAGGCCTCGGCCCAGGCCCTGGTCTTTCTCTCTCAAGACTTCTTGCTCTTTTTCCTCTCGTGGGAACTGGAGCTGGTGCCGGTGTATCTGCTGATAGCGATCTGGGGCGGAAGCCAGCGCCAGTACGCCGCCACCAAGTTCATTCTTTACACCGCCACAGCCTCGCTGCTGATCTTGCTCAGCGGCCTAGCCCTCGCCCTTTCCGGCGACCATTTCACACTCAACCTGTCGGAATTGGCGGCCCGTTCGCCCGGGGGCACCTTTGGCCTGCTCTGTTATCTGGGCTTCCTGATCGGCTTCGGCGTCAAGCTACCAATGTTCCCGTTGCACACCTGGCTGCCCGATGCCCATGGCGAGGCCAATGCGCCGGTGTCGATGCTGCTGGCTGGAGTGTTGCTGAAAATGGGCGGTTATGCCCTGCTGCGCTTCAACGTGCAGATGCTGCCGGAGGCCCATGTGCAATTGGCGCCGGCCCTGATTGTTCTAGGGATCGTCAATATTGTTTATGGGGCCCTCAATGCCTTCGCCCAGGACAACGTCAAACGACGGATTGCCTGCAGTTCAGTGAGCCACATGGGCTTTGTGTTGCTCGGGATCGGAGCTGTGGACAGCCTGGGCCTCAGTGGCGCCATGTTGCAGATGATCAGCCATGGCCTGATTGCGGCTGCCATGTTCTTTGTCACCGGGGTGTTCTATGAGCGCACCAAAACCCTCTCGATTCCCAACATGGGCGGCCTGGCCAAAGTGCTGCCGATCACCTTCGCCTTCTTCCTGGCCAGCTCCCTTGCCTCCCTTGCCCTACCTGGCATGAGTGGCTTCGTCAGCGAAATCACAGTCTTTCTGGGGGTCACCAGCAACAATGCCTTTACCGTGCCCTTCCGGGTGATTGCGGTGGTGCTGGCTGCAATCGGCCTGGTGCTCACCCCCATGTATTTGCTCTCGCTCTGCCGCCGCGTCTTCTTTGGCCCGAGGATTCCGGCCCTAGCCGTGGTCGGCGACATGAAGCCGCGCGAATTGGTGATCGGCCTTTGCCTGCTCGTGCCCACCCTCACCATCGGCTTCTGGCCCCGGGTGGCGATCGACTTCTACGAGGCCAGCACTTCGGCCCTGGCCAGTGACCTGGCCCGCCACAGCCTGGTGGCCCTTAGCCGGCTTCCCGCCCTCGGCTGAACCACGCCACTGCCAGTTGTCAGGTTGGAATGGATTCAGTAACGGCCCCACCCGATGACCGGCAGTCCCAACGTTGTTCCAGCCCCACTGCTGGTGGGCGAGGGCTTGCCTGCCTTTGAGGCAATTAGTGCCGCCCAGGTCGAAGAGCACATTCCCCAACTGCTCTCACTGCTCAACGCCGAACTCGATGCACTCGAAGCAGTCCTCTCGGAAGCCTTTGCCGCAGACCGACGGCTGGACTGGGCCGAAGTGCTGGATCCGCTGCAACGGCTGGGGGAGCAGCTGCGCTGGAGCTGGGGCGTGGTCGGCCACCTCAACGGCGTCTGCAACAGCTTGGATCTGCGACTAGCCCACGCCAGCCAGCAGGCAGCAGTGGTGCAGTTCGGTAGCCGGGCCGGCCAGAGCCAGCTGATCTACCGAGCCCTGCAAACCCTGGAGCGCCAGCACCAAGCCGCCAGCCCCGGAGCTCCTGGCCGGCTCGATGCCACCCAGCTGCGGATCCTGGCGGCAGAACTGCGGGACATGCAGCTGCGCGGGGTGGGCCTAGAGGGCGATGTGCAGGCCACCTTCAACCTGGCCAGCCAGGAGCTGGCCGAACTCTCCACCCGCTTCAGCAACCAGGTGCTCGATGCCACCAACGGCTGGACCCTGACCCTGAGCGATCCCGCCCAGATCGAGGGCCTGCCGACCAGTCTTAAGGACCAGCTAGCCCAGGCGGCCCGCTCCGCCGGCCTGCTGGCCGCCGATGGCAGCGCCCCCAGCTCCGAGGCCGGCCCCTGGCTGCTGGGCCTGGACATGCCCCGCTACGCCCCCGTCCTCAAATACAGCCGCAACCGAAACCTGCGCCAACAGCTCTACCGCGCCCATGTCAGCCGCGCCTCCGGTCAGGCCGATTCCGGTAACAAGGGAAGTACTGACCGCAGTAGTGACCGCAATATTGACTGCAGTACTGACAGCCGTACTGACAGCAACAACGACACCACCATTGCCAGCACGAAAGCCGGCCCACTCAATAACTGGCCCCTAATCGAGCGAATCCTGACGCTGCGCGGCGAGCAGGCCCGCCGGCTGGGGTTTGCCAACTGGGCCGAGGTGAGCCTGGCCGCCAAGATGGCCGATTCGGTCGCCAGCGTTGAGGCGCTGCTCGAAGAGCTGCGCGCCGCAGCCTTCCCCGTGGCCCAGAGCGAACTGGAGCAGCTGCGCCAATGCGCCGCCCGCCACGGAGCCCCCGAGGCCAGCGATCTGCAGCCTTGGGATGTGAGCTTCTGGGCCGAGGTATTGCGCCAGGAGAGCTTCTCGCTGGATGGCGAAGCCCTGCGGCCCTACTTCCCCCTACCGGCGGTATTGGAGGGCTTATTTGCCCTCTGCGGCCGCCTGTTTGGCATCCGCATCGAGGCCGCCGATGGCCAGGCCCCGATCTGGCATCCCGATGTGCGCTTCTTCCGGGTGCTGGAAGCCAGTGGTGGGGCCGCATCCGCTCAGGCAGCTGAGCCCGGCGCGCCATCAGCCTCCTTAGCCGAGACGGACCAGCCCCTGGCCCTGGCCGCCTTTTACCTCGACCCCTACAGCCGTCCCGGCAGCAAGCGCGGCGGCGCCTGGATGGATGAATGCCTCGTGCGCTCCCTGGCCCCAGATGGCACGCCCGTATTGCCCGTGGCCTACCTGATCTGCAACCAGAGCCCGCCACTGGGCGAAACACCAAGTCTGATGACCTTTGAAGAAGTGGAAACCCTCTTCCATGAGTTCGGCCACGGCCTCCAGCACATGCTCACAACCGTCGAGCGACCCCAGGCCGCCGGTATCAACAACGTCGAATGGGATGCGGTGGAGCTGCCCAGCCAGTTCATGGAAAACTGGTGTTATGACCGGGCCACCCTGCTGGGCATGGCCCGCCACTGGCAAAGCGGCGAAGCGCTGCCTGAGGCTGAGTTCGCCAAGTTGCAGGCAGCCCGCACCTTCATGGGCGGTGCCGCCACCCTGCGCCAGATCCATCTGGCCCTCACCGACCTGCGCCTGCACAGCGACTGGTCACCGGACAGCAGCGAATCACCCGAGCAACTGCGCCGCCGCATCGCCGCCACGACCACGGTGCTGGCCCCGATCGATGCCGATGCCTTTCTTTGCTCCTTCGGCCACATCTTTGCCGGCGGCTACGCGGCCGGCTACTACGCCTACAAGTGGGCCGAGGTGCTCAGTGCCGATGCCTTCAGCGCCTTTGAAGATGGCGGGCTAGACAACGAGGAGGGGATCCAGGCCACCGGCCGGCGCTTCCGCGACACCGTGCTCAGCCTGGGCGGCAGCCGCAGCCCGGCCGAGGTGTTCGAGGCCTTCCGGGGCCGCCAGCCTTCAACGGAGGCCCTGATTCGCCACTCCGGCCTGGTGGCGGCCTGAACCTGGGCTGGAGCTGGCGTATCTCGTGCTGCCCAGCGGCCACCCAGCGGGAGGATCCCCTCAGGGCTGCTTAGTTCAGGGCGCCAGCAGGTCAGCGACAATCGGCCCGAGGGCCTGGGGCTTGCTGATCAGATGTTGGTGGCTAAGCACCGGCAAAGCCCGCACCGACCCCACCGGCAACACCCCCCGCCAGGAGGGCACAACCAGGGGATCGATGCGGCAGTAGTAGCTGTAGCAGTCGATCCCCTGGAGAGTGGAGAGATCGCCATTGAGCTGACGCAGCAGGGGACTGCCCAGTTTCATGTCAGCCACCGTGGCCAGCAGCCAGCGGGGCCAGGGCTGGGCCGTAAGGGTGCCCTGTTGGGGGCTACCCACGCTGAAAAAGCGCCGGGTGCGCCGCTGGCCCCCCAGCAGCTGGATCCAAATGCGGCCGATCAGGCCGCCCATCGAAAACCCCAGCAGGTCAAGAGGCTGGTCAGGGCCAAAGCTGCTGGTGATGATCAAGTCAAGCTGGCTGGCCATGTCTTCTAGGGGGCGTACGCCAAGGCCATGGGGCAGGTGGGGCAGCAGCAGGGGAGCGCGCCGCCCGGCCAAGGCCTGTTCGAGGCGCCGGAACAACCGGGGCGAATCCCAAAGGCCATGGACCAGCACCAACGGAATTGGGGTCGGCACGCAAGCGGCTCGGCTGGTTCAGACCATTGAACGGCAGACCTAGCTGAGGCGCAGGGATCAAGATCCCTGGGGCCAGTAGGCGCAAGCCTGCCCCCCCCTCAAGCGTGACGCAGGTGGGCCATGGCACTGGCCTGTAGGCGACTGGCCTGGCCATGGCGCCTCGCCCACGCCTGGGCCTGACCGCGCACATCGCCGCTGCCGAAGGGATCGGGGTGATCGCGCAACTGGGCCATTAGGGCCGCCTTGCGGCGCTTGTCGCGCTGGTTGGCCCTGGCCCAGGCGAGAAATTCGGGATCAACAGGACGGATCGGCGTCGCAGATAGGAGAGCCATGGCGTGCTCCGCAAACAACGGGCTTACGCCTGCCATTCTGTAGTCGTTGATACGGAATTACCGCTGTCAACATCAAACTTCGTCAATAACAGGCTTCTGAGCGGCCCTCCTGCCGCTAAGAGCCACGCCAGGTCAGCCGATCCGTTGGAATAGGTCCAGCGAAGGATCCCTTGACCCGCAATGGCAGACCCTGTGACCCGACTGGCCTACCAGGCCCTGCAGCAGGGCAAGAGCCTGATGGGCCTGGCCCACAAGGAGGTCAGCCTGCGGCTGATGGGCGTCCTGGCCCCAGAAGGGGCCCCGAGCACGGTGGCCGTACCACCCCAGATGCTGCAGGCGATGCAGGCCTCCTTCCAGCGGCTGCTCGATGTGGACTGGCTGGAAGCGGAGCAGGGGATCTACCCGCCCTCCCTGCTGTTTGACGCCCCCTGGCTGGAATGGGCCAGCCGCTACCCCTTGGTCTGGCTGGATCTGCCTGCCACCTGGAACCGACGCAAGCAGCGCCGCGTGGACGACCTGCCGGCCACGGTGAACCGCAGCGACTACCCCAGCTACTACCTGCAGAACTTCCACCACCAAACCGACGGCTACCTGAGCGACCACTCCGCCTCCCTCTATGACCTGCAGGTGGAAATCCTGTTCAACGGCACCGCCGATCCGATGCGCCGGCGGATCCTCAAGCCGCTGGTCTGGGGGTTGCGGGCCTTCGCCGATCGGCCCGCCAGCCAGCTGCGGGTGCTCGATGTGGCCACCGGCACGGGCCGCACGTTGCACCAGATCCGCGCTGCCCTGCCCCAGGCGCGCCTGGTCGGCCTCGACCTCTCCAGCGCCTACCTCCGCCAGGCCAACCGCTGGCTCAGCCAGCGCCCCAGCGAATTACCTCAGCTAGTTCAGGGCAATGGCGAAGCCATGCCCTTTGCCGACGGCAGCATGCAGGCCGTGACCTGTGTGTTCCTGCTGCATGAGCTGCCGGCTGAGGCGCGCCAAAACGTGCTGAACGACTGCTGGCGAGTGCTTGAACCCGGGGGCGTGCTGGTGCTGGCGGATTCGGTTCAGCTGGCTGATTCGCCCGAGTTCCGCCCCGCCATGGAAAACTTCCGCCGCATGTTCCATGAGCCCTACTACCGCGATTACCTCGGTGATGACATCGATGCCCGCCTGGTTGCGGCTGGCTTCAAAGCTGTTCGGGCCGAATCCCACCTGATGACCCGCGTCTGGACAGCGACGAAGTCCTGACCGGACCCTTGCAGGACCACTGCCCGCCAATAAGGTTCAAGCACTACGCCCAAGCGATCGAATGGCCAATCCGTTCAGCGTGAGATGGTTGGAGGGCTGGACCTTCCAAACCGTGCTGATGGACGGGGCTGTTCAGGTGGAAGCCCATGGCTTCGGCATTTGCTTGCGCACCCCCGTACTACCCGGCGAGAGCCCCGTCACGGCCGCCGATCGGCTCGTGCTCGCCGAGGACCGGCGCCGCAAGACCCTGCGGGCGGCCTGGCTGCGGGGGCGCAACCTGCCCGAGTCGGTCGGAGCGCCTGATCTGGAGGGGGCCGCGCCGGAGATCGGCTCGATCATCCGCGTCCACGCCTAGGGCGCTCTGGTCAGCCAGAGCCAGCCGAGGCTTCAACCAACCAGATCGCTAAGAAGCCAGACCTCCAGAATCGGCCCCCCTGCAAGAAAGGCCCCTGCAAGCCCAAGGCCCCCAACGGGCCTCAGCGGCGCAGCACTAGGGCCAGCACAAGGGCCGGGCCGCCCCAGCGCAGGGCTGTCCAAACCACCTCCTCCGGCCAGCGGCTGGTGCACAACGGCCTGGGCAGGGGATCAAACAGGCGCTGACCCAGCAGCATCCGCTGGCGCAGGCGGCGGCTGGCCAGGCTGCTGTCGCCCTCACCCAACCGTTCAGCCCGGCTCACTTCCGCCAGCAGGCCGGCGAGCTGGTGCAACCAGCGAAGCGGCTGGGCAGGGGAACGACGGATTTTGGCCATGGCGCCAGGATGGGACCAACCCCCGCCCCTCGTCCAGTGGTCTCCGTCAGGCCCCAAGCGCCGCTGCCCGCCAGCTGGCCCGAGGGCAGCGCCGCTGGCGCCGCCCAACTGCATCAGCTGCTGACGATCAGCGATCGCCAGTGGCACGCCTTCAAGGGCCAGCCGCAACGGCGCGCTGCCGAACAGTTGGCAGCGGCCCTGGTGTTGCTGCTGGATCCAGCGAACCCGCCCCAGGCCCCCATCGCCACGGAGCAGCGTCAGGGCAGCATCGCCCTAGTCGAGAACGCCCTCGCCTGGTTGAAAGGCAGCCTGCGCGATCCGGGCTGTCCCCAGCACGGCCCGGCAGCCCCTGGCGCCAATCCAGCCGCTGCAACACTCCCTTCGGCGCCCTGAGCAAGCCAGACCCGGCTCCCCTCCCAGCAGCCATACCCCTGGCAGGCAAAATCCCCGCTCCAATCAGGTGGCCCAACTCCGGCTGCGACGCACCGACACCTGCACCCGGTTGCCGCGGCGGCTCCAGCGCACGTCATCGAAGCAATGGTGGATCAGAAACAGGCCCCGGCCCCCAGGGGCCTCGCTCTGGGCGGGCAAGGCGCAGCAGCGCTGCTGGGGAGACAGGCCCCTGCCCTCGTCCTGCACCTGCCAGACCAGCCAGCGGGGGGTGAGGATCCGACGCACCCGCAGGCATTTGCGCGGGTCATTGCCATTGCCATGGCGCACCGCATTGACCAGCACTTCTTGGAGGCCCAGCTGCAGGGTGGCGAGCTGCTGACCGCGCTGAATCGGTTCGAGCAGCAACTCCACAAGCGGCGCCAGGTGCAGCGTCGAGGGCGTAATGAAATCAGTCCAGCGCAACAGCATCGCCGCTTGGTATGGACTGGCATCAACCCTACCCCGCAGGCCCGGTGGCACCAGGCGTTGATCAAGTCCAGACGATGCCAATGCAAGCGGGCTCGCGGCCCTCGCTTGCTGACTCCAGGGAGCGGGCCCGATTCTGGCCATTACCCGGAGTCACTTGGACCGCCATCAACGCAGGAACTGGTCAACTCGATAACGGATTAACTCAGGCACGCAGGCGCGTCTTCAGTCCGGGATGGCTGAGCAGGGCATCCATCAGGCGCACGCCCCGCAGCTGGTTGACCAGGGGCAAGTGCCCCTCGGGAGCCGACAGGGACCAGGTAAACGAGCCCGGGTACCGGGTCCAGGTGCCGTTCAGTTTCCAGCCCAACTTGGGCCAAAGCAGCTCCCAGCGGTCGCCACAGCCGCGCAGCAGGCGCAGCTGCACCGAGAAGCCGAATCGGCCCTGGGAATAGGTGAGCCAGAGGCGATCCAGGCTCTCGAGATCAACCGAGGCGATCGGGGCCACTTCGCTGTAATACACATAGCCGCGGGTGACGGCTGCAGGCCCTGCCAGCTGGCGCAGGATCTCACTAGTGATCCGATCGGCTAGCTCAAATTCCTGGCCCATCAAGGCCAGCTCCAAGGGGCCGTAGTCGATGCCTTGGGCGCTGCTCACGGCCAGCCAACCAGTGCCATGGCGCTGCTTGAAAGCCTGGCTAAGGCCATCGTCCTGGTTGAGCAACAGCTGGATCAGGCTGCCAGCGGCCCAGTCATCGCCGGTGGCATCGAGATGATCGAGCCGTTCGCCGATCAGGGAGCGTAGCAGGGCTGCCTGTTGGTCGATCGAGGCAAGCAGGGACCGACGTTGGCGGGCCGAGCTGCTGAGGAAACGGTCCAGGAGCTGATCGGGGCTGGCCGTGGTGGTGGCGGGTGGTCCGGAAAGCATGGGCACGAGCCGGCCTGACGGTGCGCCAGCGTGGGGACACTATGTCAGGCCAGGCCAAGCGCCGATGTCAAAGGCACCCCAGCAGATACGGATCGGGATCGAAGCCTTCCTCCGCGGCCAGGGGCCCGTTATTGATGTGCGCAGCCCCGGCGAGTTTCGCCAAGGCCACTGTCCCGGCGCCCACAACCTGCCCCTCTTCGAGGACGACGAAAGGGCCCAGGTGGGAACGACCTACAAACGGCAGGGCCGCCAGGCAGCCGTGCTCGAGGGACTGGCCTGTGTCGGCCCCCGCCTACAGAGCCTGGCTCAGGAGCTGGTGCGCCTGGGCGGACTGATGCCAACTGCCCCCCTGCGCCTGCATTGCTGGCGCGGCGGCATGCGCTCTGAGAGCGTCGCCTGGCTGGCCCAGGGCCTGGATCTGCCCGTGGTTGTGCTGGATGGGGGCTACAAGGCCTACCGCCACTGGGTCCAGGCCCTGTTTGAGCAGCCCTGGCCCCTGCGGCTGCTGGGGGGACGCACCGGCAGCGGCAAAACCGAACTGCTGCTGGAACTGCAACAGCAAGGCGTGGCCGTGATCGACCTAGAAGGCCTGGCACGCCACCGCGGCAGCAGCTTCGGCGGCCTTGGCCAGGGCGAGCAACCCAGCAGTGAGCACTACGAAAACCTGCTGGCTGCAACCCTTTGGCCCCTACGCGAGGCGGACACGATCTGGCTGGAGGATGAAAGCGCTCAGGTGGGCCGCTGCCGGATTCCCGCCGGTCTCTGGCGCCAGATGAAGCAGGCCCCGTTGCTTGCCATAAGCCGCCCCCTTGAAGAGCGCCTTGATCATCTAGTGGCCCTGTACGGCAACCAGGGTCAAGCAGGCCTGGCCGAGGCCACCCAGCGGATCGCTAGGCGGCTGGGGCCCCAGCGCACCGCCCTGGCCCTGGAGGCGATTGCCCAACAGAATTGGCGAGAGGCCTGCCGCCAGATCCTCGACTACTACGACCGCTGCTACGACCATGGCCTCCAGGCCCGCTCGACCCCGTTGGTGGTGATTGGCACAGGCAGCCACGGCCGCGGCGTGTCTGAGCGATCAGCCGCAACTGCGCCAGCCATGGCACCGGCATCAGTCACTGCAGACGCGTCAGCCACTGAACAGGCGTCGGGTAAAGCACATGAGTCGCTCAAAGCACAGGACTCCGTCACCTCGCTGGGGTCGGTCATGGCCCTGGACTCAGACCCTGCTTTGCCGTCAGTCACTGCATGGGATTTAGTCACCGCTGTGGATATTGGCGGCTCCCGGGCCCCGGAGGCTGCCGACAGGCTGCTGAAAGCGGGGCTGATCTGCCGCGTTGCACGGCGCCAGGGCCCTGATTAAGATCGCTTTTTGTAGGCACCGGCATGGCCGCCATTCAGTTCTTCCCCGGTGTGGACGAGCCGGTGGTGCCCGACATCCGCCTAACCCGCTCCCGCGATGGCCGCACCGGCCAGGCCCTGTTCGTGTTTGAAGGTCCAGAAGCCCTGTCGCCCGAGGCCATCGGCGACATCGGCGGCATGTATCTGGTCGATGAGGAAGGTCAACTGGTGACCCGGGAGGTGAACGCTCGCTTCGTCAATGGCAAGGCCAGCGCCCTCGAAGCCACCTTCACCTGGAAGACCACCGCTGATTTCGAGCGCTTCATGCGCTTTGCCCAGCGCTACGCCGACAGCCACGACCTGGGCTTTGCCGGCAAGGACGACGAGGACAGCGACGAGGCAGGTCAGGAGGAGGCTTGAAATTCGGCCACTGGCTGACCCTGCTGGGCACCGCAGCCTCCCTGGCCCTGCTCTGGAGCCTGCGGGACGTGCTCATCCACGTCTTTGCTGCGATCGTGCTTTCCATGGCGCTTTGCACAGCCGTGGGCGTGGTGCGCCGGCGGCTGGGCTGCCCCAGGCCCTGGGCCCTGGCCCTGACCCTGGTTGGCCTTGCCGTGCTCGGCTTGGGGCTGGGAGGATTGCTGATCCCGCCCTTTGTTGATCAATTCAGCCAGTTGCTGCACCAACTGCCAGCGGCCTTCTCGGTGCTGCTTCATCTGGTTCAACAGGGCCTCGACCAAACCAGCCAGCTGATCGATGGCCAGAAGCTGCTCGAAGCCGGTCCGGCGGCTGGCCTGGGCATGCTCCCTAACTCGCCTGTGGCCCCTGCTGGTGGCGGCGTCCTGGCTGCGGGCCTTGGTGGAGGCGCCCTGAAATTGCTGGGATTTGCCGGCAGCTTGAGCAGTGCCCTGATTCAGGTGCTGTTTGTTCTGGCCGTGAGCCTGATGATCGCGGCCCAGCCCACCGCCTACCGGGAGGTGTCGATCCTTCTGGTGCCATCTTTTTACCGTCGGCGCTTCCGCAAGGCTCTGCTGCTCTGCGGCGAGGCCCTGAGCAGCTGGATGGGCGGGGTGCTGATCAGTTCCTGCTGCGTGGGTCTGCTGGCAGGCATTGGCCTGTCCTTGCTTGGGGTCAAGTTGGTGGTGGCCAATGCCCTGCTGGCTGGCCTGCTGAATGTGATCCCCAATGTGGGCCCCACGCTTGGCACCCTCTTTCCGATGTCGGTAGCCCTTCTGGTCAGCCCCTGGAAGTCCTTGGCCGTACTGGCTCTTTATGTGGTGATCCAGAACCTCGAGAGCTATGTGATCACCCCCTCGGTCATGCATCATCAGGTGAAACTGCTGCCCGGACTGACCCTGATCGCCCAGTTCGGCTTCACCGTGGTCTTCGGACCCCTGGGTCTGGTGCTGGCCCTGCCCTTAGCCGTTTGCCTGCAGGTGCTGGTGAGGGAGTTACTGATCCATGACCTGCTGGACCCTTGGAAAGAGCAGCGCCTGGCAACATCGTCAGCATCGCTGCCGGGACGTCTGCTCTGATCGCTGCAGCCGGCCCGTGATTGACGTCCCCTACTAAGCCAACACGCCTGCGCCGGTACCCATGAACGGAAGAACCCTGCTCGGCCTACTGGCCCTTGTGGTGCTGGGGCTGCTGGCCTGGGAATTGCGCTGGGTGTTGTTGGTCCTATTCGGCGCGGTGGTACTGGCGGTGGCCCTTGATGTGCCGGTGAGCCTGCTACGCCGCGTCCTACCCCTGCAGCGGCCCCTGGCGCTGCTGATCGTGATCGTGCTCCTAGTTGTTCTGGGCTGGAACCTGGGGGGGGTGTTGCTGCCAGATCTGATCGCCCAGGCCAATGAGTTCACCCGCTTGGCGCCGATCCTGCTGCAGCGGCTCAGCCACTTCGCCACCGAAGTGCCGGCCCTCCGCAGTCTTGAACAGCAGATCACCTCGCTAGCCAGCTGGGACAAGCTGCAACCGATCGGCAGCCAGCTTCTTGGGGTTGCCGGCGGCGCGGCCAACAGCACGATTCAGGTCCTGTTGATGGCCTTGCTGGCGATCCTGCTGGCCCTTGATCCCCGCAGTCATCAGCGCCTAGTGCTGGCCGCCACCCCGAATGCATACCGCCCCCTGATGGCCGATCTGCTGGGCAACTGCCGTCAGGCCCTGGGCGGCTGGCTGGCGGGCATGACCATCTCGGCCAGCAGCGTGTTTCTGTTCACCTGGGCTGGACTTGCGGCCTTACACGTGCCACTGGCCCTACTCAGTGCCCTGGTCTGCGGCCTGCTCACCTTCGTGCCCACAATTGGCCCGACCGTGGCCACCCTGCTGCCCCTGGCGATGGCCCTGCTGGTATCACCGGCGAAGGTGGCCCAAGTGTTTGCGTTGCGCATGGTGCTTCAGAACGGCGAGGCCTTCCTGCTTACGCCGATCCTGTTGAGTCGCACGGTCAATCTGCTGCCGACCGTGGCCCTGATGTCCCAGTTATGCCTAGGGGCTCTGCTGGGCCTGCCGGGGGTGCTGCTGGCCCTGCCGGGGGTGGTCGTGTTACAGGTGATCTCTCAGAAGGTGCTGGTCGAGCAGATTATGGACAACTGGTAACAGTCTAACTGGGGGTCCCTTACAACCGAGTTGCTCGTAAAGGCAAGCTCTCAATCAGCCTGAGCAATCATAAGGCCGATTAGTAAGACCGGGCCACGTCACCAACTATCGCAGCCGCTTTGGCACCAAGATCAGCAGAAGCAACACTGCGATCGCCAGGGGGTGCTGGCCAACTGCATAGCCCAGGGAAGACCAGGTGAAGTGGTCGAGCAGTAGTTGCAAATCGCTGCGTAAATCAACGATCGCCAAGACAGCCAGCACAACCACTAGCCACGAGATCCTCCCCATCAGCGCCGTGAAAGCACGGGCAGCAGCGTAGGCGCAACACCAATGCTCGACCAACTACCCACGGCAATCCCCACAGCCAGGGCCACGGCAAACCAGAACAAACTGGCACCACCAAAGAAGATCAGACCCAGCAGGGGCATCAGGGTTGTCAAAGAGGTGTAAAGGGAGCGGGTCAAGGTGGCATCGACAGCCACATCCACTTGGTCGGCCAAGGGCAGATGGCCGAGATTCTTCTTCTGCTCGCGAATACGATCAAACACAATCACCGTATCGGTGACCGAATAGCCAGCCACGGTGATCAGTGACACGGCAAAAAGGGAATCAACTTCAATGCCGAAAAACAGGCCAAGCCAGGCAAAAAGCCCGCAGGTGATCATCACATCATGGGCCAAAGTGAGCAGGGCCAAAAAGGCAAATACCTTGTCGTAGCGAAAGCTGATATACACGGCAATTGCCGCAAAACTCACCAGCAAAGACACCACACTGCCCTGCAGCAACTGGGCCCCCAAGGTGGGACCGATCGTATTGACCGAGCCGCCGCTGGCCTTAAGCGGACCGGCCAAGTCATCGATGGCAGTAATGACGACCTGGCTCTGCTCGGCTGAGAGGGCCGGCAGACGCAGCACCAGCGATTGGCCACCATCGAGACTCTGCACCTTGGCGGCAGCCAGATTGGGCCCCTGTTCATTGGTCGCCACCGGTAGGGCCAAGCTCGAAAGCCGGGCTTCAACCTGGGACACCGTGATCGGCGTGCAGGCTTTGGGCTCACATTGGCGCTCGAGCTGAATCTGGGTGCCGCCGGTGAAATCAAGGCCAGGCCGCAGCGGCGAGCCGATCGCTGGGTTGAGCCAGCTCAGCACCAGGCCCAGCACGCTCAGGGCACAGGCAAGGCCCGAGCCCCACCAGGCGATTCGCCGGTGCTGGCTGATGCGGAACTTGGGGGAAAGGCTCACGGTCACAGGGCGGATCTCAGGTCGCGATCAAGAGGCTGGGAAGGGTTCAGCTGGACGCCGGCGGTAACTGGGCTAACGGCAGAAAGTAGGTACTGCGGCGCAGGGCCGGGTAGCCCATCAGCAAGCGCAGCAAGGCCCTGGTGCAGGTCAGGGCGGTGAACAGGCTGAGCAACAGACCGATCGCCAGGGTCACGGCAAAACCCTTAACCAGGCCAGTACCTAGGGCAAACAAGGCAATACAGCTGATCAGGCCGGTGACATGGCCATCGAGGATCGAGGAAAAGGCCAGGGCAAAGCCCGTATCAATTGAACGAATCAAGGTATTGCCGGAGCGCAGCTCCTCCTTGATCCGCTCAAAGATCAGCACATTGGCATCGACTGCCATGCCGATCGAGAGAATGAAGCCTGCGATCCCAGGCAAGCTCAGGGTCACCGGAATCAGGGCATAAATGCCCAGGTTGAAGAGCGAATAGAGGGCTAGGGCGAGCACGGAAATAACCCCCGGCAGCCTGTACATCACCACCATGAACACAGCGACCAGGGCCAGTCCGGAGAGGGCAGCCAGCAGGGAGGTGCGCACATTCTCAGCCCCGAGAGAGGGGCCGATGCTGCGCACCTCAATCACCTTCACAGGCAAGGGCAGGGAGCCGCCGCGCAGCTGCACTTCCAGGTCCCGGGCCTCATCAGCGGTAAAGCGGCCGCTGATGCTGGCGGAGCCACCGGCGATGCCAGCGGCCTTGAATTCCGGCCCGACGCTGGCCTCACTGATCGAGCGACCATCCAGCACAATCCCCAGCAACCGGCCCGTTCCGGCGATTGATTGGGTGAGGGTGGCAAACTTTTCGCCGCCCTCACGGTTGAAGGCCAGGGTCACATCCCAGCCGTTACCGCTTGGGCCCTGCTGGCGGCCGGCACTGACCAGATCCTTACCCGTGAGATTGGAAGAGTCAAATAGGGCGACCACCCGGCGGTTGACCTCCTTG
Source organism: Synechococcus sp. UW140 (assembly GCA_945860085.1). Taxonomy (GTDB): domain Bacteria; phylum Cyanobacteriota; class Cyanobacteriia; order PCC-6307; family Cyanobiaceae; genus BAIKAL-G1. The sequence goes on along the minus strand of CAMAPJ010000007.1, from coordinate 29,674 downwards.
AGCAGCAGTTCAAGCTGGTCGGTTTCTGAAGCGCCGGGGGGCACGGTCAGGCCTAAGGAGGTGAGGGCCTTGGCCAGATCTTCGGCCGAAAGACTGGGCTGGGGCTCGGGGGGCTTTTCGGGAGTGGCTTCGGCAGCCGCTGCGGCCTTGGCCTTGCGCAGGCCGAGGACCGCATCCACTTGGCGCTTGAGCTTGAGCAGGCCCTGCATTTCCGCTTCAGTGCCGGACTTCTGCACCCGGAACTCAAGTAGGGCAGTGGTGCCAAGCACCTTGGCGGCGCGACTAGGGTCCTGTTCGCCAGGGAGTTGAAGCACCAGTTCGTCATTGCCGACGGTCTGGAGGGTGGATTCGGCCACGCCCAAGCCATTGATACGGCGCTCGAGCACATCTTTGACTGCTTCGAGCTGCTCTTTCTCCACGGTCTTGATCCGGCCGCTGGGCAACACTTGCAGGGTGAGCTGGCTGCCGCCGCGCAGGTCAAGTCCTAGCTGCAAGGGGAAACTGGCAAGCAGGGCGCCGGCGGCGATCGCCAGGGCCAGGATCAGGGCGAACCACCCCTGTTGACGTGCCATATCAGAGTTGGCCAGCCTTGAGCTGCTTGGCTGCCGCCACGATCTGGTGGGGCTGGATGATCGTGAGGTTTTCCAGGGTGCCGTTGTACGGAGTAGGAATGTCCTGGCTGGATAGCCGGATCGGCCGCGCTTCGAGGTCGTCGAAACAATGCTCGGTGATCAGGGCGATCAGCTCGGCGCCGATGCCGCCCGTCTTCATGCATTCCTCGACCACCACCACCTTGTGGGTCTTGCGGATCGAGCGGGCAATCGTCTCCATATCAAAGGGCTTAAGACTTATCAAGTCAATAAGCTCCACATCCACGCCCTCCTTTTCGAGCTGCTCAACCGCCTTGAGGCAGTGGTGACGCATGCGCGAATAGGTGAGGATCGTCACATCCTTACCTTCGCGCACCACATCAGCTTGATCTAGGGCGCAAATATAATCGCCGGCGGGAATTTCTTCGCTGAGATTGTAAAGCAATACATGTTCAAAGAACAGCACCGGATTGTTATCGCGGATTGCCGCCTTCATCAGCCCCTTGGCGTTCGTAGGGGTGCTCACTGCGACGATCTTGATGCCGGGCACGGCGTGGAAATAAGCCTCGAGCCGCTGGCTGTGTTCAGCGCCCAGCTGGCGGCCCACGCCCCCTGGACCGCGCACCACCGTGGGGATCGTGTAATTGCCGCCGCTGGTATAGCGCAGCATCCCCATGTTGTTGGAGATCTGGTTGAAGGCGAGCAGCAGGAAGCCCATGTTCATGCCTTCCACGATCGGCCTTAGGCCGGTCATCGCCGCTCCCACCGCCATGCCGGTGAAACCGTTCTCGGCAATCGGGGTATCGAGCACCCGCAGCTCGCCATATTTCTCGTAGAGATCCTTGGTGACCTTGTAGGAGCCGCCGTACTGGCCGACGTCCTCACCCATGACGCAGACGTAGGGATCGCGAGCCATCTCTTCGTCGATGGCTTCGCGCAAGGCGTTGAAGAGAAGCGTCTCTGCCACGGCGGGGTTGCGGTCCCGGCCGCTGCCGGGGGGAGCGGCCAACCTATCTCAAGCCCAACCTGGCAAGCGGGTCGATCGGCCACTCACCAGTGGTCAGCCGCCGGCGGCGAAGGTGGCGAGCAGCAGCACCGACAGCAGCATCCCGGGGGAGAGCAGCAGCACTAGCAGCTCCAGGTCGTGGACGGTCATGGCAGCCGGAGAAGGGAATTGCTTCGATCGAGGCTAGGAAGCCTCTGGAGCCTTGGCCCGGCTCAGACTGCGGATGAACACCAGAAACAGGCCCAGGGCGACAAAGGCGCAGGAAAAGGTGGACAGGAAACCCATGCCGACAATCAGGGTCTTGAGGGCCGTGGCGATCGACTGGGCCATCCGGGCCGAGTAATGGGGCGGATGCAGGCTGAAGTGAAGCACCACCCGCTGGGAGAACAGCAGGCACAGCCAGGCCATCAGGGCGCTGGTGAGCGCACCCGAGAGGTAAACGAAGGGGGGCTTGGGGCTCGGGCCGGACGGTGCGCCACTGGGGGTGTCGGTCTGGGCGCTACCCGGCTTGCTCAACGCCTTGCTGACCGGCTTGGTCATCGGCATGGGGACCGTTGCCCCCCGGGCGGTGGGCTCGTTGATGGCTGGCTCCCGACTGGCTGGCTCTGGGCTGGCCGTCTCCAGGGCTGTTGGCGCCGCCAGACTTGGCTCAGCCTGCCCTGAGGGGCCATCAGGATGGAGTTCCCCATCCCCTGGATGGACGGACAATGGGGCTGGAAGGGCGCTCTCTGTCATCGGCCTGGATGGGGCGACACTCACAACGGGGCCGCAGCTGGACCAAGGGTGGCACCTGAGCCGGTACAGCGGCAGCACCAGGATTCAAAGCCCGCTGCCGCCAGGGGGCCCACCAGGGCCGCCTGCGCTGCTGTGGCCCCAGCCAGGTCGCTGAAGAGGGCAAACAGGCTGGGTCCGGAGCCACTCATGGCCACAGCCAGGGCACCATCGAGGCCGCGCAGCAGGGCCAAGCCCTGGCGCACGCTCTCCACCTCCGGTTCCACCACCGCCTGCAGGTCGTTGCGCAGGCGTGGCAGGGGAGCCTTGCCGGCCATGGCTGCCAGCAGGGGGCTGTGGCGCAGGGCATCGCGGCGCTGGGCGAAATCAGCTTCGTGCTCCAGATAGAAGTCGCCGCGCATCTCGCGGCAGCGGCCGTAGGCCCAAGGGGTGGAAACACTTGCCTGGGGATGCTTGATCAGCAACACCCCTAGACCTGGGGGCTGGGCCAGCGCTAGGGGTTCAAGCCGTTCTCCGCGGCCGAAACAAAGCTGGCTGCCGCCCTCCAAGCAGAAGGGCATGTCCGAGCCCAGGGCCGCAGCCATGGCCAGCAATTCCGCCGCAGAGAAGCCACAGCCCCAGAGGGCATTAAGACCCACCAAGGCGGCGGCGCCATCGCTGGAGCCCCCCGCCAGACCCGCCCCGATGGGAATGCGCTTCTGCAGATCGATGCGAGCGCCCAACTCAGGTAGGCCTGAGCGGGCCCGCAGGAGCTCAGCCGCACGAACGATCAGGTTGGATCCGTCCGTGGGCAGGTCTGCGTTGTCACAGCTGAGGCTGATCTGGCCATCGGCGGTGGGGTTGAACACCAAGGTGTCGGCCAGATCGAGGCTCTGCATCACCATCGCCAGCTCGTGGTAACCATCGGCGCGCAGGCCAAGCACCTCCAGGTGCAGGTTGATCTTGGCCGGGGCCAACACGGTGAGTTCAGGCATGGCTCAGGCAGGAGAAGGGGGTTGGCTCCCCAGACGCTGATTCAAGCCGGCCGCCAACTCCACCCACTGGGCCGGAGCGATCTCCTGGGGCCGCTGCTGCAGCTCCACGCCAGCAGCGGCGGCCAGGGCCTGCAGCTCCGGCTCCCCCAGGAGGCCAGAGAGGGTGTTGCGCAGCATTTTGCGGCGGGAGGCAAAGCAGCGCCGCAACAACTGCTCCACCGTGCGGGCCAGGTCCGGAGCCAGCCGCTCGGCAGCGGGCAGGGGATCGAGCCGCACCACCTCCGATTGCACCTTCGGCGGCGGCTGGAAACAGCGGGGCGGTACTGGGCAGACTGAGGCGCAACGGGCCAGCAGCTGCATGCGCACACTCAGGGCCGAAAAGGCGCTGCTGCCGGGCTTGGCACGGATGCGCTCCCCCACCTCTTGTTGCACCAGCAGCACCAACCGCTGGTAAGCCGGCTCCACCGGCCGGTCCAGGCGCCCCACCAGGCGCTCCAGCAAGGGGCCTGTGATGTTGTACGGGATGTTGGCGACTACCTTGCCGGCGACGGGCAGGGGCACCGCCAGCACATCGCCTTGAAGCAGGCTGAAGCGGGAATCAGCGCCGAAACGCTCCTGCAAGCCCGCCACCAGGTCCCGGTCGAGCTCCACTGCCGCAACAGATGCAGCCGGGGAGGCCAGCAGCCGCTCAGTCAGGGCACCCCGGCCCGGTCCCACCTCCAACACCTGGTCCGCGCCGGTGAGTTCGGCGGCGGCCACGATCCGATCCAGCACGGAATCATCGATTAGCCAATGCTGGCCAAAGCGCTTGCGGGCGTGGTGGGCCGCGAAGGTCATGGCGGGAGGTCTCGGGGGCAGGCTGGCTCCCAGATTGCCCCGCCTGGGGTCCGGCCATAGACAGGGTGTCGTGATCCCCGTCGCCATGGCCAGCGATCAGCACCAGCCCAGGACCCAGATCCCCTCCCAGTTCGACAGACAAACCCAGCTCCAAACCCAGAGCCAGACCCGGTGCCAAAGCCAGACACTGGGGCCCACCTTGAGCCAGGGACTATCGCCGTTGCAAGGAAGCCTGGCTCGGTCTGGCCAGGGCCGCCTCAGCGGGCGGTTTCTTCTCGGCGGGAGGTTCCTTCTCCGGGGGCGTGGGCTGCTGCTGGCGGCGGGCCTGCTCCTGGCCAGCCAGGCTTCGGCCCAGGCTGGCTCGGTAACGGCCGAATCGATCTGGGACCGGACCAACGCGATTCAACGGGCCACCAGCCAGATCCCCCAAGGAGCCACGGTCACCGGCAGTAGTTGCCAGGAGGTGGATCTGCGTGGAGGCAGTACCCGCTACATCTGCACCGTGACCTACAGCTAGGCCCCGCCCGCCACGGCGCCCCAGCCAGCGGCAACGCCCTAGGCGGGCACAACACGTTGGCTGGCACAAACGGGACTAATCCCAGCCCCCCTAACCCCAACGCACCCAGCGCACCGGCCCCTTGAGCGGTGGCAGGGGCACTAGGGCGCAGACCAGCTCAACGCTGCAGTGCTGCCAGTCGGGATGATCAGCGAGCCAGCAGCTCCAGGCGCGACTGACGCGCCGTCGTTTGCGCCCATCGAGGGCCGCCACGCCCGCCTGGTCCAGGCCCACTTGGGCGCGGCCCTTGACCTCCACCAGCAGCAGGCGGCTGTCCTTGGCCACCAGCAGATCCAGCTCGCCCCAGCGGCAGGACCAGTTGCGCGCCACCAGGCTCCAGCCGCGGCCGAGCAGCAGCCGCAGGGCCCGCTGTTCAGCCCAGCCGCCCTGGCGTTGCTGTGTGGTGCGTGCCATCGGCTCCTCCAACGGGTCCAGGATTCCCAATGCGGGCCCCGCCAGCCCCTGGCGTAGCGATGGCGATGCTGCCTAGGCTTCACAAACTCCCGGTGCCGCCATGTTTCGCCAGCTGCCGCAGCTCCTAAGAGGGCCCTTGAGCCGCCTGGGCTGGAGTCCGGTTCTGGCTTTGGCTGGAGTCCTGTCGCTCCTACTCCTGGCCGCTGGACCGGCCCTGGCCGCCATGGACTACGCCAAACAGTCCCTGATTGGCGCTGATTTCGCTGGAGCTGACTTGCGTGGAGTGACGTTCAACCTCACCAACCTGCGCGAGGCCAACTTTCATGGCGCTGATCTCCGCGGCGCCAGGCTGTTTGGCGCCAAGTTGCAGGACGCCGATATGGCCGATACGGACCTGCGAGACGCCACCCTCGATTCCGCCGTTTTTGAGGGCACCAACCTCACCAATGCCGTTTTGGTGGATGCCTTTGCCTTCAACACCAAGTTTCGCGGCGTCAACATCGAGGGCGCCGATTTCAGCAATGTGCCCCTGCGGGCGGATGCCTTGAAGGCCCTCTGCGCCATCGCCAGTGGCACCAATCCTGTGACCGGTGTCTCCACCCGCGCCAGCCTGGGCTGCAGCTGAAATGGCCTTTGATCCCCGCAGCCTGGAGCGGCTCCAGGAACTGGGCCGCACCCTGCCCAAACCCTTGCCTGCGGCGCAGGCCCCGGCCCAGCAGCCGAAGCGGGCTAGCGAGCAACGCCACCGAGTTGAAACCGAAACCGATCCCGAAGCTCTGTTCCGGGAGCTGATCACGGTTAGCTCCGATGGCAGCGTGCCAGCTCACCTGCTCGATCGCCTACGCCAGGCAGAACAGCAGCATCTGTCCAAGCCCCCCATCGAGGCCCAGGCCGGCCCTCAAGCCGGCCTGGGCCAAGCAACCCGCAACTCGGCTGGCCGTGGCCCGCAGCCTCGACCCGGCCAGCCCGCCGCAGGGGAGCGGCGCCGGCCCCAGGCCAACCAGATCCTGGCCCAACGGGGCTTGGCAAGGGGCAAGGCCCTGCAACCGACCAGCGATGGGGAAGTGCAGCTCTATGCCGACTTCCAGGATCTGCTCCATCTCGATCCCCTCGACGAACCCGCCGCTGGATCGAAACCCTTACCCAGGCAAGATCCCAGCGAGCGGCTCAAGCCCCGGCCCACGGATCGGCGTCGTAAGCCCTGACCCCAAAGCGGACCATTCATTCATCCCCCTAGGGCAATCTCGGGCTCAGCTGGTTTTTGGGTTCTGGCCAGCAGGTCTGCAGCCGCTGGCAGGAAATAACCCTGAAACACCAGGCCATACATCACAACCCCTAAGGCGAACGCCGGCATCAAGGGACCCCAGGCCACTGGACTGGCTGCCGCCTGCAGGGCAATGGCAATCGGCACCGCACCGCGCAGGCCCGCAAAGGTGGAGAACAGTTTCTCAGGGGCGGAAAACTTGGCACGATGCAAGGTGATAAACGTCATGCCTAGGCGGCCCACCATGGTGATGACAAATACCAGCAAGGCATAGCCCTTGATCACCCAGACGTTGGCCGGGAAGACCACTAGACCAAGACAGATTAATACAACAAACTCACTGGCCCGATTGAAAACAGAAAAGTCAGATGCAATGATCTCGACATCAACCTTACTGGAATTGCCCAGCACACATCCCATCACATAGGCACACAACAGAGGACTGCCACCGAGATGGAAGGCCGTGGCCGAGGTGAGCATCAACAGGGCAATACTGACTGCTTCGCCGCCAGCTCCATGCTTCGAGTAATTATCACGGCAGAGAATCCGGGCACCGACTAGGGCCCCGGCCCAGCCGACCACAGCACCGACTAAAAACTCAAGCCCGACATCGCGTAACAAATTTAGGGGGTCTTCCAGCTGACCTTTTGCCAGGGCTAGGGCCACGCCAGCGAGAATCACAGCAACCGGATCATTAAAGCCGGATTCACATTCAATTAAATTAAGGAGTTGGCCCGGGATTTTATTGGCAATCGGACGCAACAGCGCTAGGACCGCCGTGGCATCCGTACTGCAGAGCATTGCGCCGATAAACAGGGCTAGGGGCAAATCAGCCACAATCCGGTGCCCTGTCAAGCCGACCAGAATGGGTTGCAGATGGCTATTCAAATTGAGATGGGAGAGGCCATAGATCAGGCCTGTCACCGTTCCCGCTGTGATCAGGCAGCCCAAGGTGGCCATCCGCAGCCCCGGCCAGATCACTTGGCGCATTACCTCCCAACGGCTTGTCATGCCACCATAAAAAAGGATCACAACAAGTCCAAGGCTGGAAATTCCCTGGGCTTGATCTAGATTGATCAGGGTTTGATTGTCACCCAGGAAATCTGGAAATAGCAGCCCCAGGATTAAGACCAGCAGCATGCCCGGTAGCTTGAGCTTTTCGGCGATGCCCTCAAGCAACAGCGAAAGCAACAACAAACCGCCAAACACAATCATATACGTGTAAGTTTCCTGTTCCATCAGCAATTCATTAATGGGGGCCCTCAGGCGCAACCCTAATCGATAGGGTTCCCAGCTGCAGTTTATGACTGGACATTGGCGTGCACCTTATTGAGAGGAGCCGCCGTACTTTTCCCCAAGCCATCCCCAACAAATCCTTTGCCATGCCATGGGCATGGCAAAGGCCCCGAGGGATGCCGTTTCTGTGAACTCAGTTGGGACTTCAGTTGGGACGTCATCTGAGACCTCCCATGAGATCAGGCCCGGTTGGACTGGCGCCAGTCTTCAGCCCGGAGCCCAATCAACGCAGGGGCAAGGTTTCCCAGGTTGGCTATCTATCAGGGAGTGCCAAACCACTGGCGCGACCATGCCTCCATTTGCTTGATCTCACTCCCTTGCACCCGCACCATCGCCTGCTCTAGCTCCAGCAGCTGGGGATGGCGGGCGTGGATCTGGGCCATCGCCGCCATCATTACGCCGATGCGGTGGTGGGAGATCATCGCGGTGATGAAGGCCCGGTCAAAATCCTTGGCCTGGCTGAGGGCGGTTAGATCCGCCGCTTGCATCGAGGCTGCACCCATGCCCATACCCATCCCTGATCCACCCATGCCCATCGGCCCATGGCCGTAGGCGCCCAGGGGTGGTATCGGGCCGCCGTACCACTGCCGATACCACTCCCGCATCTGGCTGATCTCCTGGCTCTGGCTGGTTTTAATCCGCTGGAACAGGTCCCGGATCTCCGGGCGGCGTGACTTGCGCAAAGCCAGCTCTGCCATGGCGATGGCCCCCTGATGGTGGGGGATCATGGCTGCAATGAAACGCTGATCCGAGAGCCCCATGCCCATGGGACAGGGGGCCCTCAGCCCTGACCCCGCTTCAGGGCCAGGGACGACAGGACCATTGGCCGATCGAGCCAGGCCCTGGGCCTGGGCGCCAGGGACGATGCAGCCCAGCCCGATCAGCCCCCCCGCAACCACAGCCACAAGAGGGAATCGAACAGTCCGGGCCCCCAGGCCCGAGTGCCGGATAGCAGCCATGGTTCCAACATCCACAACAACAACACTCCACTCACCATGGCAGCGGTCGCTGGCCCTAGCAGCTGCGCCCTGAGGCCAATGCGAAGCAAAGACTCCAGCAAATTGGGCCGGCTGCACTACCGGCAGCTCACGGACTCGCCGAACACCAGTCGCTCAGGCCAGCCCCACCAACTGCAGGGAGGTCGTCCACATCGCTTCAGCGGTGGCGGGATGGCTGGCCTTGTCAGACAGCTCCTGGCCGAACTGCTTGCCATCTTTTTTCTGGCGGTTGCCCCAGCTCCAGTGCACGCCTGAAACAGAGAAGGCCGGATCAGCAACCACCTGGGCCAAGCGCTCGCCGGCCAGGGCCTGGCTCACATAACCACCGGTGATGTTCTTTTGGAACCAGGGGAAAATGGTCTGGAAGGCAGGCGGGGTATGGCGAAACAGGGGCGAATCCGCCACGCAACCGGGATAGAGCGAACTGAAGACGATGCCGGTGGACGTGTGCAGGCGCCGATGCAGCTCCTGGGTCGTGATCATGTTGCAGAGCTTGCTGTCCTTGTAGGCCTTGCCTGGCTTGAAGCTCTTGCCACTGGCCATGGCGATCGGCGCCTTGAAGCCCGCCTTGAAACCGGAGAGATCGCCCAGATCGGCGGGCGCCGGGATTGGAATCTTTCCGCCCAACTCCTTGGAGTTGGCGGTCACAGTGCCCATGATCACCACCCGCCGCGAAGGATGGCTAGAACGCTTGAGATCCTGCAGCAGCAATTGGATCAAAAGAAAATGGCCGAGATGGTTCGTGGCCATCGAGAGCTCATAGCCCTGGGGCGACCACTGCGGTTGCTTCAAGCGGGGCTGATAAATAGCGGCATTGATCACTAGGACATCAAGGGGCAGGCCCAAGGAGGGCACCAGGGTTTCCACCCCCACCCGCACACTGTCGAGATCGCCAATATCGATGCGCAGGTGGTGCACCCGGGCCGAATCAATCGCCAGGGAATCGGCGGCGGCCGCAGCCCGTACCGGGTCTCGGTTGGCCGTCACCACGGTCCAGCCCCGATCCACCAGACTTTTGAGCGCGTGGAGGCCAACCCCGGACGTGGTGCCAGTGATCAGGACCGTGCCGGCGGTACCCCTGGCTGAACCCGCTAGCGGAAGGGCAGTGGTCTCACTGGCGGAGAGTTCACTCGAGGACTGTTCCCTTGGGGAGACCTCGCCGGCGGCGGGTTGCTGGGCGGTCACTATGGAGCCTGGCGCTGAACGCCAACCAACCTAGGGATGGGGCAAGACTTTGTTGGCTTTGGCGCCGGGAGACTCAACAGTTGGCAATCCGTCTGAGCGCTCCCAGACAATCCGCAGCCGATCCGGGGCGATCCACTGATCCTGTTCCCGGATCAGGCGCTGCTCTCCGCCGGTGGCAAACAGGCGATCGAAATGATCCTCAGCTTTGTTGAGCTTGGCCTGCTCAATCGCCAAAATTGCAGTGATTTCGCCATTGCGATCGAGCCGTTCCTGGTAGGCCCCAGCCAGCCGTACCAAGCTCACAGCCGCTACCAAAGACAACCCCACCTTGAGGCTCAAGCCAATGGCACTACAAATCTTCTCCTGCTGATCGCTGGAAGGATGGACCAACGGCAGGATCCGGTTGCCCGCTGCCGACTCCTCGGAGGCCGTTGCCAAAAACGGGACCTGAGTAACCCCAAAAGGGGTCTTGGCGACCCCCAACCGAGGCAGGGCAAACAATCTGGCAAGGGAACGAGCCGCCGGCTTGGCGCTAGCAAGCGAGGAATCGCCTTTCTTTGGACTGCCGTCCTGGCGGGCAGGCCGCGAGCGCCGGGAGCCAGGCCCCTGGGAGCCCCCCTTGGCAGGGCTGTTGGCAGCGGAACTCCCCAGGGCTGATCGGACTGGCCGGCGGTTGCTCAAGGCTCAAACGGGAGGAGTTGTCCTGCTTTTAGCAGGTCTATCGGTCCCTGCCAAGGGGATTCAGGACTGATGCAGGGTCACCGCCAGGCGCACGGCCAAGACGCCGGCATGGGCGGCAACCACCAGGGCAATCGCCACTTCGGCGAGGGTGAGGGTATGGGCCATGGACGGCATCCAGCAAATTGGTCGCATCCATTGTTTGTCCCAAGGACCGATTCGGCCACCGCTCTGCCCCTTGCTGTCACAGCTCTTGACCCCTGGGGACCCGGCGGGCAACGCTGGCACCACGCCCCTGGCCTGTTCGCCTTGTCCCCAAACCCAGTGCCAACCCACCCCCAAGCTTCGGATGGGATCTCGACGCAGCCGGTGGTGATCACGGCAGAGCAGGTGCGCCAGTTGGATCTCTCTCCGTTGCGGCCCTGGCTGGAGCTGGCCCCAGCCGAGCTACTGGGCCACAGCGGTCAGCTGAGCCTCAGCTTTGATTGGCCCCAGGCCCCGGAGGATCCCCGCGAGCAGTCGGAGATTGCCGAACTGCGGCTCTGGAGCCTGCGGGCCGACGCCCTCCATCCCGGGTTGACCCTGCTGCTGGAGCGCAGTGGCGGCCAGCTTTGCCGCCATGTGGCCATGCAGCTGCCCCACAGTTTCAGCCGCAACGAGGGCATCCGCTTTGCCCCGGCCAGCCTGGAGCTCTGGATCACCCATCGCCTGTTCCTGCTGGAGGACTGGAGCCGGACCCATGGGTTGGCCTGCCGCGGCCAACTCACCGCCATGGCCACCGTGCTCGGCTACGAGCTCGATCCCCAGTTCTGGACGGCCTTGGACTGAAAACGGCGCCTGCGCCCCAACCCAAGGATTGGCAAACGGACCTGACCCAGCGCTCTGGCCGATCGGCTCCCTAAGTGTCCTGGCTGATCAGTCTCAAAGGCAGGCCTGGCCAATCGGCCCGGCAAGCAAGCCCCGCAGCCACGAGCAGGCTCCTGAGCCGGCCAAGGGAAACAGCACAAGGCCAATGGCGCGCCGCCCGGCATCGATCGCCAAAAGCAAGCAGAACAGCCGCAGCAACCACACCAACCGGGCCTCGCTGACCCGTTGCAGTCGCTGGGCCGACCAACGGGCCCCTAGGCCGGCGCTGAGCCCCAGCACCAGGGCGATGATCAGGTTGCCGCGACCATCGGCCAGGAAGGTGGCCGATGACACGGCTGCAGAGGCAAACACGGCCAGGGTGCTCAACCGGATCGCCGTGTAGACCCGAACCGCCAGGCCCCGCACCATCAGCGGCACCATCACCAGGCCGCCGCCGACCCCGAGCATGCCGCTGGCGCAGCCCGCCACCAGCCCCACTAGGGCGAGAGGCCCGAGGGGCAGGGGTGGCAGCCTGCTGTCCTGACCAGGCAGGGGGCTGCGCGGCTCGATCACCAGGCTCAGGGCCAGGTACATCACGGCCTGCAGTCCGAGCAGCAACCAACCCGCCAGGAATCCACCCAAATGGCTGAACAGCAAGCCGCCAGCCAGGGCACCCAAGCCGATCGCCCCGGCGGCACGCAGCGGCAGGGTGCCATTGCGCAGATGGGTCCAGCTGCCGGCAAAGGTGGTCGGCAGGATCGCCAGGGTGCTGGTGGCCAAGGCCTGGTGGGGGGGCAGGCCCATGGCCAGCAACAGGGGCGAAAACACCAGCCCGCCGCCGATGCCGAGCAGCCCGGCCAGCAGCCCGGCAATGATGCCCAAGGGCACAAGTGGGAGCAGCTCCCAAGCCATCGCGGGCATTGCCTGCAGCTGAGACAGCCCCAAGCATCCCCCATGCACCAGTGGTCCATCTCCACCCCGCCGTGACCAGCCCTTGGCGCTGGATCCCCCCCCTGGTGGGCAGCGGCCCCCTCCAGATGGCCCTCGACGGGCTCCTGCTCGACCAAGCCGTGGCCGCCAGCGCCCCCCAGGCCTGCCTGCGGCTGTACAGCTGGTCAGGGCCCTGGCTCTCCCTTGGCTATCACCAACGCCATCTGCCCAGCCACTGGCTGTCCCTCTCGCAGCAGGGCCTGATCGGGCTAGTGCGGCGCCCCAGCGGTGGCCGGGCGGTGCTCCATGGCGGCAGCCTCACCTACGCCCTGATTCAGCCCCAGCCCAGCGGCGATCGCCGCCAGTCCTACCGCCACCATTGCCGCTGGCTGCAGCGGGCCTTCGCCGAACTGAACCTGCCCCTGAGCTTTGGCAAACGGCTGCCGTCGGGACAGGCCGCCAGTTGTTTCGCCCAGTCCAGCCCCGCCGATCTAATCCATACAAACGGCGCCAAACGGATCGGCAGCGCCCAGCTCTGGCGCCATGGGGTCCTGTTGCAACATGGCAGCCTGTTGATCGATCCCCCCAAGGCGCTCTGGGGCCAGCTGTTCGGTGAGCCTCCGCCAGAGCTGCCAGCCCTGCCCGAGGCCGGCGCCGATCTGGTGGCGCGGCTGCGCCGGGCGGCGGAAGCCGATCTCTGCGGCGGCCCCTTGCAGGAACGGCCCCTCGATCCCATTGAAAAGGCTGAGTTGCAGGCGCGGATCGCCAGCCAGCCCTTTGTTGAGCAGGCCTGGGCTGGACAGGCAGAAGCTGGGCAGGCAAAAGCTGGGTAAACAGGATCTAGCTAGACAGCCACAGCTCAGGCCCACCAGTACCGCGCCGGAGATGCCCCCCCCTGCTGTTGAGCCCTGAACGCCAGCGAGGCGATCAGGGGCCCCGTTCAACCCTTGGACTGCGATTCAGCTGGATTGGCTGTAGCCGCCACGGTCCGGGCCACGGCAGCCAGGCTCAAGCCAAGGGGATAGGTGCCCTGGCGGCGAGCGTTTTCCAGCAGTGACGCGGGGAGGCGCACCCCCAGCTTGGCCAGCACGGCCTCGGCCAGTTCCGGCCGTTCGATCGTGCCGCAGGGCAAGCCGGCCGGACTGAGCACCAGCAAGCGAGCTGGGGTGGCCGTTTCCAGTTGCAAGACGGCCTGCCAGAGGGGGGCATCGTCGCGAATTGCAGGCAGATCCGCCAGGGGACGCAAATGGTCGCCAATCCGCTCCTGATCCCAGCGCTGCACCGGCAAGCTCTGCAAGGGGGCGTCGTCGATGACGCCGCGCCAGCGGCCCCCGTCACAAACCAGTAACCAATCGGCCAGGCCCTCGGGATCGGAGAGCCGCAGGCGACTGAGTTGCCGCAGGCTGTTGGTCGACTCCAGCACCCGGAAACGGCGCCGGGCCCCATCGCGCACCTTCAGGCTGCGTAGGGCCTCGATCAGGATCTGGGACTGGGTTTGGTTGCGGACGGCCCCGAGGCCAAACCAGCCCAGCACCATCAACCACAGGCCGCCGATGCTGCCGCTGCGCAGAAACAGCACGGTGCCCAGGCCAAGGGCCAGCCAGGACAGCATCCGGCCGCTGGCGGTGGCCACCTGGACGCCGCGGCTCTGGCTGCCGGTCCATTGCCAGACCAGTGCCTTAAGGATCAGGCCGCCATCAAGCGGCAGGCCCGGCAACAGATTGAACAGACCGAGAACAAGATTGAGCTTCCCCAGCTGGCTGACCAGGGCGCCTAGGGGCGGCGAGAGGTGGGCGGCGCCATGGCTGCTGCCCAACAGAGCGGCCGCCAGCAGCAGGCTCACCAGGGGGCCTGCCGCCGCCACGATCAGGGCCCCCCGAGCGGTGGTTGATTCCCGCTCGATGTTCGCCACCCCACCCAGCAGGAACAGGGTGATGCTGCGGACCTTGACGCCCTGGGCAAGCGCGGCCATTGAATGGCCGAGCTCATGCAGTAACACCGAGACAAACAACAGCAACGCCGTGGCCAGGGCCAGCAGCCAGGTGAGTAACCCAGCTCCAGGCGCTCCGGGCCCGAGAAGCTCCTGGCTGTACTGCTGCTGGAAGGCCAGGGTGGCCAAGGCCAGGATCACAAACCAGCTGGGATGGATGCGCAGGGGGATGCCCCGGATCCTTAAGAGCTGAAAGCCTTCACCCACACCCAATGCCCCGTTGCCAGGATCCTAGAAAGGCTTGCCTAGGACCCTGCCAGCTAGCTCTGGTGCAGCAGTACCTGTGTCCAATCAGCCACCGGCCCCTGGCCAGCCCGCAAGTCCGGCGCCCAACCAGCTCCCCGAACCGCCCAATCCACCCCAGGCGCCCCAGGCGCCGCGACCCTGGCTGAAGATTTGCGGTCTGCGCCAGAACGACCAGGCCGCTGCTGTGGCGGCCCTCGGGGTGCAGGCCCTGGGCGTGATCGCCGTGACCCGGTCGCCACGCTGGCTGGCTCCGGCGCAAAGGCCGGCCCTGTTTGCCGCCATGGCCGCCGCCAATCCGGCCTGCCAAGGGGTGCTGGTGGTGGCCGATCCGCTCGATGACGAGCTCGACTGTCTAGGGGAGGGCCGCGGTCATCAGGTGGTACAGCTCCATGGCCAGGAATCACCACAACGCTGCGCTGAACTCAGGCAGCGCCTCGGCCTGCCCCTCTGGAAGGCCCTGCGCATCCGCACGGCCGCCGACCTGGAGCGGGCCCGAGCCTTCGAGGGGGTTGTCGATGGACTACTGCTTGATGCCTGGGTGCCAGACCAGCTGGGCGGCACCGGCCAGGCGATCCCAATTGAGCGGCTCGCCGGCTTCAGACCAGGCCTGCCCTGGTGGCTGGCGGGCGGCATCGCCCCGGAACGGGTAGCAACGATTTGGGAGCGGATCCAACCCGATGGACTCGACGCCTCCAGTGCCGTGGAGCGCGCTCCCGGCGACAAGAACCTCAATCGCGTCGCGGAGCTGGTGAGGGCCGTGGAGGCCTGCCGCCAGGAGTAGCCGGGCTGCAGGAGCAGTCAACGGCCCGCTTCAGCCGGCTGGCAGGATTCAGACATTCGCATCCCCTGCCCATGGCCCGCTTCCGTTCTGTGCACCTCGGGGCGCTGCTGCTGGCAACGGGCCTACTTGGCCCGATCACGGCCGGGCGGAGCCAGGACTTGGTGGGCTGTCAACTGGTGGGGGCGAGCCTGCAATGTGTGCCCGGGGTCACCGCCGACCCCCAGCAACAGATCCAGATCATGCGCCAAGAGATCTCCAACGACATCCAGCAGGAAGGAGTTGTGCAGCAACAGATCAACGGGCTGCAGCAGCTGGTGCTCAATGGCAAGGCGGAAGCAGGCCAGCTGCTGGTCGCCACGGCCCAGTTTGACGCCGCCATAGCCGTACCCCAAGCCAATTACCACTGGTATCGCCTGGCCCCAGGCCAACGAAGCTGGGTGTTGATCGAAACCGCCAATGGCACGACCTATGTGCCTGCCTCTGTTGATATCGGCCAGCAGGTGATGGTGGTGGCCGTGGTCAATCAGAACGGCACTGTGAAGCGGGTGTCATCGGCTGCAATCGGGCCGATTCGCGCAGCAGCCCAATAGACAGTCGTATCTCTACAGCCTGGGCCCAGTGAGCAGGTCCAGGCAATTCGTCTCAACACAGAATTGAGCTCGTACCTTGGCTAAAGTTTCCACAAAATATCGTACTCCCAAAAAAGATATCCAGAAGTTGGAAACGAATTCCAACTCCAAAACTACCCAAAAATTTGATCAAGATCTAGCTTCAGCTTGGAAGCCTCAAGGCAAAGAGATGAAGTCCAATTTGGTCTTCGATCGGGCTTAGCCAGCCCTTTCTCAATAGAGCATGGATTCTTGCTGTTTGACTAGTTCAAAAAATTCCTGTTTGAGGCTTGGATCGTGGCGGAAATCACCCCTCATCACCGAATTCACCATGCTGGTCTGGGGCTCTTTCACCCCCCTCCACTTCATGCAGTAGTGCTGGGCCTTCACCAAAATAGCCAGGCCTTCCGGTTCACAAAGGCGTTCGATCTCGTCGGCGAGGATCATCACAGCCTCTTCTTGAATATGGGGGCGGGAGAAGACCCAATCGGCAACGCGTGAAAATTTGGAAAGACCGATCACGCGATCACCCGGCTTGATGCCGATCCAGCAATTGCCCAGAATCGGCACTAAGTGGTGGGAGCAGGCAGAACGAACGGTGATCGGCCCAACGGTGTAGATCTCGTCGAGCTTTTTAACATTCGGGAAGCTGGCGATCTTCGGCTGCTGGTGATAGCGACCCTTGAAGACCTCATGGAGATACATGCGGGCAACCCGCTCGGCGGTCTCTTCGGTGTTGTGATCGTTGTCGATATCAATCACCAGGCTGCGTAGCAGCTCACGGACCTTGCCTGCCACCTCAACTTCCAGTTGGGCTAGGTCGCCGTCCTGGAGGTGCTCAGCAATGTTGTCGTTGGCCAGGTAAGCCACCCCGGCAGCATCGAGGCGCTGGCGAATGCGCAGGCTGATTGGCAAGGGAACCATCTCAGGTGAGCTGGTAGTAGCGCGTGCCGTAATGCTTGTGGGCAGGGTAGTCGTCATGGATGGGACTCAAAGGGCGCCGGCGGTCGGCATAAGGGTGAGATCCTCCACAACTTGGGAGGCGGGCTGCTGGGCCAGGTAAAGAAGGGCTTCAGCGGCAGTTTCTATAGAAAGCATGGCACGCCGATCAAAGGAACTGTGAACGGTCTCGCTGTCCCAAAGGGGCGAATTGACCGCACCCAGGGTGAGGGTGCTCACCCTGATCCCATGGGAGCGTTCCTCTTGAGCCAGACAGCGACTGAAGGAGGCCAGGGCGGCCTTGCTGGCGCAGTAGGCCCCCCAGTCTGGGAAGGCCTGGCGGGCGGCGTGGCTGCTCACATTGATGATCAAACCGCCAGACCCTTGGCGCAGGCCAGGTAAAACCGCCTGACAGACCTGAAAGACGCTGGTAAGGTTCAGTTGAACCAGCCATTGCCATTGCGCCAGGGGCATCTCTGCCAGGGAAGCCGTTGCGGCGACCCCGGCATTGTTGATTACCACACTGGGCAGTAACCCCCGATCCAGCAGCTCGGCCAGGGCCGAAGCGATCGAATCGGCAGCGCTGAAATCAATCCCAGCCGTTTCAACCCGGACTCCCAGGGGAGACAGGTCGGCGGCTAGGGCGCCAAGGGCCTCGATGTTGCGTGCCACCAGCAGCAGGTCGAAACCGGCTTGGGCGAACAGGCGGGCAGTGGCAGCGCCAATGCCTTTTGACGCTCCAGTGATCAGGGCAACGGGCAAGACCGGGGGGACGCCGGGGACGGACGCCAGGGATTGGAAGACAATCTTAAGAGCCGAAGCCGGCAACTGGGGATTTCGTCCCAGGCCTGGGCCCACACCCCTGCCCCGGATGTTCGGTCGGAGCGAAGCCCCGTCAGCCAGCTTGGGCAACGCCGGTAAGCACGCCTTGATCGAGGAATTGGCCCATGCGGCGGAACTTGGCATAGCGCTGCTCGATCAGCTCCGCCTCACTGCGCTGCTGCAGGTCGGCCAACTGCTCCACCAGGGCGGCGCGCAGGGTCTGGGCAGCCTGCAGCGGCGCCCAATGGTTGCCGCCGGAAGGCTCCGGTAACACCGCATCGATCAGGCCGAGCCGCAAGAGATCGGCGGCGGTGATCTTGAGGGCCTCGGCGGCCACCGGCGCCTTGCTGGCATCGCGCCAGAGGATGGAAGCGCAGGCTTCCGGGCTAGCCACGGTATAAACGCTGTGCTCAAACATCAGCAGCCGGTCGGCGACACCGATGCCGAGGGCGCCACCAGAGCCGCCTTCGCCGATCACCGTGGCGATGATCGGCACTCGCAGCCGGAACATCTCTCGCAAGTTGACCGCAATCGCCTCGCCCTGGCCCAGTTCTTCGGCCAGCACTCCGGCATAGGCGCCGGGAGTATCAATGAAACTGATGATCGGCAGCCGAAAACGATCGGCATGGTCCATCAACCGCATCGCCTTGCGGTAGCCGCCGGGCGAGGCCATGCCGAAATTGCGGGCAACATTTTCCTTGGTATCTCGACCCTTCTGCTGGCCAAGCATGACCACGGCCTGGTCGCCGATGCGGCCGATGCCGCCGACTAGGGCCTGGTCATCGGAGCCGCGGCGGTCGCCATGGAGCTCGTACCACTCATCGGTGAGCACCTGGATGTAGTCGAGGGTGCTGGGGCGCTGGGGGTGGCGGGCCACCTGAATTTTCTGGGCCGCACTGAGGTTGCTGAAGATTTCGACCCGCCGCCGCGCCGCCAGGGTTTCCAGCTGATGCAGCTGCTGGCTGACATCCACCTCGGAATCTTTAGCCAGCTGGCGGATCTGCTCGATCTGCTCCTCCAATTCCACCAGGGGTTTTTCGAACTCCAGCAGCGGACGGCGGGCCATGAACAGGAAGGCGGTGGGATGGGAAACGCCAGGCGGGGCTGGTTCGGGGATCGGGTCCCTAGACGGCGGCGAGAACCGCCCCGGGGCTGGGGGAGGCGAGCTCTAGGCCTAGGGCCCGGAAGCCATGCCGCAGGGAGGCGGCGCCCACCCAATCCATGGACTCCAGAGTGATGTTGTTGCGGCCCCAACTGAAATTGGTGTAACGAGACTCGAAATCGAGAATCATCGCTTCGGCGAAGCAGGCAAACATCTGGCGCTGGGGTCTGGCCATTTCGGCCAGCTCCATCATCTGCCAGCCGATGTCCTGCCAGAACTCCACAATGCCGCCCTTGAGCACATGCACCTCGTCACCGACGAACTTGCTGTCGAGATTTTTGGGATAACCACCATCCACCATCAAGCAGGGCTTGGGCAAGCTGCTGGCCTGAATGCTCAGGCTCTGGGGCAGGCTCGCCACCCAAACGACCACATCGGCCTCGGCTAGGGCGTCTTCGAGGGCCAGGATCCGGCCGCTGCCCAAGGACACCTGCAAATCGATTAGGGGCTGGGGCCGGCGGGCCACCAGCAGGAGCTCGCCAACGCCGGAGCGCTGCAGCCAGCGGCAGCAGGCGCTACCAATGTCGCCGCTGGCGCCGACCACCGCCACCTTGGCCCGGGTCAGGTCGATCCCCAGCTTGGGGGCGTTTTCCTCAACCTGACGGCAGATCACCCAGGCGGTGTGGGTGTTGCCGGTGGTAAAGCGCTGCCAGTCGAGGGCGGTGGCACTGACCCTCTCCTCCTTGAGGAGGTTGAAATCTTCAAAAATGATCGAGGTGAAACCGCCGAGGGCGGTGATGTCGATGCCACTCTTCTGGGCCAACTCCATGGCCTTGATCACCTTGCGCTTGGCCGTCTTGAAGCGGCGCAACATCTCGGGCACAAACACCGAATCGATGTAGGCCCCCTCAATCATCTGACCCGTGGGGCTGGCGACCTTCACCCGCTCGACCAGCTGGGGAGGAGCACTGCACCACATGTCCAAGTCGCCATCGGCGTACTCCTCGTAGCCCAGGCTGCGGGCCTTGTTACGGGCCTCCTCAAAGCTGGTGGAATGACCGATCAGACCGAACATGAAGCCGTCAGGAAAGGGGCGTAGAGGCTGCGGATCCGGGGCAATCCCGGCAGGTCCGTCCATCCTGCCACTGGCACCGTCCAGGGGAGCTCCAGTTGGGGGCTGGCTGCAAGGGCCTCAGCCGACTAGGGCAGCCGCCGCCATCTTGGCAATTTCCCGGTTGGTGAAACCCACTTCCACCAGGGCTTCTTGGTAAGACGAAAGGAAATCAGCCATCAGATCTTCCTGATCCATCTGCAGCACGGCGGCATCACCCGCCACCTGCTCGAGCATCTTGCGGACTAGGGGCAGGTTCTGGCGGTTGGCCTGCTCCAGCTCTTGGCGAGCGGTGTCCAGGTTGGCCTTGAGCCATTCCTGGCCGTAATTGAGATGGGTGTATTCGTCCTTGACGACCCCTTCGGTGATCTTGCGGGCGAAGGGATCAGCCACAGGGATATAGATGTGATAGGCGGAAATCGCAAAGGCCTCAATCAAAATGGCCTGAATCAGCAGGCAGGTCACCACCTTGCCCTCGGCCAGGGCCGTCTGGAAGTTTTGGTGCAGGGGCAAGAAAAATTCCTTGGCAAAGGGCATATCTGCTGTCACGCCCAGGTTGCTGGCACAGGCGGTGAAGCCGCGCATGTGCTTGAGCTCCATCCGCGCCAGCTTGGTGAGCTCCTCGGCCTGTTCGGGGATCAAGGTGCCGATGGAGATGTAGTTGTCGTGAGCTTCTTGCTCGCCTTCAATCACGATCGCATTGATGCGGCTGTAGGCGTCCTTGTAGGAATCGCTGCTGAAATCGGGCAGGCCAAGGGCTTGGGACTCAACCGCCGAAGCGCCACTGGGGCTGGCCACTGCGGTTTCAAGGGTTGCCATGGCTACCTGGATCAGGATGGGAGTGGCATCGACTGTAACCATCTCGGGCAGAAAAGGTCCGGCTCTGGCAAAAAAGGTCTGGCTCAGGCGCAAAAGGTCTGGTTCTGGCGGAAAAGATATGGGTTTTGGAGGGAAGGGCTGGTTCTGGCAAGAACCGTCTGGGGCCGAATCCCGAGGGACTGCCGGACGGAGTGCAGGCCTGATCACCGGATTGCGGGCAGCTGGGGGGCCGTGGACGGCCAGTCGCTGCGCAGCAGGTTGGTGAGCAGCTCGCCCCATCCCGCCACCAGGCCATCGAACAGATCCGCGCCCAGGGCCGCTTCAGCACCGCTGGCATCGCCGATCACGCCGGTCTGCGACAGGTCTGCGGTGCGCCAGGCCAGGGGCACGGCCCCCTCCAAGCTCCAGCCCGTTGGCGGATCCTGGGCCCCAATGCCATCGCGGGGCCGCTCCGGTCCCACCAGCTCCGGCGCCAAATGCAACATCAAGCTGGTTTCGGCCAGACCCGCATGCAACCCCTGGCGCCGCTCCGGCTGGGGCAGCAGGGCCGACACTCCCGGCGGGCCGCTCCAGAGGAAACAGGGCAACACCGCCAGCGCCGGCTGGTGGGCCCGCAGCTCCCGGGCCGCCACCTGCAGCAGGGCGATCTGGCCGCCATGGGCGTTGAACAACACCAAACGCTTGAAGCCGGCCTCAGCCAGCTGGCTGCCCACGGCCACTACCAGGGAGATCAGCAGCTCCGACGGCAGGCTGAGGGTGCCGGCGAAGCCCAGGTGTTCGGGCGAAAAGCCAAGGCACTGGCAGGGCAGCCGCCAGATCGGCAACTCCGGCTCCAGGCCCGCCAGCACAGCCTCCGACACCCGTTCAGCGAAAAGGGCATCCGTACCCAGGGGCAGTTGGGGACCGTGTTGCTCGATGGAGCCAAGGGGCCAGAGGACCGTGCTGCCCGGTTGGGCAGCCGCCTCGGCCAGGGCAGGCCAGGCCAGGCGATCAAGACACCGTTGCACTGGCATTGGTCTTCTTGATCAAGCGTCTCTACAGTGTGGGGCTTAGCGCATGTCCCTGGTCATGGCCGGATCCGGCAACCCCCAGCCCCCCCAGCCGCCGGCCAAGCCCGCCCCGTCGCTGGCTGCCCGTCCCCTGAGTCCCAGCCGCGCCCCGGCGCCGGCGCCGGTGCGCAAGCCCCCCCAGGTCTTGCACATCAGCAAAAAAGACGAACAGCAACGGCTCGAACAGGAGGCCAACGAGGCCCGTCAGGCCGCCGAAGCGGCCCTGCAACGGGCGGCTGAGCTGGAAGCTGTTGCCCGGGCCGGCCGCGGCGAAGCGCCGCTCGCCCCCCAACGCCCTGCGGCTCCAGCCAGTGGGGCCAAAGCCCAAGCCCCCTTGAGCGACGCTGAGCGCTTTGACATGGGCGGCTTTGAAGGCCTCACCATGGCGGACCTGCTCGGTCCCGATTCCAGTCGCCAACGCCGTGGCGGTGGGGGTGGCGGTAGCACCGGCTCGGCCCGCATGGTTGGCAACACTGGCGCTAGCGCCGAACGGGGTCAGGAACGTCCCGTGGTGCCAGCCCGCACCGTGGACGATTTCGATTTCGATGAGGAGGCCTTCCTCGCCGCCCTCGACGAGAACGAGCCAATCGGCACTACTGGAGAAGTGGTCAGCGGCGTCGTGCTCAGCGTCGAAAGCGATGGGGTTTATGTGGATGTGGGCGGCAAGGCCCCCGGCTTCATGCCCAAGGCCGAAGCGGGCCTCGGTGTGATCACCAACCTCAAGGAGCGTTTTCCCAAGGGCATGGCGGTGCAGGTGCTGGTCACCCGCGAGCAGAACGCCGACGGCATGGTGACGATCAGCGCCCGCGCCCTGGCCCTGCGCCAAAGCTGGGAGAAGGTGCGCCAGCTGGAGAAGGAAGGCAAGGTGGTGCAGGTGAAGGTGAGCGGCTTCAACCGCGGCGGCGTCACCGCCGACTTAGAGGGCCTGCGCGGCTTCATCCCCCGCTCCCAGTTGCAAAACGGCGACAACCATGAGGCCCTAGTCGGCAAGACCCTGGGCGTGGCTTTCTTGGAGGTCAACCCTGAAACCCGGAAGCTGGTGCTTTCCGAGAAGAAGGCGGCCAGCGCCGCCCTGTTCACCAACCTGGAAGTGGGCCAACTGGTCGAAGGTCAGGTGGTGTCTGTCAAGCCCTACGGCCTGTTTGTCGATCTCGGCGGTGTCAGCGGCCTACTGCACCATTCGGCAATCACCGGTGGCACGATGCGCGACCTGCGCGAAATCTTTGACCAGGGCGACCGGCTCAAGGCCGTGATCACCGAGCTAGATCCCGGTCGAGGACGGATTGCCCTTAACACGGCCCTGCTAGAGGGCCAGCCTGGTGAATTGTTGATCGCCAAGGACACGGTGATGGCCGAAGCCACCGACCGGGCCAACCGGGCACGCAACATGTTGCGCCACCAGGAACAGGCCGCAGGATGAGCCTGGTTGCCGCAGCCGTGATCGAGGCTGACTGGGAGGTGGATTACTACTCCCGCCCCGTAGTTGAACCCGACGGCAAAAAACGTTGGGAACTGTTGATCTGTTCAAGCCAGGGACTTGACCCCAACCAGGCCCTGTTTCGCTGGGTGCTGCGCTGCCCGGCAGCCAGCGTTAATTCTGTTTGGCTGCGCGAGGCCTTGGGCGAGGCCCTCCTGGCCGCCGCCGAGCAGGGCTTTGCCCCCCCGAGGCGAATCCGTTGCTGGCGCACCTCGATGCGCACCATGGTGCAGCGAGCGGCTGAATCCCTGGCCCTGGAGGTGGTGGCCAGCCGCCGCTGCTATGGCCTGATCGAATGGCTGATCGAGCGCCAGCGGGAGGTATATCCGGCCGAAGAGGGCTATATGGCCAGCCCCCTGGCGCCCCCGCCCGCACCGATCCAGCCCCTGGCCATCCCCCTGCCGGAAGCGGCCCGGGGCGAAAGCTGGAGCTGGGCCACCCTCCCCCTGGGGACCCTGCGCGAAGCGGACCAGTGGCCGATTGATTTCCCTGGCCTAGTGCCCTTGCCAGCCGAGCTTGACGATGACTTGATGATCACGGGTCTGCGCCTGTTCAGCAGTAACCGCTCCCTGGCGATTGCCGGCTGGCTGGCCGGACTTGAACCGGTGCGCCTCAGCGTGGCGGGCAGGCAGCTGGTGCTGGAGGCCGGTCTAGAGGACCGTTGGCTTCTGGGCAACTTGGAGACGGAGGAAGCGGCAGCCGCTGCGGAAGCCTTACAGCAGGCCCGCCTTGGCGCTGGCGGAGTTCAGTTCCTGGCGGTGCAAGCCAGCGAAGAGCAGCCGGGCTTCACCGGTTTCTGGCTGTTGCGCGACCTGCTGGACGCCTGAGCCCCGGCTCCCCGCCCCGTGCCCAGGGCCAGCCCATCGCTGCCGCTCCTTTCAATCACCCCTGCAAATGGCCGAAGCCGTTGACCCGCCCTTCGACCGTGCTGATGCGGGCTTTAACAGTCTGAAGGGCTGGACCTGGGTGGGCTGTTACGGCGGCTATTACCTGCAAGCCGACCTGCTGGCGGCGTTTGAGCATGGCTTTTTCACGCGCCTCTGGCCAGGCCGGGGACCCCAGCAGTTGGCCGGCTACGTCAGCGCCGGCATCAGCGTGCATCGCCTCACCCAGGTCCATGGCGCCGAGCTACTGGCGGCTTCAGCCTGCAGCGCTGAGCCCTGGCCTGAAGCCGACGGGCTGATCAGCGATGCGGGCGGCCAGAGCCTCTGGGTGTGCGGCGCTGATTGCACGCCGGTGTTACTGGCCGATCGCCGCAGCGGTCAGGTGGCGGCCTGCCATGGGGGCTGGCGCGGCGTAGCCGGACGACTCCTGCCCAAGGCGATTGCCCGACTCGAAGCCGCTGGCAGCCGCAGGGAGGACCTGCTGGTCGCCCTAGGCCCGGCCATCTCAGGGGCGCGTTACCAGGTGGAGCGCAGCGTCACGGCGCAGATCGCCCAGAGCCTGGTCAATCGCCAGGCCCATCCGGCTGGGACCAGAGCTACCCAGGAATCAACCGATCTACCAGTACTTCTGCAGGAATTAATTCACTGTGGTGGCCTGCTACCAGATGAGCAGCCGGGCCATGATCGTCTGGATATACGAGCTGTCAGCTTTCGCCAGCTGGAGTTGTACGGTCTGGACCGTGAGCAGATCAGCGCCTGCCCACTCTGCACTGCAAGCGAAGAGTTGCTCTTCCATTCCTGGCGTCGCGACCGGGTGCGTGCAGTGCAGTGGAGCGGTATTGTGTCGCAGGCTTGACTGCAACCCGCTTGGGGTTGCGAATCAATTGCCGTAGATGTGCAGGGGGCTTGCAGATGGCCTCACTGCCATGTAAGAATGCAGTTGCTGCACAAAACAATCAGATGAAACTGCTGTCCGGTCCTGATTTACTTGCCAAGGTTAAGGAGATGGGAGACGCCAGCAAATCTGATGTGGTCCGCGCCTGCGGCTACGTCACCACCAAAAAGGATGGCACCGAGCGCCTGAACTTCACAGCCTTCTACGAAGCACTGCTCAACGCCAAAGGGGTTGATTTCGGCACCAACTCCAAGGTTGGCAAGGGCGGCCGCAAGCTCAGCTTCAGCACCAAGGTCCAGTTCAATGGCAACTTGATGGTGGGCAAGGCCTACACGGCCATGCTCGACCTCAAGCCCGGCGACGAGTTTGAAATCAAGCTGGGCCGCAAGCAGATTCGCCTGGCTCCCCTGGGTGCTGAAGACGAAGAGTGAGGGCCACAGCTTCGGCCACCCGGATCCCATCAATGGCTGCTGAGAGGATGCCTCCGGCATAGCCGGCCCCCTCTCCGGCCGGGTAAAGCCCTTTGGTGTTGACACTCTCGAATTCACCATTACGAGGCAGCCGCAATGGTGAAGAGGTCCGCGTTTCCACCCCGGTCAACATGGCATCGGCCATGGCGTAGCCGGGGATGGTGCGATTAAAGGCGGGCAACGCCTCGCGCAGGGCCTCAATCACGAAGGGCGGCAGGGCCGTCTCCAAATCGGCCAGCCGCACTCCCGGCTCGTAGGAAGGGGTGACACTGCCCAGCGCCTCGGAGCTGCGTCTGCCCAGAAAATCGCCAAGCCGTTGACCGGGCGCCGCATAACTTTCACCGCCAAGGGCAAAGGCCTTCGCTTCCCAGTGACGCTGGAAAGCAATGCCCGCCAACGGATCGCCGGGACCATCGCCATAGGGCTCCACATCGGCAGGCTCAATCGTCACCACGATGGCGCTATTGGCGTTGCGCTCGTTGCGCGAATGCTGGCTCATGCCATTGGTCACGACCCGGCCCGCCTCCGAGGTCGCTCCGACGACTAGACCGCCCGGGCACATGCAGAAGCTATAGGCGCAGCGTCCATTGCTGGCATGGTGCACGAGTTTGTATTCGGCCGAACCCAGGCGCGGGTGGCCAGCGCAGGCTCCCCAGCGGGCCTGGTCGATCAGGGCCTGGGGATGCTCGATGCGCAGGCCAACGGAAAAGGGCTTGAGCTCCATCGCCACCGCCTGCACGTGCAGCATCGCGAACGTGTCCCTGGCGCTGTGGCCCACGGCCAGAACCACCTGCTCAGCCGCGATCCGAGTGCCATCGGCCAGGGTCACCCCCGTGACGTGCTGCTGGGGCGCCTCAGGGCCTTCACCCGGGGCCGCCGCTCTGCTCGCGTCGACCTCCAGGCGTTCAACCCGACTCTCAAAACGGATCTCGCCGCCCAAGGCCTCGATCTGAGCCCGCAGGCCCCGCACCACCGTGGCGAGCTTGTAGGTGCCGATGTGGGGCCGGTGCAGCACCAGAATCTCCGGGTTGGCGCCAGCAGCCACTAGCTCCTCGAGCACCTTGCGGCCCCGGTGGCCGGGATCACGCACCTGGCTGTAGAGCTTGCCGTCGGAGAAGGTGCCGGCACCGCCTTCGCCGAACTGGGCGTTCGATTCGGGATTGAACGGGCTGCGCCCCTTCCAGAACCCGAAAGTGTCAGCGCTGCGCTCCTTAATCGCCTTGCCCCGTTCCAGTAGCAAGGGTTTGAGACCCATCTGGGCCAGCAACAGGGCGGCGAAATAGCCGCAGGGCCCGGCGCCGATCACGACCGGACGGGGCAGGTCTTGGCCGAGGCGCTGGCTGAGTCGCGGCGGCGCCTGCCAAGGTGCCTCATAGCGGGTGTCGGGACTGACGGCCAGGTGGGAATCGCTGCGAAAGCGTTGCAGCAGCTTGGCCTCTAGGCCTGGGGCCAGCTCCAGGTCGACGCTGTAGGTCAGCTGGATCTGGCCCGATTTGCGCGCATCGATACTGCGTTTGACCACCTGGTGGCCCCTGATGGCGTCCGCTGGCAGTCGCAGCCGTTTGAGGATCGCCGCCGCCAAATCCGCCTCGTCGTGATCGAGCGGCAGTTTGAGTTCGGTCAGCCGCAACAAGGGCGCGCTCCTTTGAAATCCATGCACCACAATCTTGGCTGTCAACCTGACCAGCTGGCAGCGTCAGGAACCGCCTGAAGCAGCCGCTTGAAGCAGTCGCCATCTGCGTAGGGCCATCTGCGCGCGCTTATTGCTCGCAGCCCTGTGGGCGCAGCCATCTGCGGCAGCGGCGATTTCGAAGCATGGCATTGGCTGGCAGGGCGGAGGCCACGCTGCCAGAATTTGCTCGTTAGCGGGCTGGTGCGCCGTGTCGATCACCCATTGCCCGCTCTGTGTGGCCCTAGCCGTGTTCTGTGTGCTGCGCAGCTCGGCCCATCTCCTGTTGCTCTGGCAACTGTGGGGCCCTCGCCCCGCAGGGGGCCTGGTGCTGCGACCGGCCTGAGCAGGCCCTCTGATCTAGGTCCAGCCTCCAGTCGGGCTGGGCCCCTTAGGGAGCAGCCTTGGGACGCAGGGCTAGGGCGCAACACAAATAATCTGGACTTGGACTCAGATGGAGGCGTCCAGTTCCGTTTCGATGGCGGCAATGGCCAGGCGGGTGGCGATCGCCACATCGGGATTGAGACTGATTGAGTCGATGCCCTGTTCCACTAGGAACCGGGCGAACTCGGGATAGTCACTGGGCGCCTGGCCGCAGATACCGATCGGCCGCTTACAGCGCTTGGCCGTATGGATCGCCAGACGCACCATGTCCATGACCGTGGCGTGGCGCTCATCAAACAGATCGGCAACTAGAGCCGAATCCCGATCCAGGCCGAGGGTCAACTGGGTGAGATCGTTTGAGCCGATTGAAAAACCATCAAAACGCTCGGCAAAGGCCGCAGCGCCGATCACATTGCTGGGCAGTTCACACATCACCAGCACCTCCAGGCCGTTCTCGCCCCGCACCAGGCCCTGGCGGGCCATCTCGGCTAGCACCCGATCTCCCTCCTCCGGCGTGCGGCAGAAGGGCACCATCGGCTTGGCATTGGTGAGTCCCATGGTCTCGCGCACTCGCTTGAGGGCTTGGCATTCCAGTCCGAAAGCCTCCCGAAAACCTGGGGAGGTGTAGCGGGAGGCGCCGCGCCAGCCCAGCATGGGATTCTCCTCCTGGGGTTCAAAGTCGCGCCCGCCTAATAGCCGGGCGTATTCATTGGTCTTGAAATCGGAAAAGCGCAACACCACCGGCCTGGGGTAGAAGGCCGCCGCGATCCGGCCCATGCCCTGGGCCAGGCGATCGACGTAGTAATCGGCGGGCCGCGGGTAGCCCGCCGTGAGCTCGGCAATCGCCAGGCGATCGGCCGGATCTGTGAGCTGCTCGGGCGCCAGCAGCGCCATCGGATGGACCTTGATCTGGTTGGCGATGATGAATTCCAGCCGGGCTAGGCCAACGCCGTCACAGGGGATGGCCGCCAAGTTGAAGGCCTCGTAGGGATTGCCGACGTTGATCAGGATGCGGGTGCGGGTGGGAGGCAGGTCGCTGAGCTGCTGGTCCTCGACCCGGAAGGCCAGCGCACCGCGATAGACCCGGCCCTCATCACCTTCGCAGCAACTGGCGGTAATCGCTTCACCGTCGGCGATCACGGCCGTACCATCGCCCGTGCCGACGATGGCGGTGATCCCCATTTCCCGGGCAATGATCGCCGCATGGCAAGTGCGTCCGCCCTGGTTAGTGACCACGCCGCTCGCCAATTTGAGGATCGGCTCCCAATCGGGATCAGTGCGATCTGTGACCAACAGATCACCTTTCTGAAAGCTCGCGATAGCCGAGGGATCGTGAATAATTCTCGCCCGGCCCGAACAGATCGAGGCGCCAATTGCCCGGCCCCGCGTGATCAGCGGCGCCTGGTGGGGTTCTAGGTGCCAACTGCGCAGGCTAGTCGCGCTGCGCTGGGACTCCACCGTTTCCGGCCGGGCCTGCAGGATGAACAACTCACCGCTGATGCCATCCTTGGCCCATTCGATGTCCATCGGCGTGGCTTTGCCGCGGCGGGCGCTGTAGTGGGCCTCGATGCGGCAGGCCCAACGGGCCAGCTGCAGGGCCTCGTCGTCGCTGATCGCAAAGCGCGTCCGCTCGGCCGCCTCGACCGCCACGGTGCAGGTGTTGCTCAAGCCCAACGCCTGGGCTGGGTTGACTTGGCCAGGCGAGTCTTGGCTTGGGGAGTTTTGGCTGAAAAAGCCTGAGACTGCGGGGGCCAAGCCTGGGAGCTCGCTGGCTGCGATCTCCGCGGCTAGGGGGTTGGAGTCTGGCCCGCCCCCACTCCGGCCCATGGGATCCACAGCAGTGCCATTGGCGTAAACCATGCGAATCGCCTTGCTGCCCAGCCGCCGGCTCACGATCGGCGCAAAGCCCTGCTCCAGGGTGGGCTTGAAGATCAGGTATTCATCCGGGTTCACCGAGCCCTGCACCACCGTTTCGCCTAGGAGTTTGTTGCCAATAGAGAAGCAGTCTGCCTGAGACGGCGTACGGCAGCACTGAGCAGGACCGCTGCGGCTCTGTTCTGCTGCCCTAGGTGCCCATTGAGACGAGCCTCAGACAGCCCTGGCCACTCTGACCACGGCCACT
>CAMAPJ010000006.1 GCA_945860085.1 Synechococcus sp. UW140 | reverse complement strand
AAGGGGGCCTGGTTGAGGCTGCGGCGCACCAGGCGGAAGCCGCTGCGTTCCGCCGCCGCCACGATGCCGCTTTCGCGCAGGGTGTAGGCCCGGGTGGTCTTGCTGGGGCCGGGGAACAGCTCGCCGATGCGCTTGAGCACCGCCAGCAGGGGCGTATAGGGCGCAAAGCTCACCAGCAGGCGCCGCTGCGCCAACGAGGCCAGATGTTCCACCATCTGTTCGGCCGGCTCCTGGGGGTAGTGGATGAACACATCCAGGCAGACCACCGTGTCGTAACGGCCCTCCAGGCTTTCCAGATCGGAGGCACTGAACTGCAGGCGGGCCGGATCGAGGCCCTGCGCGCTGGCCCGGCGACGGGCCTCATTCACCATCGCCTCGGACAGGTCGCTGGCCTGGATGTTGCCGGCCCCCAGGGCCGCCAGGGGCAGGCTGAGGCTGCCGACGCCGCAGCCGGCATCACAGAAACTGCGCTCGGCCAGGTTGCCCTCCTCCTGCAGCCAGGCCAGCACCTGGTCCACCGTTTTCTGGTGGCCGATGCGGATATTGCGCTGAACCTTGTTGACGTCTTCGCTGTCGCTGTAGATGCGATTCCAGCGATCGAAACCAGTGCTATTGAAATAGGCCTCCACCACGGACTTCTCGCTGTCCTTGGCTGTTGTGGATGGGGCTTCTATCGATGGGGTTGCTGTCGACTGGGTTGCGGCGCTCGGGGAGGTGTTGTCCAGGAGCTGCTCGGTGGACATCGGGAAGCGGCTGGTGGAACAACATTGGCCGGGATCCTAGGCAGCTTGGTTGCTTGGCCCGCTGCGTTGCCAGTCCAGGGATTGGGCTGGGCCGCTCCAGCGCAGGGTCTCGGCGAGGGGCAGGCCCACCAGCAGGCTTTCGATCGCCCGCCCGTCGCCCAGCACCCGCCGCGGGGTGACCGTGGCGGCGGCGATGGCCGCTGCCGCCTCGCCGCCCCACAGGGCCAGGCGCCTCACCCCCTCCAGTAGGGGCAGGGTCACCCCGGCCAGGGTGCCGTCCTCCAGCCGGCAGGTGCCGTTCTCCACCAGCAACTCCCGCTGATCCCAGCGGTGACGCCCATCGGCCAGGCCGTAGGGGGCGAGGGCATCGCTCACCAGCACCAGCCGCTCGGCTGCCAGCCGTTGCAGTAACACCGCCATGGTGGGCGCCACATGGACGCCATCGGCGATCAGTCCTAGGTGGACCTCGCCCCCCAGCAGGGCCGCCGCGACGGGTCCCGGCGCCCGGTGGTGCAGGCCGGCCATGGCGTTGAGGCTGTGGGTCAGCATCGACACCCCGGCGCCAAAGGCGGCGCTGGCTTCGGCCTGATTGGCCTGGCTGTGGCCCAGGCTGACAACAATGCCCAGCTCCTGCAGGCTGCGGATCACTTCGCCGGCCCCCTCCAGTTCCGGGGCCAGGGTGACCAGGTCGATCTCCTCTTCAAAGCCACCGATCCGCTCCAGCAGCGCGCTGCGGCTGGGCGCACAGAGCTGGTTGGCGGGATGGGCGCCGCGGCGGGCATGGGCCAGAAACGGCCCTTCCAGGTGGGCGCCGAGCAGGCGGCAGCGGCCGCTGCGGTGACGCTGCCGGGCGGCTCGCAGCACGGCCAGGGCCTGGCGAAGGGGGGCCACCGCGCAGGTCACCAGGGTGGGGCAGATCGCTTCGATGCCATCGCGCCAGAGCAACTCCAGCAACGCCTCCAGCTGGGGCAGGTCGGCGTCGGTGAGTTCAGGGAAGGCCAGGCCGAGGCCGCCGTTGATTTGCAGGTCCACCCCGGCGGGACTGAGCCAGTCCCCCTGCCAGTTGGCTCCGGCTGCGGCACTGCCGGGGGCTAGGGCCTCCACGACGACGATCTGGTCCTGGTCATCGAGGCCGATGCGCCAGAGCTGGGGGCCGCCTTCGGGCAGGCGAACGTTGCTGAGCCAGCGCATCGAAACAGCTCCCGCCGGGGGAGGACGAAGGGGTGCTGAAGCGGGAGAATGCCATCCTCGCTGCTCCGTCGCCTGTTGCATCCCATGGCCGTAGCCCCGAGCGACGCCGGCTCCGTCAGTCTGCACGGTGCCCCTGGCCTGGCGGCCACTCCAGCTGAGGCCCTCCACCCCCTAGCGCCTTCTTCCATGTCCGGCGACCCAGCCCCCCGGGTGGCGGTGGTGATGGGCAGCGATTCCGACTTGCCGACCATGGAGCCGGCCGTGGCGCTGCTGAAGCAATTTGGGGTCGCTGTTGAGGTGCGGGTGCTCTCAGCCCACCGCACGCCACTGGAGATGGTGGCCTTTGCCCAAGCCGCGGCGGGCCGGGGTCTCAAGGTGGTGATCGCCGGTGCCGGTGGTGCCGCCCACCTGCCCGGCATGGTCGCCTCGCTCACCACCCTGCCGGTGATCGGCGTGCCGGTGCAGACGCGGGCCTTGTCTGGAGTGGATTCGCTCCATTCGATCGTGCAGATGCCGGCCGGGATCCCGGTGGCCACCGTGGCCATCGGCAATGGGCTCAATGCCGGCCTGCTGGCGGTGCAGATCCTGGCCACCGGCGACGCCGACCTAGCCGAGCGCTTGCTCGCCTATCGCCGCGACCTCCATGGCCAGGTGGTGACCAAAGATGCCCGCCTGCAGGAGCTGGGCAGTGCGGCTTACCTGGAGGCGATGACGGGGCCGCGATGATTGAGCGTCTGGTGCTGCCGCCCTGGCTTCGGCTGGGCCTGATCCTGCCCCTGCTGGTGCTCAACCTGTGGGTGTTGCGCCAGTTGCTGGTGCCCCTGGCGCCCTTCCCGGCCCTGTTCATCGGGGCGGCCCTGATCGCCTTTCTGCTTGATCTGCCCACCCGCTGGCTGAGCGGCCGCGGCCTGCCCCGGGGCCTGGCCGTACTGGTGGTGGTGGGCCTTGGGCTGGGCCTGCTGGTGCTCTCCGCCCTCTGGCTGGTGCCCCGGCTGGTGGAACAGCTGGTGGGGCTGATCAATGTCCTGCCGGGCTGGCTATCCGAGGGGGAGCGCTGGCTGAATGTCTTGCAGGAGTGGGCCGCCGAGCGGGGCCTGCCCACGGAATTCGGCGACCTCAGCAGCAGCCTGTTGACCCGCACCAGCCAGGTGGCCAGCCAGCTGAGCCAGCGGCTGCTCAGCCTGCTCGGTGCCACCGTTGGCCTCACGGTCAACACCCTGATCGTCACGGTGCTGGCGGTGTTTCTGTTGCTCGGCGGTGAGGTGATCGTGGCCGGCCTGGCCCGCTGGCTGCCAGCCGCCTGGAGTGGCCTGCTGCTCACCACCTTGGGCCGCACCTTTCGGGGCTACTTCGCCGGCCAGGTGGTGCTGGCCCTGATCCTCAGTGGCGCCCAGATGGTGGTGTTCACCTTGCTGGGCATTCCCTATGGAGTGTTGTTTGCCGTGCTGATCGGCTTCACCACCCTGGTGCCCTATGCCAGTGCCGTCACGATCCTGCTGGTGAGCCTGCTGCTGGCCCTAGAGGATCCCCGCACCGGGCTGGAGGTGCTGGCGGCGGCGATCAGCGTTGGCCAGGTGGTGGACCAGGTGATCCAGCCCCGGCTAATGGGCAGCATCGTGGGCCTGCAGCCTGCCTGGCTGCTGGTGAGCCTGCCTTTGGGGGCCCGCTTCGGCAGCCTGATGGGCCTGGGCGAGCTGCTTGGCCTGCTCTTGGCGGTGCCGGTGGCCAGCTGCCTCAAAACCTTCCTCGATGCTTGGGCCACCCAGCTGGGCTTGCCCGAGGTTCCGGGCTTGCCCCAGGGTCCCAGCCTCACGCCGCCGCCGGAATGATCCCCTGCTCCTCCAGATAGACGATCACCTGGCTGACGCAGTCCTCCAGGGACTGGCTGCCGGTCTCCACCCGCAGTTCCGGCTGTTCGGGGTCTTCGTAGGGGCTGGAGATGCCGGTGAACTCCTTGATCACGCCGGCCCGGGCCTTGGCATAGAGCCCCTTGGTGTCGCGGGTTTCGCAGGCGGCCAGGTCTGCGGCGCAGTGGATTTCGATGAAGTCCCCCTCCGGCACCAGCGCCCGGACCCGAGCGCGGTCGGCTCGAAATGGGGACACGAACGCGGTCAGCACCACCACCCCCGCATCGACGAACAACTTGGCCACCTCCCCAATGCGCCGAATGTTCTCGGTGCGATCGGCGTCGGAGAAGCCCAGGTCCTGGCAGAGGCCATGGCGCACGTTGTCGCCATCGAGCACGTAGCAGGCGAGGCCCTGTTCAAACAGGGTCGAATTAACCGCGTTGGCCAGGGTGCTCTTGCCGGCGCCCGAGAGGCCGGTAAACCAGAGGATGGCGCTGCGGTGGCCCCGTTGATGGGCCCGGGCCGCCCGATCCACCGAGGAATGGTGCCAAACGATGTTGGTGGATGCGCCCTTGGTGGTGAGCGGGCCTGGGCTAGGGCTGGACAGCGGGCTGGTGGCGGACATGGGCGCGGGCGACGGCCGGAGCGATGCCGGCCATTCTCCCCGCCAGGGTGAGGGCGAGCGCCGGTGCAGGCGGGCGTCTAGGCGGAGCCTGGGGCCCGGGTTCAGAAACTCTTGACCAGCAGCGACACACCCATCACCAGCGAGAGGATCTCAAAGGCGCGCTTCACCAGCCGGCTGCCCTTGGCGATGGCCAGGTGGGCCCCCAGATAGCCGCCGGCGATCGAGCCGGCCAACAGCACCGGCACCCAGTTCCAGGCGATCTGGCCCTGGATCCCCAGGGTGAGGGCGCCGGCGCCGTTCCAGAACAGGCCCACCAGAATCAGGGTGTAAGCCACGGCCCGGCCGTAGTCGAGGCCAAACCAGCGCACCAGCCACAGGGTCACAAACAGGCCGGTGCCGGAGGTGAGCGAGCCGTTGAGAAAGCCGATGGCGAACAGACCCGCGCCGCCGATGGCCAGGCCGCGCCGATCCAGCTGGCGTATTGCGCTGACGCTACCTAGCTGGGGTTGGCTGATCGAATAGAGCCCCAGGGCGATGGTGAGCAGCCCCAGCAGCAGGGTGCAGAGCTTGGGGGGCAAGGCCAGCACCACCCGGGCCCCCAGCACCACGCCGGGCAGGCCGCAGACCAGCACGAAGGCCGCCAGGCGCGGATTCAGGGAGCGCTCCCGGGCATGGCGCAGGCTGGCGCCCACGCCCAGGGCCACGCTGGCCAGCTTGTGGGTGGCCAGGGCCAGGGGAAAACTCAGCCCCAGCAGGATCAGCACCGGCAGTTGCACCAGCCCGGCGCCGCCCCCCGCTAGGGCCGAGAGCAGGTTGGCCACCAAGGAGGCCGCAAACAGGCCCAGTTGCAGCAGTAGATCGGCGGGGGTGATCACCGCGGGCAACCAGAGGGCCAGGGGGCTGGTGCCAGGCAGGAGCGCCAGGGTGAGGTCGATCACCAGGGTTGGGTCGATCAACGAAAGGGGGCTCATCCGCCCGCCTGCTTGGGCCGATACCCGGCTTTCTCCAGGGCCGCCAGGGCCGGGGCCACTTGGTCGCCTTGCAGTTCGATCACGCCGCCTTTAAGGGTGCCGCCGGTGCCGGCGAGGGCCTTGAGCTGTTTGAGCAGGTCCTTGGCCTCGCTCTCGCTGGCTTCCAGGCCCGTGATCGCCGTCACCAACTTGCCGCCCTTGCCGGCCTTGGTGCGTTGCACCCGCACCCGTTGCAGGGCCTTGGCGGTGGGTTGGGCGCCGCTGCCCTGGCCAGGACTAGCCCCCGGTCCAGGGCTGCGTTGCAGGCTTTCCGGTCTGCTGAATTCCTGCCAGCCGCCCTTGGCCATGGTGGTGCCGTTTGCTGGCTCCAGTTCAGCGCAGGGCGGGACCCAAGCTTGAGCCGTCCAATCCCTCTTCCCCTGCGCAGGCCGCTCAGCTCCGTAGCGCCCTGACGCTCTGGTTGCTTCCTACGCTGGAATCCTCTTGCACCGCCGCCGGTGACCACCACCGTCCCTGCCCTGACCGTTGACCCCGCGGCGCTGGAACCGGCCGTCCGCCCCAACGCCCTGGGCCGCTTTGGCCAGTTCGGCGGTCAATACGTGCCCGAAACCCTGATCCCCGCCCTGGCGGAGCTGGAGGCGGCCGCGGCTGAGGCCTGGGCCGATCCCGCCTTCACCGAGCGCCTCAACCACCTGCTCAAGCATTACGTCGGCCGGCCCACGCCCCTCTACGAGGCCGAACGGCTCAGCGAGCACTACCGCCGGCCGGAAGGGGGTCCCCGCATCTGGCTGAAGCGCGAAGACCTGAACCACACCGGCGCCCACAAGATCAACAACGCCCTCGGTCAGGCTCTTTTGGCCCTGCGCATGGGCAAAAAACGGATCATTGCCGAAACCGGCGCCGGCCAACATGGCGTCGCCACGGCCACGGTCTGCGCCCGCTTCGGCCTCGAGTGTGTGGTGTACATGGGCGCTGAGGACATGCGCCGCCAGGCCCTCAATGTCTTCCGCATGCGGCTGCTGGGCGCCACCGTGCAGCCCGTGACCGCTGGCACGGCCACCCTCAAGGACGCCACCAGTGAGGCGATCCGTGACTGGGTCACCAATGTGGAAACCACCCACTACATCCTCGGTTCAGTGGCCGGCCCCCATCCTTTCCCGATGCTGGTGCGCGACTTCCACGCCGTGATCGGCGAGGAGGCCAAACGCCAGTGTCAGGAGGCCTTTGGCCGCTTGCCCGACGTGCTGGTGGCCTGCGTCGGTGGCGGCTCGAATGCCATGGGTCTGTTCCATCCTTTTGTGCAAGACACCTCGGTGCGCCTGATCGGCGTTGAGGCGGCCGGCGATGGCGTCGCCACCGGTCGCCATGCGGCCACGATCACCGAGGGACGGGTGGGGGTGCTCCATGGCGCCATGAGCCTGCTGCTCCAGGACGAGGA
The DNA here is from genome assembly GCA_945860085.1 of Synechococcus sp. UW140. Taxonomy (GTDB): domain Bacteria; phylum Cyanobacteriota; class Cyanobacteriia; order PCC-6307; family Cyanobiaceae; genus BAIKAL-G1. The sequence goes on along the minus strand of CAMAPJ010000006.1, from coordinate 43,908 downwards.
CGGCCAGGTGCAGGAGGCCCATTCGATCAGCGCCGGCCTCGATTACCCGGGCGTTGGTCCGGAACACAGCTACTTCAAGGAGATCGGCCGGGCCGAATACGGCGCCGTCACCGACAGCGAGGCCTTAGCGGCCCTGCAGCTGGTCTGCCGGCTCGAAGGCATCATTCCGGCCCTGGAAACGGCCCACGCCTTCGCTTGGCTGGATACCCTCTGCCCCTCCCTGGCCCCCGGCACTGAAGTGGTGCTCAACCTCTCCGGCCGCGGCGACAAGGATGTGAACACTGTCGCCGACAAGCTGGGCGACCAGCTGGGTCGTTAGGGGCGGTCCCACCAACCCAGTGAGGCGCGTCGATCAGCCCAGCAATTGCTGCAGGATCGTGGCCACCGATTGCACCGCCGCCCGGGCCGTGGCGTAGGCCATGCGCATCGGACCCACCAGGGCCACCTGGCCCAGGCCGCCGCTGCCCGTGCGGTAGGGCGCCTGCACCACGGCGCACTCGCGCAGGGCCGGATGGGGATGTTCCAGGCCGATCCAAACGCCGCCGATCGCCCCGGCCCCATCGGCCTGGAGCACTTGCTGGGGGTCCTGCTCCACCCGCTGCAGCAGGGGCCGCAGGCTTTCGCTGCGGCTGAATTCTGGCTGGCTGAGCAGGCCCCCCAGGCCGAGGGACACGGCTCCGTCCTGCTCCAGCAGCGGCCGGGCCTGGCGGTGGCTGCGCAATCCCTGGCGCAGCAGGGAGCCGCTGCTGCGTAGCTGGGGCGGCAGGGTGCTCCAGTCGATTCGGCCGACGTTTCTCTCCAGCTCTAACTGGGCGGTGGTCCAGCGCTCTAGGGCCGGCAATTCGGCTCTGGCGGCGGCCGGCAGGCGCAGGTTGAGGCTGCTTGAGGCGGCGGCACTTTCGACCAGGAACACCAGCAGCCGATCGCCGCTGGGCACGAGGCGCAGGGCCTGGAGCTGGGGTTGCTGGCGCTGGGGGCGGGTGATCAGGCTGAGCAGGCCGGTGAGATCAGCCAGGCGGCGGGCCAGCTGCAGCAGCAGGTCGTCCAGGGCGGCCCACTGCAGGCTGAGGCCGGCCAGTTCCCGCTCCAGCTGGCCGGCCGCGGCGCCGGGGGCCGGCAGCAGGCAGTTGACGTAATGGCGATAGCCCAGCTGGCTGGGCACCCGGCCGGCAGAGGCGTGGGGCTGGGTGAGCAGTCCCTTTTGCTCTAGGGCCCCCATGGCGGAGCGCACCGTGGCCGGGCTGGCCGGTAGGCCGAAGCGCCGCACCAGGGTGTGGCTGCCCACGGGCTCCATCGTGTCGACGTAGTGCCGCACTGTCGCTTGCAGCACCTCCTGTTGGCGGCGGGGCAGCGCTTGCAAGGGAACTTCGGAGAACTGGCTGTGCCGCAATCGTAGGCGGGGCCTCCTGGGGGGGGGGGGGCAGCGGCGCCCAGGGCGGGCCCAGATCAGCCCGGCTCAGTAGCGCGGCACGGCGGGATCCACCTCCAGGCTCCAAGCCTCAATGCCGCCCTCCAGATTCCAGACGTCCTCGAACCCCTGGGCGTCGATCAGCCAGGAGGCGAACTGCCAGCTGCGCACGCCCGCGTGGCAGAGCACCACCACCGGCCTCTGGCGGTCCAGTAGGGCCGGGATCTGGTCGAGCCACTCCTGGGAGCGGCTGAGGGGCAGGTGGATCACCGGCTGGTCCAGGGCCGCCAGCTCCAGTTCCCGGGCTTCGCGCACATCCACCAGTTGCAACGGTTCGCCCTGCTGCAGGCGGGCCTGCAGATCCGGGGCCCGCAGGGGAAGGGGAGTGGCCATGAAGAAAGTCGCTCTTGGGCCATGGGATGCCAAAGATCAGCCCGATGGATAAAGATGAGGCCACTCCTGCGTGCGGCGCATGAAGGCCCGCCCTTTTCTGGCGGCCGTGTTGGCGGCAGCGGTTCTGCTCTTTGGTCTGGGGATCGGGGGCTGGTGGCTGGTGCTGGCGCGCAGTCCCCTGGCCCTGCAGCAGCACCCCCTGGCCCTGCCCCTGGCGGCCCGGTTTGTGCCCCGCAGCGTGCCCTTGAGCCTGCACTGGCTGGTGTCAGCCGATCAGCCCGCCGCCTATCTGCGGGCCGTGGCCAGGCCTGGCGCGCGCCGCCGGGCCGCCGCCGCTGCCGAGCGCCTGCGCGATGGGGTGTTTGCCGCTGCTGGCCTGGATTACGCCTCGGAACTGGCCCCCTGGCTTGGTGAGGAAATCAGCCTGGCCCTGTTGACGCCCCCCTCGGCAGAGCAACCCCCTGGCTGGGTGCTGGCCCTGCGCAGCCGTGATTCGGAGGGGGCCCGCCGCTTTCTGCAGCGCTTCTGGCAGACCCGTAGCCTCGCTGGCACCGACCTGCAGATCAGTCGCTACCGGGGCATGGGCCTGATCAGCGGCCGCGGCGCCCTGATCGGCCTGGAGCCTCAGCCGATCGCCACGGCCCTGATCAATGACGACTTGGTGCTGATCGCTTCGGGGCGCGGCGCCCTGGAGCAGGCCCTCGATGTCTCCCAGGTCGATGAACTCAACCAGGCCGGCAGCCCCCAGCTGCAGCAGGCCGCCCGTCGCCTCGGCAAGGGGGTGGTGCTGGTGACGGCCAGGTCTGGAGCCCTGGGCGCCTGGCTGGGGTTGCCCGATCTCGAGGCTGGCTCTGGTACGGGCTCTGGTACTGGCTCCGAATCAGGACCCCGCGCCGCTTTGGGGGTTGAACGAGCTCGGGCCTCTGGGACTGGTCTTGCGGCCCCCGCGGCCCAGGCGCCGGGCGATGTTGGGGTGATCCCTGGGGCCCGTTCTGCCGCAATTGAGCAAGTGGTGCTGGCCCTTTCCCCCGCCGGCCGGGGGGTGGAGCTGACGGGCTTGTTGCAGCTCGACCAGCCCCTGGCCCTCGCACCCCTGCTGGCTGGCGAAACGCTGCTCAAGCACCTGGCCCTGAGCGCCTCCAGCCTGGCCCTGGTCCAGAACCCGGCAGCCCTGCTGGCGGCCGAATCCCCCTGGCGTCCCCTGGCCTCTGCCCTGCTGGCCCGGGCGCTCCCCCCGACGGCGGGGCCCTTACCGGCCCTGGTGGTCGGCGCCGCTGGCGGCCCCCTGCTGGGCGCCCGCACAGAGCAGGGCTGGCTGCTCGCTAGCCAGCTGGACCAACCCGATCCCGCCGACCTGGCCGCCCCCCTGGCCGAAGCGGGCTATGCCCCGGCGCCCTTGCAGCTCAAGGACAGGCCCCTACTGGTCTGGACCCAGTTGCTTTCCAAGCCCGTGAAGGGCAACCCCGACCAGCTGCAGGCCCGCCTGGCCGGGGCCCGAGCCTCAGACTCAGCCCCCTACTCAACAACAAGCTCAGACTCAAAACCAAACTCCAACTCAGGTCTGGCCTGGTGGGCTGAGGGATTGGCGGTGCTGGAGAGCCAGCTGGAGGGCCACCAGCCCCCCCGGGAGCGTTTGCAGCAGTTGCAGGCACTGCAAGCGCCCCAGGCCCCACTGCAATGGGCGATGGATGGGCCCACGGCCCGCGGCCTGCTGGCGGCCTGGCAGCCCTGGCGCCTGTTGGTGGGTCTGGCCGGCTCGGGCGGTTCCTTGGCGGACAGTCCCCTGGCGGGCAGCATTCGCGGCGCCGCCCTCAGCCTGGAGGCAGAACCCGCTGCGCTCGACCATGGGCAAGGCCCCAGCCAAGCGGAGCTGGCCCCCCCTGCCTCGGACAGAGGCGGTCCGGCGGTGGCCGTCCTGCGGCTGCGGGGCCAGTTGCAATTTCAAGGTTGAGAGGGTGAGCGAACCATGGCTGGAACCCGTGAACTGCTGCTGCTGCGCCACGGCATTGCCGAGGAGCGCCGCCTCGATCTGGCCGATGGCCGCCGCGTCCTCACCCCCGAGGGTCGCCAGCGAACCGATGCGGTGCTCCAGCGGCTAGTGGCCCTGGGGCTTGGTTGCGACCTGCTGCTCAGCAGTCCCCTCACCCGGGCCCGGCAAACGGCGGAACTGGCCCGGCTGGCGGGTCTGGCGCCCGATCTGGAGTTGGCGACTGGCCTGGTGCCCGAGGGAGACAGCTGGTCGCTGTTGCAGCTCTGGTTGGCGGACACCTCGCCCCGGCCCGGCTGGCGGCGGCTGGCCCTGGTGGGCCACGAGCCGGACCTGGGCCTGCTGGCGGCCCGCCTGATCGGCGCCCCCGCCGGCGCCGTGACCCTCAAGAAAGCCGGGGTGGCCCTGGTGGCCCTAGCCCAGGACGGTGGAGAGGCCCGGCTCAAGTTGCTCCTGAGCCCACGCAGCTTGCTGGCTGGTCGGTAGCGCTACGGCGCGGCCTTTGCGGTGGGCTCTAGCGTTTCAGAAGTGCTGCTGGAACGCCAACGTGGGAGAGGCAAGCTTGGGTGTCGGGATGCCGGCAGGGATGCCCGCCGCGCCGCCGTTCCGTCCGGGCCTGGAAGGGGTCCCCGCCACCCAGTCGGCCATCTGCGACATCGATGGCCAGAAGGGAATCCTCACCTACAGGGGTTACACCATCGACGACCTGGCCTCCCAGAGCTCGTTTCTGGAAACGGCCTATCTGCTCGTTTGGGGCACTCTGCCCACGGCCAGCCAGCTGGAGGACTTCCAGCAGGAGGTGCAGATGCATCGCCGGGTGAGCTTCCGCATCCGCGACATGATGAAAAGCTTCCCCTCGGCGGGCCATCCGATGGATGCCCTGCAGAGCAGCGCCGCTTCGCTTGGCCTCTTCTATTCGCGGCGGGCCCTGGATAACCCCGAATACATCTACGGGGCCGTGGTGCGGCTGATCGCCAAAATTCCAACGATGGTGGCGGCCTTCCAGTTGATCCGTAAAGGCCAAGATCCGATCCAGCCCCGCGACGACCTGCCCTACGCCGCCAATTTCCTCTACATGCTTACGGAGCGGGAGCCCGATCCCCTGGCCGCCCGCATCTTCGATGCCTGCTTGATCCTGCACGCCGAGCACAGCCTCAACGCCAGCACCTTCAGCGCCCGCGTCACGGCCAGCACCCTCACCGATCCCTATGCGGTTGTGGCCTCTGCCGTCGGCACCCTGGCCGGGCCCCTCCATGGCGGCGCCAACGAGGATGTGCTCGAGATGCTTGAGCTGATCGGCACGGAAGACCGGGTGGAAGCCTGGCTGGACGAGGCTATCGCCCAGAAGCAGAAGATCATGGGCTTCGGCCACCGCGAGTACAAGGTCAAGGATCCCCGGGCGGTGATCCTGCAGCAGCTGGCTGAGCAGCTTTTTGACCAGTTCGGCCACGATCCGATGTACGACCTGGCCCGCAAGCTTGAGGCGGTCGCCGCCGAACGGCTCGGGCCCAAGGGTATTTATCCCAATGTCGATTTCTATTCCGGTTTGGTGTATCGCAAACTCGGCATTCCTGAAGATCTGTTCACGCCGATCTTTGCGATTGCCCGGGTGGCTGGCTGGCTGGCCCACTGGAAGGAGCAGCTCGGGGCCAACCGCATCTATCGTCCCAGCCAGATCTATACCGGTCCCAGCGGCCTCAGCTGGCAGCCCCTTTCAGAGCGCTGAGCGCTCCGGGCACCTAAGTTGCCTCCATCGCAGCCGCTCCCATCGCCGCCACCTGCATGGTGATCGCCTCCGCCTTCCCCCCGGGGTCGCCCCTGGTCCATCCCCTGGCTGCCCTGCCCGGCCTGTGGGCCCCAGGTTCCCTGGCCGTGGTTAGCCCCGGCCTCGACCTGGAATCCAGCTTCAGCACCCTGCTTCAGGGGCTGGGCCTTACCCCGGCTGTCGCCCATTTGGTTTGGCTGCCCCTGCCGATGCTGCTGGTGCTGGTCGCCGCGGTGGTGGGGGTTCTGGTCACCGTCTGGCTGGAGCGCAAAATCTCCGCCGCCGTGCAGCAGCGGATCGGCCCGGAATATGCCGGTGCCCTAGGGGTGCTCCAGCCCCTGGCCGACGGCCTCAAACTCCTGTTCAAGGAAGACATCATCCCGGCCCGGGCCGACGGCCTGCTGTTCACGCTTGGGCCGATCCTGGTGGTGGTGCCGGTGATCCTGAGCTGGCTGGTGGTGCCCTTTGGTCAGGACTTGCTGATCAGCAATGTGGGTGTTGGCATTTTTCTCTGGATTGCCCTGAGCAGCATTCAGCCGATCGGCCTGCTGATGAGTGGCTACGCCAGTAACAACAAATATTCCCTGCTCGGTGGCCTGCGGGCGGCGGCCCAGTCGATCAGCTACGAGATCCCCCTGGCCCTTGCGGTGCTGGCAGTGGTGATGATGAGCAACTCGCTCAGCACCGTTGATATTGTTAATCAGCAGACTGGAGCTGGCATTCTCAGCTGGAACATCTGGCGCCAGCCGGTGGGCTTTCTGATCTTCTGGATCTGTGCCCTAGCCGAATGCGAACGGTTGCCCTTCGATCTTCCTGAGGCCGAAGAGGAGCTGGTGGCCGGTTACCAGACTGAATACGCCGGCATGAAGTTCGCCCTGTTCTATCTGGGCAGCTACATCAACCTGGTGCTTTCGGCCCTGCTTGTTTCGGTGTTGTACCTGGGCGGCTGGGGCTTCCCGGTTCCGGTCGAATGGCTGGCCGGTGCCCTAGGCCAATCGGTGGATGCCCCTGTGGTGCAGGTGATCACCGGCAGCCTTGGCATCGTCATGACCGTTCTCAAGGCCTACCTGCTGGTCTTCTTTGCCATCCTGCTGCGCTGGACCGTGCCGAGGGTGCGCATCGATCAACTGCTCAACCTGGGCTGGAAGTTCCTGCTGCCGATTGCCCTGGTCAACCTGCTGGTGACCGCGGCGCTCAAGCTGGCATTCCCTGGTGTTTTCGGTGGCTGACCCCCAGCAAGCAGCCTGGCCAGGCATCATGGGGCCGGTCCTGCCTGGTCATCCCAGCGCCTGACCCCCTGATTCCCTGCCCCAAGCTCCACCCGTCAGTCCCTTCGATCAGCCCCCCCGCCTTTTCGGTTCATGTTTGGGTTCCTTAAGACAGTCGGCGACTACACCCGCGAGGCTGTGGATGCCGCCAAGAGCCTGACCCAGGGCCTGGGCGTCACCTTCGATCACCTGCGCCGGAGGCCGATCACGGTTCAGTATCCCTACGAGAAGCTGATCCCGTCGGAGCGCTATCGGGGCCGCATCCACTTCGAATTCGACAAGTGCATCGCCTGTGAGGTGTGTGTGCGCGTCTGCCCAATCAACCTGCCAGTGGTTGACTGGGTGATGAATAAAGCGACCAAGAAGAAAGAGTTGCGTAACTATTCTATTGACTTTGGTGTCTGTATTTTTTGTGGCAACTGCGTTGAGTATTGCCCTACCAACTGTCTGTCTATGACCGAGGAATACGAGCTCTCGGCCTTTGATCGCCATAGCCTCAATTTTGACAACGTTGCCCTGGGGCGCCTCCCCACCAGTGTCACCAGTGACCCTGCCGTAGTGGCCCTGCGCGAGCTGGCCTACCTACCCGCCGGAGTCATGGATCCCCACGACGTTGATCCGACCCGGCCCCGGGCTGGTCTGCGTCCTGAGCAGGTTCTTGAGACCTTGGCCAAGGCCCCTGCCCCTACCTCCCGAGAGCCAGGCTGATGATGAGCATCGCTGATTCCACCCAGTTCCTCTGCTTCCTGGCCCTCTCGGCTGCGGTTCTGTTCGGAGCCCTGGGCGTCGTTCTCCTGCCCAACATCGTTTATTCCGCCTTCCTGTTGGGCGGGGTTTTCTTGGCAGTCTCTGGTCTGTATCTGCTGCTCAACGCCAGCTTTGTGGCGGCGGCCCAGATGATGATCTACGTGGGCGCAGTCAATGTGTTGATCTTGTTTGCGATCATGCTCGTGAACAAAAAGGAAACTCTGGCGGTAATCCCGGGCCTGGCCCTGCGCCGGATTCTCTCGGGAGCCGTCTGCGCTGGCTTGTTGGGCCTGTTGCTGCGCGTCGATTTCACCACCCCCTGGGCCTTGCCAGGCCCCCCTTCGATTGGCGACGGAGCGACGATTCGCATTGGCGAACATCTCTTCAGTGATTATCTCCTGCCGTTTGAGCTGGCTTCGGTGTTGCTTTTGATGGCGATGATCGGTGCGATTGTGCTTGCCAGGCGCGATGTTTTTACTAGCGATGTGATTACCGGTGAGGAGGCCGATCAAGGCCTGATTGAAAAGACGCGCACGCCGCTGCTGATCAAAAAAAACCTGCAGATCCAACCTCTCCTTGAGAAGACGCCATGAGCCTCTCCCCTGTCCTGGCTTTTACCTTGCCGGCAACAGTTCCCCTGCAGGGCTTCCTCGCCGTTGCAGCCGTGCTGTTCTGTACGGGTGTCTGGGGTCTGATCAACAGCCGCAATGCCGTGCGTGTGTTGATGAGTATTGAGTTGATGCTCAACGCTGTAAACATCAACTTGATGGCTTTCTCTAGCTATCTTGATGGTCAGTTGATTCGCGGCCAGGTATTTACAATTTTCGTGATCACCGTTGCGGCAGCAGAGGCGGCCGTGGGTCTGGCGATTCTGCTCTCGCTCTACCGCAACCGCGAGACGGTCGACATGGAGCGCTTCAATCTGCTGCGCTGGTAAACAGGCATTCGCTGATTTCGGCTTGGCCAAAGCCATCCATCGACTTGCCCCCAGCCGCCCCCCTTCGCCATGCGGTCGCCATGCAATTAAATCGGGTCTGGCTGATTTACCGCGCTGGCAGCCAGGCGGCCCAGCGGCAGGCCAGGCGAACTGCCTCCGAGCTGAGGGCCTCCGGCAGTGAAGTGAGTGTGGCCATGAGTGGGCTTGAGGCCAACCCCTTCCCCGGCCTGCTGGCCGAGCAGGGTGAGCCCCCCGACCTAGTAGTGGTGCTTGGTGGCGATGGCACGGTGCTCGGGGCCGCCAGGCACATGGCGCCCCTGCAGGTGCCGATCCTCTGTTTCAACGTTGGCGGCCACCTGGGCTTCCTCACCCACGACCGCAAATTGCTGCACAGCAGTTCCGATCAACCGGGCAGCGATGAGCTCTGGCAACGGTTGCGCGAGGACCGCTTCGCCATGGAGCGTCGCTTGATGTTGCAGGCCCTGATCGATCGGGGCGATGGGGTGCCCCAGCCAGGTGACGGCCACAGCGAGGCCAATGGAGTTGTGGATGGTGCTAGCGGCAGTGCCAAGGCCCTAGGCGATGGGAGCCAGGAAGGGATTCATCTAGCCTTCAATGATTTCTATTTTCGCCCCTGCCTCGATGAGGTTTCGCCTACCTGTCTGCTGGAGCTGGAGATCGATGGCGAGGTAGTAGATCAATACCGGGGCGATGGCCTGATCATCGCCACCCCCACCGGCTCAACCGGTTACGCCATGGCGGCCGGGGGGCCGATTCTTCATCCCGGCATCGATGCGATTGTGGTCAATCCGATCTGCCCGATGAGCCTTTCCAGCCGGGCCGTGGTGGTGCCGCCCCGCTCGCGCCTGGGGGTCTGGCCCCTGGGGGAGAGCAACCGCCGCGTCAAGCTTTGGAAGGACGGCGCCGCAGCCACGGTGCTGGAACCCGGCGATCGCTGTGTGATCCAGCAGGCCCGCGACCATGCCCTGATGGTGCTACTCGATCAGAGCCCCTCCTATTACCGCACCCTCACCCGCAAGCTCCACTGGGCCGGCAGCCTTACGGCTGGCGAGGCGTCTCCTAACTGACCTGGGCTTCGCCAGCTAACCAGGCTACGCCAGCTAACCAGCCTGCCCTCAGCGGCTCCTGGCCCGTGGCAGCATGGCTGCCCTGAAGGGGCCTAGCTATGGCGCTGGAAATTGAACGGCGCTTCCTTGTGGCCGGGGAGGCTTGGCGGCCCCTGGTGGCCTGGAGCCAGTCCCTGGAGCAGGGCTACCTGCTCGCCTCTCCGCAAGGCCCGACCCTGCGGGTGCGCAGCAGCCGAGCTAGCAAGAGCAACAGCCCTGGCAGCCCAGTCGGCCCAGGCCTCGCAGCTGACAGCGCCGAGGCCTGGCTCACCTTGAAGCTGGCGGCCCCTGGAATCGCCCGCCACGAATTCGAGTACGCCATCCCCCCCGGCGATGGCCTGGACTTACTCGATCACTGCGGCAGCAAGCTGGTAAAACGGCGCCATGGCCTCAACCTGCCAGGCGGCGATTGGGTCCTGGATGTGTTTGAGGCCGGCAACGCCCCGCTGGTGATCGCCGAGGTGGAATTGGAGCGGGAAGACCAGGCGGTGGCGATTCCGCCATGGTGCGTGCGCGAAATCACCGGTGAGGGGGCCTTCAGTAACGCCGCCCTGGCTGGCCACCCCTTCGGCCAGTGGCCCCTGGAGGAGCGGCAGCCGGTGTTGTGCTCTCTAGCGGCAGTGCCGCCTGAGCCTCAGTCCTAACTGGCCTGGGGGGGCTGACTGCCGGCCGGCGGCAAGGCGCAGCAGTTGAAGCCATCGCGGCAGATTTTGCCGTGGTCCATGGCCCAATTGAGCAAGGCCACCCGGTTTTTGGCACCCGTTTTGCTGAACACATTGCTGACGTGGTTATCAACCGTGCGCTTGCTGATCATCAGCGTCGTGGCGATTTCCTGGTTGGTCAGGCCCTTGGCCACCAGTTCAATGATCTCCAGTTCCCGTTCCGATAGCCCCGGTCGGGGAAGGCCCAGCTCATCAAGCTCAACCATCGAACCGACGCGGGTCTTGTCATCACTGTAGGCAGCAGCCCCAGGACGTGAGCACCCTGCTCCCCCATGATGGGCCGCAGTGGTGCAAAGGGTTTTGCTGCTACAAGAGGTTCTGGAGGCTGGTGGCTTCGCCATTACCGCTGAAGTGATGCCGCCGCGGGGGGGCGATTTGGCCGCCACCCTGGCCGTGGCCCGTCCCTTGCGCGGCCTGGTGCATGCGGTCAATGTCACCGATGGCAGCCGCGCCGTGATGCGGATGTGCAGTCTGGCCGTCTGTCGCCGCCTGCTGGATGAGGGCATCGAGCCGGTGCTGCAGCTGGCCTGCCGAGACCGCAACCGCATAGCCCTCCAGGCCGACCTGCTCGGCGCCCATGCCCTCGGCATTCACAATCTGCTCTGCCTCACCGGTGATCCGGTGAGGGCGGGCGATCAACCGGCCAGTCGGCCGGTGAATGAGCTTGAGGCGGTGCGGCTACTGCAGCAGGTGGCCGCCTTCAACCAGGGCCTCGATCCCGTTAGCGGTCTGCTGCCCGCTGGCCCTACCAGCCTTTTCCCCGGTGCGGCGGCCGATCCCCAGAGTCCCAGCTGGAGCGGCCTGCAGGCCCGGATCCGCCGCAAGCAGGCCGCAGGGGCCCGCTTTGTCCAGACCCAGATGGTCATGGATGCCGAGGCCCTGCGCCGCTTTGTTGGCGACCTGGCCGGGCCCCTGGGCTTGCCGGTGCTGGCAGGGGTGTTCCTGCTCAAATCGGCCCGCAATGCCCTATTCATCAATCGGGTCGTGCCTGGGGCCCGCATCCCCCAAGCGGTGATTGACCGGCTGGCTGCCGCCAGCAATCCCGCGGATGAGGGCATCAGCATCGCAGCCGAACAGGTCGCCCTCTACCGGACGATTGCCCAGGGGGTGCATCTGATGGCTGTCAAGGCGGAAGAACGGATTCCGTTGATCCTGGAGCGCTCCGGCCTGGACTTCTTGCGACCGTGAACCCGGGCCGGTCCGGTGGGCCGGTGCGCCCATGCCGGGATTCAGTTGGCGCCTGTGATCGCCAGATCGCTGCCGAGCAGCTGGGCCATCGCTTTTTGCTGGGGCGAAGGGGCCCCATGGTCCAGGCGGCGGGAATCGGTGATCAGCCAGTCCAGGGCTGCCTCCTGCAGGTCGAAGTGGTCGCCGTTCCGATCGACGCAGTAGCGGCCGAACACCAGTTTCTCGACCAGGCGCACGCCGGCGCCGATACGTGAGTAGTCAAAGATGATCGAGTTGTCGATCGTGGCGCCTTCGCAGATGTGGCAGCTGGGGCCGATCATCGTGGGGCCAATGATCGTGGCCCCATCCTCAATCCGGGTCATGCCGCCCACATAGACGGGTCCCTGGATCGTGATCTTGTCCCAGTTGGCCGCCACGTTGAGACCGGTGTAGATGCCGGGGCGCACCTGCTTGCCAGGGATCTGCACCTGGCGCACTTCCCCCTGCAAGACGCTGCGAATTGCCTGCCAGTAATCGGGGACCTTGCCAATATCCACCCATTCGAATTCCATCGGCAAGGCATAGAAAGGGGCGCCCTGTTCCACCAGTAAGGGGAAGAGATCGGAGCCGATATCGAAAGGAATGCCCTCGGGAATGACATCGAGAACCTCCGGCTCAAAGATGTAAATACCCGTGTTGATCATGTCGCTGGCGGCCTCTTCCAGGGCCGGTTTTTCCTGGAAAGACAGCACCCGTCCTTCCGGATCGGTCACGACCACGCCGTAGCTGCTGACCAGTTCGCGCGGGACCCGTTTGGTGATCAGGCTGGCCATGGCGCCCTTGGCCTTGTGGCGGCGCACCGCTTCGGTGAGATCGAGGTCGATCAGGGCATCGCCGCAGAGCACCACGAAGGTCTCATCGAAGAAGGGCTGGAAGGTCTGGATTTTTTTGATGCCCCCAGCCGAGCCCATGGCATCGCCGATCAATTCACCGTCTTCGATGCGGCCTTCAAAGCTGTAGGCAATCTCGACTCCAAAGCGCTGGCCGTCGCGGAAATAATTCTCGATTTCCTCGGCCAAGTGCGACACGTTCACCATGATTTCGGTGAACCCGTGCTGGCGCAGCAGTTCGAGCAGAAACTCCATCACGGGTTTCTGCAGGATCGGGATCATCGGTTTGGGAATCGTCTGCGTTATCGGACGCACACGGGTTCCTTTGCCGGCCGCCAGGATCATCGCCTTCATCGGCGCTGTCTTCCGTGGAATTGATGGGCAACCCTAGGCACCCTTATCAGGCGGCAAGGGCTGTTCTGGCCGGCGCCGCAGCTGGACCTGGGTTGGGAGCCTGGTTTTGAGCATGGGTCTTGCCGGGGGTCCCCGGGTTTGGGGTGGGCACCAGGGGTAACTGCACGCTTTCAGCCCCGTCCAGCAGCCGTTTGAGCTGGAGCGGCGCAAACAGGCCGCCCGGTTGGTCCAGTTCCACCTTCCCCTGGGAGCAGAGGAACAGCAGGGCCCAGAACACCCCCACCCGGTCGCAATCGAGATCGGCCGGGGCCACGGCGGCCCAGGCCTCGACCAGGCCGTCAAACCCCACCCAGGCCAGGCTGGCGGGCCACTTCAGCAGGAATTGACTCAGGGCTGCAGTTGTTTCCGGCAGTTTTTCGCGGTGGGCCAGGGCCGCCACCTGTTCCATGGCGGCCCGATCGCTGTAGCGCTTGCTGCGGGTGCGGCTGCGCAGGCGCCCTTCCTCCTGATCGAGCCGTTCGGCGATCTCTTCGAGCTGCTGGATCAGCTCACCGAGGGTCACCGGTCGCTGCAGGGGGGGCGGGGCCACGGGACGCCTGAATAGGTGGCGTTCGGGCCGGGCTGGCAGCTCCAGTCCGGGGGTGATTAACCAGCCCTGGCCATCGTCATCGAAGTCAAAGGCGTCTTCAACCACGGGCTCCGGCAGAACCGTGCTGGCTTCCAGCAATTCGGCCTTCAGACCCACCAACACCGAGGCGGCGAGAAAGGCTTCGCTGGTTTCGGCCAGATCGTGTTCGTAGCTGCCGCCCTGGCGCCGGGCACCGCCCGCGATCACCAGCCTGGGCAAGGCAATGCGCGAGCGCAGCTGGTCGAGAAAGCCATCGATCACGGCAATCACGTCCACATCCCAGGGGTCGATGTCGCCCCGTTCGGCCGCATCCTGGAGCAGCCGGATCGCAAGCCTGGCGCCAGCTTCTGCCAATGCCTACCAACCACTAGAGCGAAAAGTACCGGCTGGGGACCCTGGAGGCCAGCCATGCCAGACGGTCAAGACAAACTGGTTTGGCCAAGTCAGGCTCAGTGGGCCAAGCCAGGCCAGGCAACCAAGCCAAGCCAGGCGACCAAGCCAAGCCAAGCCAGGCGACCAAGTCAGTCGACAAAACCAACCGCTCAGTCGGCGTTGGTTTGGGCTGAGGTTTCGCCTGCTGCAGGCAGCAGGCCCAGCTGGGCATCGACGGCGGCCCGGTAGCGCTGGACGTCCTCCTCCAGTTCCTGGATCCGCACCTGCTGGGCTGTGACTGCGTCGGAGTTGCTGAGGGTTTCCACCTTTTTCACCACCCCGGTCCAGACCGCAAACACCCAGGCCGCCGTGGCGCCGATGCCGCCGACCACCAGCAGCAGGGCGGCCAAGGGCAAGGTGGTGCTGACCCCTGGCAGGAACTTCACGGTGGTCGCCGCCGTGTTCTCCAGGGTGAACATCACCGTGGCCAGGCCAAAACCGAAGATCAGCAGGAAGTTCAGCTGGCGCATGGCTCAAGGCTGGGTTTTCAGGCGTTCAGAGCGTAAGGACGGCGGACCGGTTCTGCTCTTCCCAGAGCCGGGGCTGCAGAGCTTCGTTACCCGGCTAGGGCCGGGGCCTGCAACAGGGCCGGCGGCGGCAGTTCGGCCATGGGGGATCTGCGGATCAGGCCCGTGGCCGGCGGATGGATCACCTTGGCCATCGCAATGGTCTCCCGCTGCACTAAGGCTTCGATGGAGGCCCGGTAGCTGTCGGTCATGATCCGGGGATAGAGGCCAATGCCGATGATCGGCACCAGCAGGCAGCTGATCACATAGATCTCGCGCGGCTCTGCGTCCACCAGCTCGTTATGGGCGGCCAGCTCGGCGTTTTCCTTGCCGAAGAAGATCTCGCGCAGCATTGACAGCAGGTAGATCGGGGTGAGGATCACGCCAATCGCCGCCAACACCGACATGACAATGCGGAAGGTGAGTGAATAGGCCTCGCTGGTGGCAAAGCCCACAAAAACCATCAGCTCAGACACAAAGCCACTCATGCCAGGCAGAGCCAGGGAGGCCAGAGAACAGATCGTCCAGAGCGCAAACATTTTGCGCATCTTCTGGCCCACACCGCCCATCTCATCGAGCTGCAGGGTGTGGGTGCGGTCGTAGGTAGCTCCCACCAAGAAGAACAAGCTGGCACCAATTAGGCCGTGGCTGACCATCTGCAACATGGCGCCACTGGTGCCTAGGGCACTGAAACTGCCGATGCCGATCAGCACAAACCCCATGTGGCTGATCGAGCTGTAGGCGATCTTGCGCTTGAGATTTCTCTGGGCAAAGGAGGTGAGCGCGGCGTAGATGATGTTCACCACGCCAAGCACGACCAGCAACGGGGCGAAGTGAGCGTGGGCCTCGGGCAGGAGCTGCACGTTGAAGCGCAGCAGGGCATAGCCACCCATCTTCAGCAGAATCCCCGCTAGCAACATGTGAACCGGCGCCGTCGCTTCGCCATGGGCATCGGGCAGCCAGGTGTGCAATGGCACGATCGGTAACTTGACGCCAAAGGCGATCAGGAGACCGGCATAACAAAGCAGTTGGAACTTCTCTGGGAAGTCCTTTTCCATTAGGGCCGTGAATTCAAAGGTGGGAGCGCCACCGCCGTAGAACGCCATGGCCAGGGCGGCTAGCAGGATGAAAACCGAGCCTCCGGCCGTATAAAGAATGAACTTTGTGGCGGCGTACTGACGTTTTTTGGCCCCCCAGATTGCCAGCAGCAGGTAAACCGGCAGCAGCTCCAGCTCCCAGGCGAGGAAGAAGAGCAACATGTCCTGCACGGCAAATACGGCGATCTGGCCGCCATCCATGGCCAGGATCAGGAAGAAAAACAGCCGCGGTTTGAAGGTCACCGGCCAGGCCGCCAGCACGGCCAGGGCCGTGATGAAGCTGGTTAGCAGGATCAGGGGCATCGAGAGGCCATCAGCGCCGACGGACCAGGCCAGGCCCAGATCAGGCAGCCAGGGCACCCTCTCCACCATTTGCAAGCCTTCCACGGCCGG
The DNA here is from genome assembly GCA_945860085.1 of Synechococcus sp. UW140. Lineage (GTDB taxonomy): Bacteria > Cyanobacteriota > Cyanobacteriia > PCC-6307 > Cyanobiaceae > BAIKAL-G1. The sequence goes on along the minus strand of CAMAPJ010000006.1, from coordinate 28,087 downwards.
GTCGTAGCCGAAGAGATACCCGCCCACCGTCAGCAGGAAGGTGATCAGGGCAATGCCCAGGGCATACCAACGGATCGTCTTGCCATCGCCCGGATCGGGGATGAAGGGGATCAGCAGGGCGGCGGCGATCGGGAACAGGATCGAGGCGCTCAGCCAGGGAAACGCTTGCAGGCCAGACGCCTCAAGGCCGGTGCCCTGAAGGCCCAGAACCAGGGGCGTCACCGTCGCCAGGACCGTCGCACCCTGGGACAGGGTGAAGTCAACAAACACGGGTCAGGATGGACGATCTCCCCGAAGTGTAGAAATCATCGCCACAGCTGGCAGCCGCCGATATGCGAATACACATCGTTGGATCGGCTTGCTCGCACAACCGGGTCGGATCGAAGCGCCCGAACCGATCGCCTGGCTCCGGCCCAGGCTGCTCAGCCACCCCACCTGAGCCCAACCAGCACAAGACCTCCTTCTCAGGCGCAGCTCAATATCAATTGGATTGAAGGCGTTTTGCTTGGTTTTGGTTCAGGTCAGTTCGATCAAGCCGGGCGCCTGGATCAACTCCACCCCAGGGTCGTGATGTCAGCGGCTGCTGCCGGCTGGTGCTATGGGCCTTAGCCCAGCACGCTGAACAGGGCCACTAGGGCGATCACGCCGCCGAACACGATCAGGGCATAGAACTGGGCCCGGCCGGTTTCGAAGTACTTGAGCCCTTCGCCACTCCCCAGGGTCACCAGGCCGGTGAGGTTGACGACCCCATCCACCACCTTGGAATCAACTTCAAGCACCTGACGGGCCAGCTTGCGGCTGCCTTGCACAAACAACTTGTCGTTGATCTCATCGAGATACCACTTGTTGGCCAGGAAGGCGTTGAGGGCCGGGAAGCGGGCGGCGACAACCTGCCCCAAATCGAGCTTGTGCAGGGCGTAGGCCGCCACGGCGATGCTGATGCCCACTAAGGAAACGGCCACCGAGGCGCCGGCCAGGGGAAGGAACTCGCCCCAGCTGAAGTGTTTGGCCATTTCCGCGGCCTCTTCGGGATCGAGCAGGCCGGCGAAACGGCTGTTCCAGGGGGTGCCCAACAGGCCAATCAACACCGACGGAACCGCCAGCACCACCAGAGGCATGGCCATTTGCCAGCCCGATTCATGCGGATGGTTGGCATGGTGGCCGCCACCGTGGTGTCCATCAACCACTGGGGCCTTACCGGCGGCCGCCAGAAGGGTCGCCTGGATGGCCGAATCGCCGCCTCGGAACTCCCCTTCAAAGGTCAGGAAGTACAGGCGGAACATGTAAAAGGCGGTCATGCCGGCGGTGATGAAGCCGGCCAGCCAGAGGATCGGGAAGCTGCCGAAGGCCTGGCCAAGGATTTCATCCTTGCTCCAGAAGCCGGCAAGGGGCGGGATGCCGCTGATTGCCACGCAGCCGATGAAGAAGGTGCCTGCGGTAATTGGCATGAATTTGCGCAGTCCGCCCATCAGGCGCATGTCCTGGGCCAGCACCGGTTCATGGCCCACCACCTCTTCCATGGCGTGGATCACCGAGCCCGAGCCCAGGAACAGCATCGCCTTGAAGAAGGCGTGGGTGACCAGGTGAAACATGCCGGCCACTGGGGCGCCGCAACCCATGGCCAGCATCATGTAGCCGAGCTGGGAGACGGTGCTGTAGGCGAGGCCTTTTTTTAGGTCCATCTGGGTGAGGGCGATCGACGCCCCCAACACCAGCGTGATCGTGCCGACTACGGCAATCACCAGTTGCACCTGGGGGAAGGGGGCATAGACCGGCTGGAGCCGGGCCACCAGGAACACGCCAGCCGCCACCATCGTGGCGGCGTGGATTAGGGCCGAAATCGGCGTGGGCCCTTCCATGGCATCGGGCAGCCAGACATGCAGCGGGAACTGGGCCGATTTCGCCATCGGGCCCATGAATACCAGCAGGCAGAGCAGGATCGCCGCGGCGTTAGGGATGCTGCCGCCGGCAACGGCCTCTTGCAGCCGGGCTCCGATCTCCTCAAAGCCGAAACTGCCCGTGGCCCAGAACAGGCCGAGGATGCCCAGCAGCAGGCCGAAGTCGCCGACCCTGTTGACCACAAAGGCCTTCTGGGCGGCGTTGGCGGCGGCGTCGCGGTCGTACCAAAAGCCGACGAGCAGGTAGGAACACATTCCCACCAGCTCCCAGAACACATAGATCTCGAGCAGGTTGGGACTGATGATCAGACCCAGCATCGAACTGCTGAACAGGGCTAGATAGGTGAAAAAACGCACATAGCCCTTGTCGTGGGCCATGTAGCCATCGGAATACACCATCACCAGCAGGGCGATGGTGGTGACCAACGCCAGCATCACGGCCCCGAGCGGGTCCACCCGGAAGCCCATTTCGAGGTTGAACGTGCCGGCGCTGGCCCAGTTGAACAACAGCTCGGTAGGGCCGGCACCAGCCAGCTGCTGGGCCAAGATCGCGTAGCTGAGCACGGCCGAGGCGCCGACACAGCTGATTAGAAAAACGGCAACGGGCTTGCGCAGCCGGTTGATCGTGCGGTTGAAGCTGATGAGGCCAAGGCCCACCAGGCAGGCGCCCGCCAGGGGCAACACCGGGATCAACCAGGCAAGGGGAGCGGCCGAGTCCATCCAGCACAGGTTTCAAGCGGTCTGACTCTAGGCAGCCCCTTCGGCTTGTCCTGCCATTCGCATCGGGAGGTGTGGGTTCCCTCAGCCCAGCAGCCGTTGCAGGGGGCTGGCCAGAAAGGCATGGGCGCCGACGCCGATGAAGCGATGGGCCCACCAAAAAATCCCCACGGCAAGGGCGATGCCCAGCTGGGCCGGCCGCAGAAACTCAGTCCAAACCAGCTGTTGGCGGCCATCGAGCACGGCTTGGAAGGGCCACACCGATGTCTGGGCCCGGAGCTCAGAGAAGGCTTCCCCGAACCGCTGCTGCAGGCGTCGATCGCCATGCCAGACCGCAAACAGATGGTGGGCGATCAGGCCGATGCTGGTGACCACCATGAAGCTGCTGCCGATCCAGAGCAGGTGGGTGAGACACCAGAGCACCTGGCCGACGGCCTGGGGATGGCGACTGATGCGGATGATCCCGGTGGCATAGAGGCGTACCTGGGGTTTAAGCACCGCTGGGATCTCCAGCAGGTTGTAGGTGGCCGGATAGAGGAACAGGAAGCTGATGGCGGTGCCACCCCAGACCAGGGGCACGATCCAGGGCTGGTCCTGGAGGTTCCAGAGCCGTAGGCCGTCGTAGCGATGGGCCAGGAAGTAGCCGATCACCACGACCGCTGAGGGGATGCTCAGGGCCGCGAACAGCAGGCGCCAGGCCCGTTCGCCGATGCGCTCGACCCCCCAGCTGCGTAGGGCGGCCCCTCCGCTGTGGATCACGGCAAAGGCCAGCAGCAAGGCCAGCATCACCAGGCTGCTGTGGTGCAGGTCCCTGGGCGGTGCTGAGGCAGCGATGCAGGCGAGAGGCGGCATGGGAATGACAGGCAGTGTCAGATTCTGGCGAACGGGAATCCCCGCTTAGAGTTCGCGTTCGCCTACTGGGGCGAGCGTCCTTCGGGCCACTCCATGGCTGATCTGCCCTTCACCCTCGACCAGCTGCGCATCTTGCGGGCCATCGCCAGTGAAGGCAGCTTCAAGAAGGCGGCTGACAGCCTTTATGTGACCCAGCCGGCCGTGAGCCTGCAGATCCAGAACCTGGAGAAGCAGCTGGATGTCTCCCTGTTCGATCGCGGTGGACGCAAGGCCCAGCTCACTGAGGCGGGCCACCTGCTGCTCAGTTATTGCGACCGCATCCTCAGCCAGTGCCAGGAGGCTTGCCGCGCCCTCGACGACCTGCACAATCTGCGCGGCGGCTCCCTAGTGGTGGGCGCCAGCCAGACCACCGGCACGTATCTGATGCCGCGCATGATCGGCCTGTTCCGCCAGAAATATCCCGATGTGGCCGTGCAGCTGCAGGTGCACAGCACCCGCCGCACTGGCTGGAGCGTGGCAAATGGCCAGGTGGATCTGGCGATCATTGGGGGAGAGCTGCCGGCCGACCTCAACGACCTGTTGCAGGTTGTTCCCTATGCCAGTGATGAGCTGGCCCTGGTGTTGCCGGTCAAACACCCCCTGGCCCGGCTGGGCGAGCTCACTAAGGACGACCTTTACCGGCTCGGCTTTGTCTGCCTCGATGCCCAATCCACCACCCGCAAGATGGTGGACCAGCTGCTGGCTCGATCAGGACTGGACGTGGGTCGGCTCAAGATCGAGATGGAGCTCAATTCCTTTGAGGCAATCAAAAACGCTGTGCAGAGTGGCCTGGGTGCCGCTTTCCTGCCGGTGGTCTCGATCGAGAGGGAGTTGGCGGCTGGCAGTATCTTTCGGCCCATCTTGGTCGATCTGCAGGTGCGCCGTCAGCTCAAGTTGATCACCCATCCGGCCCGCTATTGCTCTCGGGCGGCGGAAGCTTTCCGGCGCGAGATCTTGCCTGTGTTCGCTAGTCCCGATAGCCCCCTGCGGCAGCCCTAGGGCCAGGCGTAGGGCTAGGCCAGGCGTAGGGCCAAGCCTAGGGTTGAAAGCTTGAAACCCTAGCCCCGATGCTGGGCCCAATACAGCTGGCTAAGACCCCGGGTAGACGGGTAGACGGGGGGGCTGTCCTGAAGTGGCTTAGAACTTATCGGCTTCCGGAGTGATGCCTACGGAGTCATCAGCAACGCCCTTGGTCTGGAACTTGTTGTCGACGATGTCGGATTGGTAGACGCAGCGCACTTCGGGTTTGTCCTTGACAGATCCCGTATAGGCAAAGGTGTTCATGCGTTGTTTGCACTCACGCATTTGTTCGGCCGTGATCGCCCCTTGTTTCTGCAACACGGCCCAGTTCTCGCGCCGAATCACGCAGCCCGGTTGCAGTTTGGGCTGGGTAACGAAGCTGGTGGAGGGGTTCATGGTCGTATACATCTGCAGATCCATCACGAAGGCACTGGCCCCCCACTGCTTGCAGAATTCTGGATCGGCCACAGCCATATCGAGCTGCTGGCTGCTGGCGATGTTGCCCTGGTCGCCCTGGGTGTTGCTGGAAATGGTCACGCCAACGCCGATCCCCAGCACCAGCACCCCGGCCAGTACTGCAATCCTGGCCACGTCAAATTGAAACGGGCCGGAGCCGCCCCCGCCAGGACCTCCGGGGCCCCCGCCCGAGCCGTTGCCATTGCCGGAACGGCTCGGCTGGCGACCGCCCGAGCGGCCCTGGCCGCCGTAGGGATCACGGTCGTCGTAGCCATAGGGCTCCCGCTCCCGGGAGGGGCCGTAGCCGGAGGCGCGACCGCCGCGGGCGGGGGGTTGGTCGTCGCGATAGGAGCGGCTCATGCCAGCTCCTGCTCCGGGCTGCGGGGCAGGCCCATGGAGTAATTCAGCACCCGAGCGTCGGGGTTGTAGCGCAGCTCCCCGGCTTGGAGCAGCTGGCGCACGCTGCCTTCCAGGTCGGAGCCGATGCGGCGCAGGGTGTAGTCGGTGAGGTCGGCGCCGGCGTGGCTGGCCACCAAGTCACGGAAGCGCTGCTGCAGCTTCTCCAGCACCGGGCCATCCCAAAGAAACTCGTTGTCCGGATCCACATCCATGGTCAGCTGGCTGGCATCGGCCACCAGCTGGCCCTCCTCAACCCGGGCTGTGAACAGACGGATGTGGCGGGTTGTCGATTTGATCAGGGTGTCAGCCATGGCCCCAGGGCAGTGCCCGATCGTGGGCTTGAGCACAGTTTAGGAACCCCAGCTTCCGGCTGGTTCCTTCCGGCGCTGAATCGATCACCGGTCGGGTCCGCCGGTCGCATCAGCCGGTCCCATCAGCCAGTCGCATCAGCCGCTCGGCGCAACCGGTCAGGCTGGCGCCGGCGGGCTGAGCGCTGAGGTAGCGGCGCGGTCGCCTGGCTGAGCGGCCGTTTGCCAGGCCCCAGGCGGCGCGGGAGGGCCTGGCCGCACCATGCGGCAGGCCGCTGGGCCCCCTATGGTTGCCGCTGGTTTTCCTTGTCCCATGCGCGTCGCCATCGCTGGAGCTGGCCTGGCGGGTCTCTCCTGCGCCAAATACCTTTGCGACGCCGGCCATGTGCCCATCGTGCTGGAAGCCAGGGACGTGTTGGGGGGCAAGGTTGCGGCCTGGCAAGACGAGGACGGCGATTGGTATGAAACCGGCCTTCATATCTTCTTTGGCGCCTATCGCAACATGCGCCAGCTCATCGGTGAGCTGAATATCGAAGATCGGCTGCAGTGGAAGTCCCACTCGATGATCTTTAACCAGAAGGAGGTGCCCGGCACCTATAGCCGCTTCGATTTCCCGGATCTGCCCGCCCCGTTAAATGGCCTGGCTGCCATCTTGGGCAATAACGACATGCTCACCTGGCCGGAGAAGATTGCCTTTGGCATCGGCCTGGTGCCGGCGATCCTGCGCGGACAGAGCTATGTAGAAGAATGTGATCAATATTCCTGGAGTGAATGGCTGGCTCTGCATAATATTCCTGAGCGGGTCAACGATGAAGTGTTCTTGGCCATGAGTAAGGCTCTTAACTTTATTAATCCGGATGAAATTTCCAGCACAGTTGTGCTGACGGCGCTCAACCGTTTCCTGCAGGAAACCGATGGCTCCAAGATGGCGTTCCTCGATGGGAATCCGCCGGAGCGCCTCTGTCAGCCGATTGTCGATTATGTGAGGGCCCACGGTGGTGAGGTGCATCTCGATAGCCCCCTGCGCGAGATCCAGTTGGCTGCTGACGGCAGGGTCGCCGGTTTCCGCATTGGCGGCATCAAGGGCAAGGAGCCCCAGCAGATACAGGCGGATGCCTATGTGAGCGCCATGCCGGTGGATCCGCTCAAGTTGCTTCTGCCTGAGGCCTGGAAAGAGCTGCCCTATTTCAGCAAGCTCGATGGATTGATTGGTGTGCCGGTGATCAATATCCACCTTTGGTTTGATCGCAAGCTCACCGAGATCGATCATCTGCTGTTCAGTCGTTCCGATCTGCTTAGTGTTTATGCCGATATGAGCAATACCTGCCGCGAGTACGAAGATCCCAACAAATCCATGCTGGAGTTGGTCTTTGCTCCAGCCAAGGACTGGATTGGCAGGCCCGACGCCGAGATCGTGGCAGCAACCTTGGAGGAGCTCAAGCGCCTCTTCCCTATGCATTTCAATGGCGATGACCAGGCGCGCTTGTTGAAGTCCAAGGTGGTCAAGACGCCCCAGTCGGTCTATAAGACCGTGCCCGGTTGCCAGCAATTGCGGCCGGATCAGGCCTCGCCGATCCCCAATTTCTTCCTGGCAGGCTGTTTCACCATGCAGCGCTATCTCGCTTCGATGGAGGGAGCGGTGTTGAGCGGCAAGTTATGTGCTGAGGCGGTCAGTCGTTCATCATCTGGCCAGCCCGGAGCTTCCAGTCAGGCTGCAATGGCGGTGGTGTAGGCGTGGCCCCAGCTTCATCGGCGGGATCAGCAGTGGGATCGGCGGGCCTGGCCCTCCAGTTGGAGAAGGCCTATGAGGCCTGCCGCCAGGAAACGGCCGAGTGGGCCAAAACCTTCTACCTGGGCACCCTGTTGATGCCGGCGGCGAAGCGTCGGGCGATCTGGGCGATCTACGTCTGGTGTCGACGCACCGATGAACTGATGGACAGCCTCGAGGCCCAGCAGCGCTCGGTGAGTGAATTGTCCGAGCGCCTGGATGCCTGGGAAGAGCGCACCCGCCGCCTGTTTGCCGGCCATGTCAGCGACGACCTCGATCGGGTGATGGCGGACACCTTGGAGCGCTATCCCCAGCCCCTGCAGCCCTACCTCGACATGATCGAGGGCCAACGCATGGACCTGCTCCAACATCGGTATGCCAGCTTCTCCGAGTTGGAGCTTTACTGCTACCGGGTGGCTGGCACGGTCGGTCTGATGACCCAGGAGGTGATGGGGGTCGATCCCGCCTACACCACCGCCCCCTGGAGCGAGCGCCCCGACACATCTGAGGCTGCTGTGGCCTTGGGCATTGCCAACCAGCTCACCAATATCCTGCGTGATGTGGGTGAGGATCGGGGTCGCGGCCGCATCTATCTTCCCCTGGATGACTTGCAGCGGTTTAATTATTCCGAGGCGGAACTGCTGGCTGGCACTCTTAATGACAATTGGCGGGCCCTGATGGCGTTCCAGTTGGAGCGGGCTCGCCACTGGTTTGCCCGCTCCGAAGCCGGTGTCCGCTGGCTTGCGCCCGATGCCCGCTGGCCGGTTTGGACATCCCTGCGGCTTTATCGTGGCATTCTCGACGTGATCGAAAACTTGAATTATGATGTTTTCAATCACCGTGCTTATGTGCCGCGGCTTGGCAAGTTGTTGGAGCTTCCCTTCTCTTACGTGATCGCCCAGACCCGTTAAATCAGCCTTGATCCGATGCTCTTCGGATGTCGATTGCAATGTCTGTCGATGGGGGTGTTCAGGCCATTTGCAGCCACTTGATCAGGATCGGATTGACCTGCTCAGGGCCCTCATCGTGGGGGCAATGGCCCAAGCCAGGCAATGTGCGCAGCTCCCGAATACAGGCGAAGCTCTGTTGCCATTCTTGGGCTTCGGTTACCCGCTCCCAGGGATCCTTTTCGCCCCAGAGCAGGCGCACCGGTCCCTTGAGTTGAGCTAGGAGTTCCGGGGCTAGATGGTCATCAAACAGGTTGACGAAGCCTCGGAAACTTTCTTTAGCGCCGGGATCCCGGCTTGGGCCCACCAGAATTTCGACCAGTTCGTCATCGCAGTTGGCGCCGCTGGGATAGGCCTGTTGCAAGACCTGGCGAACGACGGCTGGGCGGGCCAGAAGGCTGAACAAGCTGCTGACAAGCCAGCGCTGCCGCACCAGGCCCATCAGCAGGGGCCGGCTCCAGCGTTGCAGGGGCGGCAGTTCCGCCAGCCGTTTGCGATCAAGGGTGCGCTGGGCGCAGTCGATCAAGATCACTTGGGCGGGGGGCTGGCCTTGGGCGGTCAATAGCCGAGCTGCATTGAGCGCCACCACACCACCGATAGAGTTGCCAACCAGTTGCAAACGCAAGCCCGGCGCCTCAGCGGCTATCACCTGGCGATAGAAATCAACAACCAAACTCGCCCATAGATCAAAGCCGTAAGCCACCGAGTCTGGCTCATCGGGTTCATCGGCCAGGCGAGAGCGGGGCTTACTGCTGGCCCCGAAACCGAGCAGGTCGATGGCGTACACGCGACTGATGGATGCCAGGGCCGGCAGGTTGTGGCGCCAGTGGCCCTTGGAGGCGCCGAAGCCATGAATAAGCAGAACGGCCCCTCCAGGTGGAAGGTTGTTGAGGGAGCCTGCTGCCTCAACCTCAACAGGTGGCACCGGGGCACCGATCGCCTGGTCATCGTCAGAAAGGGGCGTACCACCAGGTCTGCCAGAGCCACACCAACCGGTGCAGGTGTAGCTGATCTGTTGCCCCCGCCAGGTCCACAGTTTGTCCACGACCACTGGCGCCTGCGAGATCAAGTGGAGCCCTGATGGGTTTCAGACAGGTGCCTTCTGGTCGGCCAGCAAGGACTTGAGCTTGGACAGTTCGCCGGCCCAGCGGGGATCGGGAGCGCCTTCGACGATGGTGTCGCTGTGGACGACCTTGTTGATCGCCTTGCGGGCCACGTTGGAGGGGGCTGCGCCAGCGCCGGGACGGCGATCGTTGCCGGCAGCGCCGCTGCGGGGGTCACGCCGCTCGGAGCGTTCGATGCGCAGGTTGTTGCCGCCGAAGTCGCGACCGTTAAGCTGCTCGATCACTTGGTCGGCGAGGGCTTCCTCTTCGACATTGGCGAAGCCGAAGCCGCGGCTGGCGCCGGTCTCCCGATCCTGGACGGCTTTGAAGCGGACGCCTTCACCAACGGCGGCGAAGAGGGCTTCGAGCTCCTTGGCGTCAAAGCTCTGGGGCAGGTTGCCGACGTAAAGACGAACGCTCATGGGATCGGGAGGGAAAGGAACGGTTTGGATGGGCAGGTCGGGGTTGCGAGCTGACGCGGAGAAGCAGGGACCCGACCTTTGAGCCGTTGTCCGTTTCTGCGTTGTCCTGGAGTCCGGGGATCACCGTCTGTTTGGAAGGATCCGGAACGGAGCTTTCAGAACGAGAGCTTTGCCCTAACAGGCGCAATTCAGGTCGTTTGCAACGACTGTGCCTGAGAATTTAATCACGGCGAGGGTCCTTTGCGCCAGGGTTGCGTGCCTCTGCCAGCGCCTGCCGGCACCACTGCAGCGCCTGTTCGCGGTCGCCAATGCGACCAAAAGCCCGTTCCCGTTTGAGCTGGTCCAGCAGGTCGCCCAGGCGGCGTGAGGGGGCCAGTCCCAGCTCCGTCTGCAGGCTGTGGCCATCGAGGGGTGCCCTGGGATGGAAGAGGGGGTCGGCTGGGTTGCGCCAGCGCTCCAGCCAGGAGCGGGCTAAGGGGCTGGGCCAGGCCAGTAGCAGGGCGGGCAGGTCGTCCTCCAGCTGTTGGTGCAGCGCCACCCGCTCCGCCTCCGTCAGCCTGGCGATCGCGGGCCCCGGGTCCTGGCTCCCAGGCGCGCTCGTCGCGATGACTGTGGCCGCAAGGGCGGCCCCAGCCGGGGCTTGGGGTTCCAGCCGTCGCCACCATTGACGCAGGCGCTGGCAACGCTGTTGGAGCTTGCGGCTGGCCCGCAATTGGTTCAGGGCCTTGGCGTCAAACAGCCGGGCTAGCCGGGCCAGGGGTAGGGCCAAGTGCTGCTCTTCGGGGTTCAGGCCGCAGTGTTCGGCTTGCTTCGGATTGAGCTGCTCCAGGGCTGGGCCGGCCTCGGCGTCCGCGCCCCAGGGTTCCAGCAGACCGGCCGCCAGGGCTTGTTGCAGGCCCCGCTGGCCTTGGGGGGCTGCCGCCAGCTTCTCCAGTTCCGCCAGCACCCGCTCCCCGGCCACGGCGGCGAGGCGCAGGTGATGGCGCTCGATCCAGGCCCAGGTGCCGGCCTCCAGGCCGAAGTCCAGTTGGGCGGCCAGGCGGATGCCGCGTAACAGGCGCAGGGGATCGTCGAGCAGGTTGGCCTCGCTCACGGCCACCAGCTGGCGTGCCTGCAGGTCGGCGATCCCGCCGAGCGGATCGACCAACGCGGCGCCCGGGCTTAAGGGCAAGGCGATGGCATTAATGCGGTAGTCGCGCCGGGCCAGATCGGCACCAAGGCTGTCGCCGCAACGGCGGGCCAGATCCAGGCTCCAGCCCCGCAGCACCAGCCGGGCGATGTCCCGTTGCTGATCCAGCACCACGGCGCAGCCGCCATGCTGCTGGGCCAGGCGCCGGCAGAGGCCGATGGCGTCGTCGTTGACCACCAGATCCAGGTCGGGCTGCTCCGCCAGCCGATCGAGCAGGCCATCGCGCACGGCTCCGCCTACCAGGGCCGCATCGACAGGCAACTGCGCCAGGGGGATCGGCCAGCGCTCGGTCCGCAGCCGTTGCCAGAGCAGCTCGGTAGTGGCCTGGGGCACCAGGTCCTGATGTTGGGTAGGAGGCCCTAGCAATAGGTCGGACGGAAGCTCTGGCTGCGTCATCAGGAGCGCCAGAATGGCGAGAGGCGCTCAGTTGGTGGCATGTGCATCTGCGTCGATTGCCACTGGGTAGACCACTGCCAGGCCTATCACGCGGTGGAGCGGCAGCATGGAGTGGATCACCTTTGCGCCGACCCCAGTTTTGTGCCCCAATCCCCCCGCATCCATGTATCGGTGATCGATCTCGGCGCCGGCCAGGCGGGGGTGGAATGGGATGTGCGCCGTTGCGACAGCTTTGAGGCCGAGTCCGGCCGTTGGTTGCTGCTGCGGCCCGGTCAGGTTCTGCCGACATGAACACCAGAGCCTCCCTCCTGCTGGCTTTGCACAGTTCCAGCGACTGCCTGGCCGTGGGCCTGCAGCCCCTGGGAGCCAAGGAGCCCCCCCAGATGTTGGCCTTTCCCCTGGGCCGCCAGCTCTCCAACGCCTTGCTGCCCTGTCTCGAGCAGCTGCTGCCGGCCCCCCGCTGGCCGGAGATCGGCCGGCTGGTGGTGGCAACCGGGCCGGGGGGGTTCACCAGCACCCGGCTCACGGTGGTGTTGGCCCGCACCCTGGCCCAGCAGCTGGCCGTGCCCCTGCACGGGTATTGCAGTTTTCTGCCCGTGGCGCGGCGGCGCTTGCGCCAGCAGCCTGAACTGGCCACCGCCGAGCTGTTCTGGCTAGTCCAGGACCTGCCCCGGCGCGGCACCGTGGCCGGCTGCTACAGCGCCGACCCGAGCGCCCTGGGCGCCATTGTTGAACTCAAGCAGCCCCGGCTTTATCGGCCCGGCGAAGCGTTCGCGGCTGGCTTGGCGCCGGAGCTGATCCTGCCGGCGTTGGTGGACGCCCCCCTGCACAGCCTGGAGCTGCTGCCCCTGGGCCAGGCTGCTGCGGCCCAGGGCCAGGACGGACCCTGGCAGCCGGTGTTGCCGATCTATCCCACCAGTCCGGTGGACTTCACGCCCCAGCCCCCCAGCGGTCCCCTGCCTGGCCGTGGCCCAGGGGGAGGCGGGGGCTGATGGCTGGCCCCGGCCCCCGCAGCGATCGGTCCGCTTCGCCAGCCCGGCGGTCGCCCGGGCCCGGCCGCCGCCGGCGGTTGCGGCCGGGGCGCTCTCGGAGCCGCCCCGGCAGCGGCTCCCGCTGGCGCCTGCGGCGTTGGTTGCCCCTGGCCCTGGCCGGCGCCTTGCTGGTTTGGCTTTCACGGGGCTTGTGGCTACCACCCCTGCCGCCGCCCCAGCTGATCCTGGTGCTGGGCGGTGATGTGGCCCGGGAGCAGGAGGCGGCCCGGCAGGCCCGGCGCCTGGGCCTGCCCCTGCTAGTTAGCGGCGGCAGCAATCCCGAATACGCCACCTGGGAGTTCCGCCGCGAGGGGCTCCATCCCGGCCAGGTCCTGCTTGATTACCGCGCCCACGACACCCTTAGCAATTTCACTTCAGTTGCCGACGACCTCAAGCGCTCCAAGGTGCGCAGCGTGCTGCTGGTCACCAGCAGTGACCACATGCCCCGGGCCCTGCTGGTGGGCCGGATTGTGGCCGGCAGCCGTGGCATCGGCCTGACGCCGGTGGCGGTGCCCTGCGGCCATCACTGCAATCCCGAGCGCCGGGGCAAGGTCTGGTGCGACGGTCTGCGGGCGGCCCTGTGGGTGCTGACCGGCCAGGACCTCAAGTTTTGGGCGGCAGAGCGTTTTGCTCCGCTGCTGGATGGAGCCGGCCAGCCGGTTCGTCCGCCTGCAACAGGCCCAGATCCAGCAGGGCATTGATCTGGGCCTGGCAGGCCGCCGTGACCACATCGAGGTCGGCGCGGCGCCGGGAGGCCGGCGGCGGGATCGGCGTGCCGATGCGGATGTGGATCGGCACTAGGCGCGCCTGGCGGCCGGTGCCCATGGCCCGGTGGCTGTTGATGATCGCCACCGGCAGCAGGGGCGCACCGGAGCGGGCCGCCAGTAGGGCTGCCCCAGGCATCGGCGTGTTGACCCGGCCATTGGCCTGGCGGGTGCCATCGAGGAACACCCCGGTGGCCCAGCCCTGGTCGAGGCGATCGGTGGCTGTGCGAATCGCCTCCCGGTCGCTGGCGCCCCGGGCCACCGGATAGGCACCGCAGGCGCGGATGATCGGCCCCAGCAGGGGCACCCGGAACAGCTCGGCCTTGGCCATGAAGGCCACCGGCCGGCCCAGGGCATGGCCCAGCAGGGGCGGATCCAGGTGGGAGCCGTGGTTGGCGACCACCACCAGGGCCCCGTCCATCGGCACGTTGGCGTTGCCGGCGGTGCGGCCGCGGAACAACAGCCGATAGAGCGGGAACACCAGCAGGTAGCTGATGATTCGGTAGGTGAGGCTGGGCTTGGGGCTGCTCAGTAGGGCCGGTGGTTCGGGTGGCTTGCGCCGCCGCCGCAAGGCCCGGCGCATGGCGCTGATACGGCCGCCTTCGACGGGCACGAGCGCCCCGGCGTCGCCCCCGGCGGCTCCCCCAGCACTGGTCTCAACGTTGCTTGCGGCGTTGCTGCCGCGGATGTGGCCCGCTTGGTCGTTAGCCGTGCTCACAGGCCCAGGTCCGCGGCGGAGGCGATCTGGGCGGTGGTGACGCCCGCCAGGCTGCGTTTGATCAGGCCGCTGAGCACGTTGCCCGGGCCGATCTCCACGGTGGTGTCGATCGCCTGGGCGGCGAACTGGTCCATGGTTTCGCGCCAGCGCACGCCGCTGGTCATCTGGCCGACCAGGCGGGCCTTGAGGCGTTCGCCGCTGGTTTCGGGCGTGGGGTCGGTGTTGCTCAAGACCGGGATGTGGGCCTCGGCAAAGGGCACGGGCTCGAGCTCCTGGGCGAAGGCGGCGGCAGCCCCGGCCATGAAGGGCGAATGGAAGGCCCCCGATACCGCCAGGGGGATGGCCCGCTTACAGGTCAGCTGGGCGCAGACGCTGGCCACGGCCTCTGGGCTCCCGGAGAGCACCACCTGGGCGCTGCTGTTGTCGTTGGCAATCACCACGCCCTCTGTGGCGGCGACCAGATCGTCCAGCTGGCTGCGATCAAACCCCATCACGGCGGTCATGGCGCCGCCGCCAGCGGCGGCCATCAGGGTGCTGCGCCGGTGCATCAGGGCCAGACCGGTCCCAAAGTCGAATACGCCGGCGGCATAGAGGGCCACCAGTTCGCCCAGGCTGTGGCCGGCCACTAGGTCGGCGCTACGGCCCTGCTGGCGCAGGCCATCCACCAGCAGGCTCTCGATCACGAACAGGGCCGGCTGGGTGTTGCGGGTGTCATTGAGCTCGGTGGGAGCGGCGATCGCCTTCAGGCCTTCGCCGGCGCAGATCGCCAGCAGGTCGCGGCCCAGCAGCTCGGAGGCGAGGCCAAAACGCTGGCGCGCGTCAGGCAGGTCGAGCACGGCACTGGCCATGCCGAGCTTCTGCGATCCCTGACCCGGAAACATCCAGGCGATCCCCATGGTGACGCTTGCGCTTTTGTCGGCTGGAGACTAGGGCGCGGCTGTTTGGCTGCTGGGATGCCTGCCCATCGCCAGGCTTGGCCAGCGCTGGACCCAGCCAGGTAGGGGATCCTGTCGGCTGCTTCAGCTGCTTCGGTGGCTTCCTTCGGTGGCTTCAGTGGCTCTTGCTCTGGGGGCCGCCCCAGCGCAGCAGGGCCGCTCCCCAGCTCAGGCCGGCGCCAAAGCCGCTGCTGGCGATCAGGTGGCCCGGTTGGACCCGACCATCGCGAACAGCCTCATCGAGCATCAGCGGGATCGTGGCGGCGGAGGTATTGCCAAAGCGGGCCAGGTTGCTGAGCACCCGCTCGCTCGGAATCGCGAAGCGATCGGCCACCGCATCGAGGATCCGCTGGTTGGCTTGGTGCAGCAGCAGCCAGTCGAGCTGGTCGGGGCTGGTGCCTGTGCCATCGAGCAGGTCCTTGAGGATCGCCGGCACTTCGCGCACCGCGAATTTGTAGACCTCCTGGCCATTCATCTGAATCGGCTCAAAGCCGCCGCGCTGGGCCTGGCTGCCAGCCACCACGCTGGTGTGCTCTTCGCTTTGGGCCAGGGTGAGGCAGCCGTTGCGACTGCCATCGGAGCGCATGCGGAAGC
Source organism: Synechococcus sp. UW140 (assembly GCA_945860085.1). Classification (GTDB taxonomy): domain Bacteria; phylum Cyanobacteriota; class Cyanobacteriia; order PCC-6307; family Cyanobiaceae; genus BAIKAL-G1. The sequence continues at coordinate 12,531 of CAMAPJ010000006.1, read as the reverse complement.
CCAGCAGGCCGTTGTCGGCCCCTGGGCAGGCCTCCACCGCCACGGCGGCGGCGCCATCGCCGAACAACACGCAGGTGCGGCGATCGTCCCAGTCCACCCAGCGGCTGAGCTGGTCGGCGCCGATCACTAGGGCGCGGCGCACACTGCCGCTGCGGATGTACTGGCTGGCGGTGATCAGGGCAAACAGGAAGCCGCTGCAGGCGGCCGTGATGTCGAAGGCCACGGCGTTGCTGGCCCCCAGGGCCCCCTGTACCCGTGGCGCCGTGCCGAACAGGTCGTCGGGGCTGGAGGTGGCCAGCAGAATCAGGTCCAGGTCGCTGGCCTGCCAGCCGGCATGGGCCAGGGCCTGGCGTCCAGCCTCGCTAGCGAGGCTGGTGACCGTTTCACCGGGCCCGGCGACCCGGCGGGCGCCGATGCCGGTGCGGCTGCGGATCCAGTCGTCGTTGGTGTCGACCCGCTCCCCTAGCTGGGCGTTGCTAAGGCTGATGGCTGGCAGGCCGCTGCCGCACCCCACCAGAGCCATGCCGACGGCCTCCGCCATTGGGCTGAGCGACACCTGAACGACCCCAGTTGGGCGTCAGTCAACCACAGGCGACTGCCGCCTCGCTGCTGTCACTGAGCTTGTGCAGGTCGTCCATCACGCCATGGCTGGCGGCGGAATGGGCCAGCCGCAGGGCGCTGACCACTGACAGGGCCTTGCTGCTGCCATGGCCGATCACGCAGACCCCGTTGACGCCGAGCAGCAGGGCGCCGCCATGTTCAGCGTGGTCGAGCCGTTTCTTGATGCGCATCAAGTTGCTGCGCAGGAAGGCGGATCCCACCTTGCCGCGCCGGCCCCGGGGCAGTTCGGCCCGCAGCACATCGAGCAGCACGCTGCCCACCGATTCGAGAAACTTCAGCAGCACGTTGCCGGTGAAGCCATCACAAACCACCACATCGAAGTCGCCCGAGAGCACGTCCCGGCCTTCGCAGTTACCGGCAAACACGAAGCGGTCTTCGGCCGCCAGCAGGGGGTAGGTCTTGAGGCAGAGCTCGTTGCCCTTGCACTCCTCCTCGCCGATGTTGAGTAGGCCGATGCGGGGCCTTTGCACCTGCAGGACATCACGGCTGTAGATGTTGCCGAGCAGGGCGAATTGATGCAGATAGGCCGCCTTGGCGTCCATGTTGGCGCCCACATCCAGCACCAACACCTGCTGGTTGGGATCCTTGGTGGGGAAGAGGGCGCCGATGGCGGGGCGGTCAATGCCCTTGAGCCGGCCGAGCCGGAAGATCGCCGAGGCCATCACGGCGCCGGAGTTGCCCGCCGAATACACCGCCGTGGCCTCGCCGGCCTTGACCAGGTCCATGGCCAGGTTGATGCTGGCGTCGCGTTTGCGCCGCACCACCGTGGCCTCTTCGTTCATGCCCACCGACGGACCGCTGGCGACCACTTCGATCAGGCCGGAGGCGATCGCGCTGGCCAGCTCCTGGCCCAGGCCTAGGGCCACCACGGCCTGATCAACGGCGGCGGTTTCGGCCACGAAGCGCACCCGCACCGGTAGCAGGGCCACAGCCCTGAGGCAGCCCTCCAGGATCGGGCCTGGGGCATGGTCGCCGCCCATGCCATCGACGGCGACCCAGAGCCGTACGGCATCGACAATCGTCAGCTCGCCATCGGCATTGTTGCCTTGCTGCAGCCGCCGCAGGGGATCAAAAACCAGGGGCTGCAGCACCGAGTTGGCCATCGAGCCCGCCATCGAGCCCGCCACGCCCGCCACCGAGCCGGCGACGCCGGCGACGTTGCCAGCCATAGATCCGGCAACGCCGGCGACATTGCCCGCCACATTGCCTGCGGCACCGGCGACGCTGCCGGCGGTAGAGACCATCGAGCCCGCCACCGAACCGGCCATGGACCCGGCCACGGAGCTGGCCGCCGATGCCGTGCCTACCAGACTCGTGACCGCCGCATTGCGGCGATACCAAATCACCAGGCGGCGAATCGCCTGGGGCCGGCGACGCTTGGGGCTGCGGCCTGTGATGTCAGTGTCCTTCGGGAGCAAGGGCTTCGATGATGCGCTGGAACAGGTAACCCGTTCCCCGGGCCGTGAGAATCAGCTCGGGGTTGGCTGGGTCGTCTTCCAGTTTGGAGCGCAACCGGGAGATATGAACATCCACCACCCGGGTGTCGACGTGGCGCTCGGGGGTATAGCCCCAGACCTCCTTGAGGATTTCGCCGCGGCTGAAGGGTTCGCCGGAGCGACCCACCAGTAGCTCCAGCAGGCTGAATTCCATGCCGGTGAGTCGGATCCGTTCATCACCCCGGTACACCTGGCGCTTGTTGGTGTCGATTTTGAGGTCGCTGACCTGGATCACGCCGGAGTTGGGAATGCCAGCGGCCTGGTCCTTGTCGACCCGGCGCAGCACGCAGCGGATGCGGGCCTCGAGCTCCTTGGGGCTGAAGGGTTTGACGACGTAGTCATCGGCACCAAGTTCCAGGCCGGTGATGCGATCGGCCACATCGCCTAGGGCGGTGAGCATCACGATCGGCACGTCCGATTCCTTGCGCAGCTCTTGGCAGACGCCGTAGCCATCAAGCTTGGGCATCATCACGTCGAGCACCACCAGATCGGGGCTCGTGCGCCGGAAGGCTTCGAGGGCCTCAAGGCCATCACAGGCGGTGATCACCTGGTAGCCGATCATCGAGAGACGGGTCTCCAGAATGCGACGGATGCTGGCTTCGTCGTCAACGACCAGAATCGTTTCCTTGGCGGGGGCAGAAGCCGTCATTGCGGCGGTCGGACGGAAGGGTTTAAGTCGATCGACCCACTGAAAAGGCCGAAGGCCCCGTGGGTTCACCAAGGGCCACCAATCTTCATACACCTTCGTGGGACGTTCCAGCCTCTACGTGTGCCAGAGCTGCGGGGCCCAGACCCGCCAGTTCTTCGGTCGTTGCTCCGCCTGCGGCAGCTGGAACAGCCTGGTGGAACAGGTTGTTCCAGCTGCTGACACGCGCCGGCGCCGGCCGGTGGCCAGCCCTGGGGCCGCTGCCGGCGCCGCTGGCGGCCCCCTCGGCGCCACCGATCTGCCGCCGCGCGCGCGCCGATCTGAGTCGATCCACACGGTCGGCGAGCGGCCCTTGCAGCGGCTGGGCAGCGGCTATGGCGAGCTCGACCGGGTCCTGGGCGGTGGGCTGGTGCCCGGCTCCCTGGTGCTGGTGGGCGGCGATCCCGGCATCGGTAAGTCCACCCTGTTGCTGCAGAGCGCCGAGGCGATGGCATCCCGCCATTCGGTCTTGTATGTGAGCGCCGAGGAATCGGCCCAGCAGGTGAAATTGCGCTGGCGCCGGCTCGGTGGCGATGCCAGCCAGCTGCAGTTGCTGGCCGAAACGGACCTGGAGCTGGTCTTGCAGGAACTCGAATCCCTGCGGCCGGCGGTGGCGATCATCGACAGCATCCAGGCCCTGCACGACGGAGAATTGGCCAGTTCACCGGGCTCGGTAGCCCAGGTGCGCGAATGCGCCGCCGCCCTGGCCCGCATCGCCAAGCGCCAGGACACGGCCCTGCTGCTGGTGGGCCATGTGACCAAGGAGGGCACCCTGGCCGGCCCCAAGGTGCTGGAGCACCTGGTGGATGCGGTGCTCACCTTCGAGGGCGACCGCTTCGCCAGCCACCGGCTGTTGCGGGCCGTCAAGAATCGCTTTGGCGCCACCCATGAGCTGGGCGTCTTTGAGATGCGCGACCGGGGCCTGGTGGAGGTCACCAACCCGAGCGAGCTGTTCCTCGGCAACGACGAGCCTTCAGCCGGCACGGCCACGATCGTGGCCTGTGAGGGCACCCGGGCCCTGGTGGTGGAGCTGCAATCCCTGGTGAGCACCACCAGTTACGCCAGCCCGCGCCGCACCGCCACTGGCATCGGCACCAACCGGCTGCATCAGATCCTGGCGGTGCTGGAGAAACATCTGGGCCTGCCCCTGTCCCGTTTCGATTGTTATCTGGCCGTGGCCGGCGGCCTGGAGGTGGAGGAGCCGGCGGCAGATCTGGGGGTGGCCACCGCCGTGGTGGCCAGTTACCGCGATCTGACCCTGCCGCCCGGCACGGTGCTGGTGGGTGAGCTGGGCCTGGGCGGCCAGTTGCGGGCCGTGGGCCAGCTGGAGCTGCGCCTGCAGGAGGCCGCCCGGCTCGGCTTCCGCCGGGCTGTGGTGCCGAAGGGCAGCGGCCTCGGGCCGATGGCGGCGGGCATCGACCTGCAGCTGCTGGAGGCCGGCACAGTGGCCGAGGCTCTGGTGATGGCCCTGGGCGTGAACCCGGCGGATGATCGCGCTTGAGCCCCAGGAGAGTCGGCTCAGGCCCCATCCCGGCTCCAGGCGCAGGCTCAGAACTCAGAAATAAACATCGACGTTGCTGCGGCCCGAGGACTTCAGCCAGTTCTCGATCTCCAGGTAGCCGCCTGGATAGAGCCGCACGGCCCGTCCCCAAAATTCCGCCGCCTGGTCAAACCAGCGATCGGCCCCATCTTGGTCGCCATTCTCGGCGGCGATGCGGCCCCATTTCTCGTAGATCAGCCCCATGTTCTTGAGGCACGACGGCGAGTTGGCGTTTTCATCGAGCGATTGACGGTAGTAGTCGAGGGCTTTTTCTTCCTCGCCATTGCTCATGAAAATGATCGCCATGTTCTTGAAGATTTCGCCCCGGTCCACGGCGTTTTCCTCCAGGCGCAGGGCCTCTTCGTAGTTATCCAGGGCTTCGGCGTAGTCGCCGTCGTTCTGGGCGGAGAGGCCGTCGCGGTAATACACATAGGCCTCCTTGGCCTTGGGATCGATCGGCAGCAGCTTCACGATCAGGTCCGCCATCACCGTGAAGCTCTTGTCAATGAAGTTGTCGTTGCGCTGGGAGCGGGGCACGGCTGGAGTCCGGATCGGCGTGGAGCCATCTTCCCCTGGATCCGAGCCTTCTGGCCCGAGGCAGTCGGCGCTGGTGGGGGCCGGGCCGGCCGGCGCGCGGGCCACGCCTTAATCCGCCTCAGCGACGGCCTGGGTAAGGGTTCTGCCTAGGTAAGCCGCCTGCCAAAGCAAGCCGCCTGCCAAAGCAAGCCGCTCGCCCAGCCAGCCTTGCCTAAGGCAAATCTCGCGCCGGCATACCGTCTTGGGCCCCTGTCCTGGCCCTGACACGGTGGTGCACGGGGTGGGGCACGGGTGGGGAGGCTGCCTAGCCTGGGGCATCTGAACCCTGCCCTTTGTCCGCTGCTGCCGAAGCTGTCGCGCCGCTGCTGCTGCAGGTGGAGGGCATGAAGTGTGGTGCTTGCGTGCGGGCCGTGGAGCGGCGGCTCCTGGAGCAGCCCGGCGTGCGTCAGGCCAGTGTCAACCTGCTGACCCGCACTGCCTGGGTGGGGCTGGATCCTGCCCTGGAGGGGGATCCGTCGGGTCCCTTGGTGGACGCCTTGGCGGCCCTTGGCTTCCAAGCCCAACGCCGCGACCAGACCTCCACGCCCCTAAGCCGGGCCCAGCGCCAGCGCCAGGAGAGCTGGTGGCAGCAGTGGCGCCGGCTGGTGGTGGCCTTGGGTCTGCTGCTGGTGTCGGTGCTGGGTCATCTGAGCGAGGCGGGCGACCTGCCCCTCCCTTGGCTGGCCGATATCCGCCTGCACGCCCTTGTGGCGACCCTGGCCCTGGCCCTGCCGGGCCGGCCGATCCTGGTGCGCGGCCTGGTGGGGGCCCTGGGTGGCGTGCCAAGCATGGACACCCTGGTGGGCCTGGGCATGGGCAGTGCCTACCTGGCCAGCCTGGTGGCCTTGCTGGTGCCAGTCCTGGGCTGGCAGTGTTTTTTCAACGAGCCCGTGATGCTGCTGGGCTTTGTGTTGCTGGGCCGCTTCATCGAGGAGCGGGCCCGCTTCCGCACCGGCCGCGCCCTCGAACAGCTGGCGGCCCTGCAGCCCGATACGGCCCTGTTGCTGCTCGGCGAGGGACCACCGCGGCCGGTGCGTGTCGGAGGCTTGCTGCCGGACGATCGGCTGCTGCTGTTGCCGGGGGATCGGGTGCCCGTCGATGGCCTGGTGTTGGAGGGCCGCTCGGCCGTGGATGTATCCAGCCTCACGGGCGAACCTTTGCCGCTCCAGGCCCAGCCCGGCAGCGAACTGGCCGCCGGCAGCCTCAACCTGGAGGCACCCTTGACCCTGCAGGTGCTGCGCTGCGGCTCCGATAGCGCCGTGGCCCGGATCATTGCCCTGGTGGAGGAGGCCCAGGCCCGCAAGGCGCCGATTCAGGGTCTGGCCGATCGCATCGCCGGCCGTTTCAGTGTGGCCGTGTTGCTGCTGGCGGCCGCTACCTTCCTGTTCTGGTGGCAGTGGGGCACAACGCTCTGGCCCCAGGTGCTGCTGGCGGCCCCGGCCGCCCAGGCCCATGGCGGCCATCAGGTCATGGGCCTGGGCGCCATGCACCCGGCAGCCATGGCGCCCCTGCCTTTGGCCCTGCAGCTGGCGATTTCGGTGTTGGTCGTGGCTTGCCCCTGCGCCTTGGGCCTGGCGACTCCGGCGGCGATCACGGTGGGATCTGGGTTGGCGGCTCGATCCGGTCTGCTATTTCGCGGTGGCGATGCGATCGAAATGGCGGCAAGTCTGCGCTCGGTCCTGTTCGACAAAACCGGCACCCTCACCCTGGGCCGGCCCCTGGTCATGGCCGTGGAGCTGCTGGCAAGTCCCGCCCAGCTTGTGGCCAGTGGCGCCGCCCAGGCGGCGGGTGCCCTTACTCCGGGCGAGGACGCCCTCGCCCATGCCGAGCTGGCTGGCCTGGTGCAGATCGCCGCCAGCCTGGAGCAACACACCCGCCATCCGCTCGCGTTCGCCCTTCTCCAGGAGGCCCAGCGGCGCGACTTGCCCCTGCTTGAGGTCGCAGACAGCCGCACGATCGCCGGCCAAGGCGTGACAGGCCAACTGCTGACTCCTGCCGCTGATCGGCTCGGGGCCAGCCGGCTCTGCCACGTCGGCCGGCCGGGTTGGCTCGTTGAGCTGGGGATCGTGACCCAGGCAGCGATTGAGGCCCCTCTGCAACGGCTGGAAGTCGCTGGCGCCACGGTGTTGGCCGTTAGCGCCCGTGCCCCTGAGCCGTCTGGTGGGGATTTCGGCCCTGGGGCCACCCTTGTTGCCCTGGTAGCCGTTCAGGACCAGCCCAGGCCCGATGCTGGCGCCAGCCTGGCGGAGCTGGCCCGGCTGGGGCTGGATTTGGGGATGCTCAGCGGCGATCGACGTCCCGCCGTGGAGCAACTGGCCCGCCAGCTGGCCGTGCCGCTGGATCAGGTGGCCTGGGAGCTGCTGCCCCAGCAGAAGCTGGAGCGGCTGCTGCAATGGCGCCAGCGGGGGCCGGTGGCGATGGTGGGTGATGGCATCAACGATGCCCCGGCCCTGGCCGCGGCCGACCTCGGCATCGCCGTCGGGACTGGCACCCAGATCGCCCAGGACAGCGCCGGCCTGGTGGTGTTGGGCGACCGCTTGGAAGGGGTCGTTGAAGGCCTGCTGATTGCCCGTCGCACCATGGCCAAGGTGCGCCAAAATCTTGTTTGGGCCTTCGGTTACAACCTGGTGGTGTTGCCGATCGCCGCCGGGGTGCTGCTGCCCCGTTTCGGGCTGTTGCTTTCGCCCCCCCTGGCGGCCCTGCTGATGGCCACCAGCTCGATCACCGTGGTGCTCAATGCCCTACTGCTGCAGGGGCCAGACCCGCTGCAAGCCCGTCCGTGACCCTTCCCCTGTGACGCCCCTGCCCCCAGTCCGGCCGCAGTTGAGTGAGTCCGGCCGCGCTGGCTTGCCCCGGGGCCGCTTTCTGGTGCTGGAAGGGATCGATGGCTGCGGTAAGACCACCCAGATCGCCGCCCTGGCCCAGTGGTTGCCGGCCAGTGGCCTGCTGCCCTCGGGCGCCGAGCTGCTGGTGACCCGCGAGCCGGGGGGCACGGCCCTGGGCCAGGCCCTGCGCCAGCTGCTGCTCCACCCCCCCGGCGAGGCGGCGCCAGAGCCCACGGCCGAGCTGTTGCTCTATGCCGCCGACCGGGCCCAGCATGTGCGGCAACAGATCGCCCCGGCTCTGGAGGCCGGTCACTGGGTGCTCAGCGATCGCTTCAGCGGCTCCACTGCCGCCTACCAGGGCTACGGCCGGGGCCTGTCCCTCGCCCTGATCGACCAGCTGGAGCGCATCGCCACGGCCGATCTGCAGCCCGATCTCACCCTCTGGCTCGATTTGCCCCTGGCTGAATCGCGCCGCCGCCTCGGGGCACGGGCCGCCGACCGCATCGAATCCGCCGGGGACGCCTTCCTGGAGCGGGTCTGCGCCGGCTTTGCCGCCCTGGCCGCCCAACGGGGCTGGTGCCGACTCGATGCCAGCCTGGCGCCCGAGCCGTTGTTTGCGGCCATCGGAGCCCTGCTGCTCCAGCGCTTTGGCGGGATGCCGCCCGCTGGCCCCCAGGCCCATGGGCTCGAAGCAAGCCCATGACAGGTCAGCTCAAGCCAGAACCCGAGCCCCCATGGCGACCCCGGACCGTGAGCCAGAGTTCCGGGCATGGCTGATCCAAGCGACCTGTTTGCAGGCCTGGTCGGCCAGGCGCCGGCCACGGCCCTGTTGCAAGCCGCCCTGGACCAACAGCGCCTGGCGCCGGCCTATCTGTTCAGCGGCGCCGATGGGGTGGGACGGGCCTTGGCGGCCCGGCGCTTTCTTGAGGGCGTGATCGCCGGCTCCGGCGGGGCCCCATCGCTGCGGCGGCGCCTGCAGGAGGGCAACCATCCCGACCTGCTTTGGCTTGAGCCCACCTACCAGCACCAGGGCCAGCTGATCCCCGCCTCAGAAGCCCTGGCGGCGGGAATCAGCCGCAAGGCGCCACCCCAGTTGCGACTGGAGCAGGTGCGCAGCGTGTCCCAGTTCCTCGGCCGCCGGCCGCTGGAATCGCCCCGCTGCCTGGTGGTGATCGAGGCGGTGGAGGCCATGGCCGAGGGGGCTGCCAATGCCTTGCTCAAAACCTTGGAGGAACCGGGAGGCGGTCTGCTGATCCTGTTGACGGCAGCGCCAGAGCGCCTGCTGAGCACGATTCGCTCCCGCTGCCAGCAGATTCCCTTTCGCCGCCTCAGCCCCAACGAGATCGTTGAAGTGCTGCAGCGGCAGGCGCCGGTCAGCGCCTCCAAAGAGGCCTCAGCTGATCCCCAAGTAGATCCCCAAGCAGAGGCCTCTTTGGAGGCCAACAGCGATCCAGTCGCTAGACCCGATCCAGTTGCCAAGCCAGATCCACCAGAACTGCTGGAGCTGGCGGCTGGCTCACCCGGGGCCCTGCTGCAGTGCCGGGAGCAATGGGCGGCCTTGCCGGAGGGTCTTGCCGAGCGGCTCTGGAGCCTGGGCAGCCTGGCTTCGGGCCAGAGCTCGCGAGTGGGGCCCAGCAAGGGGGGCAGTCCGATCGAGGCGCTGGCCCTGGCGCGCGATCTCTGCGAGGCCCTCGATGCTGAGCAGCAGCTCTGGCTGCTCAATTGGTGGCAGTGGCGACTCTGGCGCCAGCGGCCAGACCCGGGGGTGCAGCGGCGCCTGGAGGGTTTGCGCTCCCACCTGCGTTCCTATGTGCAGCCAAGGCTGGCCTGGGAAGTAGCCCTACTGGAACTCTCGGGCTTGGTCGGCAGCCCTTGAACTGAGCAGGCTTGGCATTCCCCCTTTGGACGGGGGCTCAGGAGGGGGCGCTGAGCAGTTTGCGGGTTTCGCGGGCCTGTCGAATCACTTCTGTGAGGGTCTCGAGCTGGGCCCCGGTGGGCAGCTCCAGGCAGTAGCCAGCCCCATACACCGTCTTGATGAAGCGCGGTTTGCGCGGATCCGGTTCGAGCTTGGTGCGCAGGTGGCGGATGTGAACGCGGATCGTTTCGATGTCGTCATCGGGCTCGTAGCCCCACACCTCCTTGAGGATCAAGGACGGCGCCACGGTCTGGCCGTGGCGCTGCAGCAGGCAGTGCAGCAGCTCGAATTCCAGGTGGGTGAGCCGGACCGGCTCCTCGAACCAGATCGCCTCAAAGCGCTCTGGCACCAGGGTGAGGCAGCCGTAATTGAGGATCTCGTTGTGCTGGCTGGAGACGGGGGCGCGCACACTGCGACGCAGCAGGGCCTTGACCCGCACCAGCAGCTCTTCGAGGTCGAAGGGCTTGGTGAGGTAGTCGTCGGCGCCGGAATTAAAGCCACTCACCTTGTCCTTGATGCCCCCCAGGGCCGTGAGCATCAGGATCGGGATCTGGGCGGTGCGCTCATCACGCCGCAGTCGCTGGCAGAGGGTGAGCCCATCGACGTGGGGCAGCATCAGATCCAGCAGGATCAGGTCCGGGATGTACTGCAGCGCCAGGGCCTGGCCCTTGATGCCGTCGGCGGCGCGCTGAACGTCAAAACCGCTGTGCTCCAGGTGGCCGGCCACCAGATCCAACATGTCGCTGTCGTCTTCGATCAGCAGGATGCAGGGCTTCATCGGGTCAAGGGGGGCATGAGGCGGTCAGACAAACGCTTCCGCAACGAATGAGTTGCGGCATTCTCCCCAAACGATCTGGAATTCGGCGGTCCGCCATGGCCGCCTTTTTGGGGCCGCTCAGGAAAAAAAGCAATGGGGCCAAGGGCTTTGCTCGCCGATACCCCCCAGGGTGAGCATCAAAACTTCAGCTCCTCTTTAGCTGAGGATGCTGCCAATCTGACGGGATCGTTGCCAATCGTTAGCCGTTCGTTAGCCCCTCCTGAGGATCAGACCTCGAGGATCAGCCTTGCTGCTGCTGGGCTCGCGTCCGCTGTCCCCGGGCCCGGAGACCTCTAGCTGACGGCCCCTGGGTGGGCCTGGCGGCCAGAAGAGGTGGCTGGCTTGGGCTGCTGTTGTCGCCGGGAGGGATGGCCGACCCCGCTGCCGGACTCCACCAGCCAAGAAAAAACCCCAGCGGAGGCTGGGGTTTTGGGAAAAAAGCTCCCCGGGCGGGATTCGAACCTGCGACCAATCGATTAACAGTCGATCGCTCTACCGCTGAGCTACCGAGGAATGGGACCTGTTGAACTTACCTCTCGCCCCTCCCCAGGGGCAAGCGATTGAGTCGCTGCCGCAGGGCTGATCCGTCCTGCCAGCGGCCCACCCGCCCATGGCGCACTAAAGCGGCGCCGTCGCAATGGTCCAGTTCATCGAGGCGGTGGGTGATCCACAGGGCCGTGATCGGCCCTGGCAGGGACCCTTGGGTGAGCCCTGGCCCGGGCTTGGGCGTCGGGCTGCAGAGCTGGCGCACCAATGCGAGTACATCCCGCTGACTGTCCGGGTCCAGCAGGGCCGTGGGCTCATCGAGCAGCAGGAGCTGGGCCCTGCTCGCCAGGGCGCCGGCCACGGCCAGCCGTTGCTTCTGGCCGCCGCTGAGGCTATGGATCGGCCGCTGCTGCAGGCCGGCCAGACCCACCTGCTCGAGGGCCAGGGCGATCTGCTCCTGCCGCTGGGCTGTGCTCAGCCCTGCAGGCAGGGACAGCTGCACATCGCTGCCGCAGCTGGGCAGCAATAGCTGGTGATCGGGATTTTGAAACACCAGCGCCGGCTTGCCGCTGCAGCGGATCTGGCCGGAGTTGGGCTCCAGCAGGCCGGTAATTAGGCGCAACAGGGTGCTTTTGCCACTGCCATTGCCGCCCACCAACATCCACAGGCCTGGCCGGGGAATGGCAAAACTGCACGCATCAAGGGCGACCTGGCCCGAGGGCCAGACAAAGCGCAGCTGATCCACCTGCAGGGGCGGATCGGCTTGGTGCGACGCACCGGCCTGGGAGCGATTGGAGAGGGAGTCGGCCGCCAAGGGTCAGCCGTCGAAGGAGAAGCCAGGACGCTTGCCGCTGGAACTACCGGCGGTTTTCTCGTAGGACTGAACAGCGACGATTTCGCTGCTGAGCAGGGCAATCCGCTTCTCTTCCTCTTTTTCACAGCTGAGTTCGAGCAGGCGTGGTTCGCCGCTCTCCATTGCCTGCTTGACCTGGGCGAAGAGGGCCAAGGCGGCTTCCTGCTCCTTGCGTTGCACGGCAACGGGCATGGGGCTGAGCTTGAGCGAGAGCTCGATGACGTACACGGATCAGGTTCACGGCCAAACCCCACTCTGGCGAATGGAACGCCCCCATGTTTGGACCCACCTCAGGGCGGCCGCCGGGGGTCGGGGTGGGGGGACAGGGAGCGGGTCCCCCTGGATCCGCCAGCCAGCCCTAGGACTGAGGGGGGCCTAGGGGCCTCGAGGTTTCAGGCGCAGATCCGATCCGGCCGGCTGACTAGGTGTTTTTGCCTAAATACCCCCGATTGGGGCCCGGTTTGCCGGCGCACCCGCCATAAAGCCCCGGCTCCCCGTACAGTCAGCCTGTAACGCTTCATGAAGTTCGCCTCTCATGACGATCGCTCTAGGGCGCGCGCCTCAGCGTGGATGGTTCGACATCCTCGACGACTGGCTTAAGCGCGACCGCTTCGTTTTTGTCGGTTGGTCCGGCCTGCTGCTCTTCCCCACGGCCTATCTGGCCCTGGGGGGTTGGCTCACCGGCACCACCTTTGTCACCTCCTGGTACACCCACGG
>CAMAPJ010000005.1 GCA_945860085.1 Synechococcus sp. UW140 | reverse complement strand
CTGCTCCGGGTGCCAGGGGCGGAAGGTCTTGAGCTTTTGCATGCCCCATTCTCTCGCCCAGATCCATTGCAGTTACTACGTTCTGGGCAGATTCTGGGGCGTCTGTGGAGAAGCTGGCGCGGATCTATGCGCGACAGGCTCCTAGGCCGTAGGCCGCCGTCAACAACACGGCATCGCGGAAGCCGGTTTCGGTGTCGAGGCTGAACATCACCCCGGAAGCGGCCAGATCGGAGCGCACCATGCGCTGCACGCCGATCGAAAGGGCCACCTCGAGGTGGTCGAAGCCATGCAATATCCGATAGGAGATGGCCCGATCGGTGAATAGGGAGGCGTAGCAACGCCGGCAGGCCGCCAGCAGCTCCGCCTCACCACAAACATTCAAAAAGGTTTCCTGCTGGCCGGCGAAACTGGCCTCCGGCAGGTCCTCGGCGGTGGCACTGGAGCGCACCGCGACCGCGACAGCAGTGCCCTCGCCAGTGCCAAAACCGGAGCCAAAACCAGGGACCAAGGCCGCGCTGGCGGTGTTCTCGCCAAGCAGCCGATAGGCCCTGAGGATCGCCTGCTGCAGATCATCAGGCAGGCGGGCTGCCAACACCAGGGCGCGGGCGGCGCTACCGGCCGCCTGGAGCGCCGCCAGATCACGGCCATCTAGGTCCGAGAGCAAGTAATCCAGTGGTTGGCTGAGCCCGTTGGCTTCCAGAAAGGCCCGATAGGCCCAGGCCGTGGTGGCAAAGCCGCCTGGCACCCGCACCCCCACGGAGCCGAGTTCGCGCAGCAGTTCACCCAAGGAGGCGTTTTTGCCCCCCACCGCCGCGATCGCCTCCAGGCCAGCGGCCTCCAAGGGAAGCACCAGGGGCTGGGTCTGCACCCCTGATCGAATCGGGGGCTGACGCGAGGACGCTCTTGAGGACAGGCTTGAGGACGGAGAATCGGGCTGGGACGGGCTGGGGGCTTGGCTCATGGAATTGCATAGAGGTGGCTAAGCCGCAGGGCGGCCGTGGGGGTGCTGCCGGCGGCGCCATCGAGGTGACTGGCGACGCCCAGGGGACGCACCCGCTGCCCCAAGCGCCGCGCCGCGATGGCGGCACAGAGCTCCAGGGGCTGGCCATGGCCGTGGAACCACTGCAAATCCCAGCCCGGCTGGCCCTCGAAGCGGATCGCCGCCAGGCTGGCGAGCTGGCCGGCGTCGTAGCCCGCCGCTTCGGCCAGGCCGGGGCCGTAGCCCCAGCGCGCCTGGAAGGCCCGGGCAAAGGCCGGCCAGCCGGCGCCCCTGGCCAGGGGATCCACCCCCACCTGGGGATAAGCCAGGGGCTCCAGCTCCACAAACGGCCAGGCCAGGGTGAGTACGGCCGGCCAGGGGCTGGCGCGCACCGCCCGGGCCAGGGGGCTGCCAGGCTCTGTGAAGACAGCCAGCACCTGGGGGCCGGTCCAGTCCACCTCCTGACGCAGCTGCTCGAGGGCCGCCGGCTGACGAACCTCAAGCAGCAGGGGCCCGGGCTCCAGCGAGGCGCTGCTGCCCCCACTGGCGACCAGGGTTTCAAGGAAGCGCTCGGCCAGTTGTTTTTGGCCGGAGCTGCCATCACGCACCACCAGCACCCGCCGCAGACCGGCCGCCAGCAGTCCCCGGGCCAGACGATCCGCCTGCTGACCCCGGGGCGCCAGCAGGGGCAAGAGGTGATCAGCGCCGCGCAGCTGGGGCAGGCGGCTCAAGCTGGCGCCCCGTTGCAGGGGAAGCAACACCGTCAACTGGCCCTGCTCCGCCAGAACCCCGTAGGACTCCAATGGCGCCGCCGGTGGCGCGATCAACAGGCGGGTCCGGGGCCGAACCAGCAGGCCCAGTCCCGGATCCACCTGGGCCGTTTCGCTGCCAGCAGGGAGCCAGGCCAGATCCAGGGGCTGACTGGGCTGGCCGCAGACCTGGCCCTGCTCGATCGCCAGGCCGTAACCGCGACGCAGGCCATCGCTGAGCGGAGTCCAGCGGCCTCCGGCTGGCAGCAGCAGCCGTACCTCAGCCGACTGGGGGCTACTGGAGGCCAGGCTCTGGCTGCCCAGCAAGCTGGCCAGCAGTCCCAGGGCGCTCAAACAGCGGGCCAGGCGCTCCCGCCAGGATCCAGTGCCAGAACCCGGCAAGCCTGGAAACCAGACCCGGGGCCAGGCCAGTGCCAGACCCTGGCGCCAGGGGGTGCTCCCAGGCGACCGATCCCCTGTTCCTGCAAGGACCTCGCCGGCGGCGATCGTGGCGCCTTGGTCTGGGCTGCGGGATCCCCCAGCTTTGAAGCGGAGGGCAGATTGAACGGCAAAGCGAAGAGAAGCGCGAATGGCCGGGCGGACAGCCCTATTCACAGCCGGAACGCCAGCGCCGTTCTCTGGGGCAGAACCAGAATGGCTGGGTTGAACGGTGCCAGGACTGGTCATGACTGTTACTGTCCGGCTTTGTCAGATTAGGGGCATTCACTTGGCTAGATTTGAGTGGCTAGATTTGTGATCACATCTGCTGCATCCATGCAACTCCTGAGGCCTTTTTGGCGGGCTATTTCTAAGAATTTCTGGCGGAATCAGGCTGCCAAAGCTCTGCTAGTCAGCACTGCCCTCCACCTGGGCCTGCCAGCAGCCCAGGCAATCCCCGAGGCTGAGGCGCTGAAGAAACTCGCCGTTGTGCCTGTCTTCGTACTCACAGACAGCAAGGGAGTCCCCTTGCCAATTGCCAGAGAGAAAACCTTGGTGTTGCCCCTCTACTTGGAGAAAAGTAGGGCTGAGGCCGAACTGGTGATTCTACAAAAAGCCAATCCCAGCCTGCTAGCCAAGCTGGTCGCCATTCCCCTCAATGGCATGAATGTCAAGGTCAAGCAGCTGCAGTTGCAACTCAAGGACAAGAGCCGCACCCTGGTGGCTCCGGTGATCAGCAACCCAGCCGACCGCCAGCAGGCCACCCTCCTGCTGAAACAGCAGGGTCTCAGCGACAAACAGATTCAGGACGGACTGGCCGTACCGGTGTTTTTCACCAAGCCCTTCTTGAGCCTGACACCATCGCAGTTGGGCGACAAGTCAGGTATGGCGGTGGAGCCAAAGCTAGTTTTTTTCATGAGCTATGCCTCCCTGCAGGCCGCGATCGCCAAACTCCCCAGTGCTAAACAGGCGAGCCTCAAACCCCAGGTGGCCGACCTCTCCGCCGTGCTGCGCCAAATCATCCAATCTCCCCAGGATCGCTACGTGATCTTCCCCACGGCTGATTACTTCCAATTGATCCAGCAACGGCGGCAAAACCAGCAACGCCAAACCCTCCAGGCCCAGCCCCAATCCCCAAGCCAGCCCCTCCCTCAGTCCAAAGGCCAAGCCAGCAGCCAGCCCGTCAGCCAGTCAGCCCTGCCTGCCAGGTAGGAGCCAGGCTGCCTGCAAGGGCCAGCCCCTCCCTGGCGCAAGCTCGCCAGCATTGTTGTGCTGCAGGTCAGCACGCAGCACAACAACACTGGACGCTGGGCAGCGGCTCAGTCCGGCTCTTCTTGCGGAGACTCGGGCAGTAGCTGGGCCAGCAGTCCAGAGCCGATCAACACGGCCCCAAGAGCCAGGGCTAGCGGTTTGTTAGCGGCCGCCTCGCCATCCAGCCAGGCTGCTGCGGAGAGGAAGGCCGCTCCGAGCAACAAGGTCGGCACCAGCACGATCCCCTTGGCAGTGCGATTAATCCCCATGTAATGACCGAAGCAGGTAAATCGATGTCAAGAGGTGCAGTTTGGCAGCCAGCTGGCCAGACCGGCGGCCACTAGGCCCTGGCCCAGGTCTGGGCTGGGGGCTTTGGCAGTTGCGGCGATTGCACTTGCTGAGATTGCACTTGCTGAGATTGGAGTTGCTGCGTTCGCTCTGGCGGCAGTGGGACTTGAAGCGTTGGCGCTAGGCGAGGTGGGGCGGGCTTGACTGTTCGTGCCGTTCTCCAACCGGCTAACCCGGGCCACGAGGATGCCGTCCTCGCTGCCCACCGGCCGCAGGTTGACGCGGCTGCGGCGCGGCAACTGCTGGCGCAACCAGGCCACGGCTTCGGCATTGGCCTCAGTCGTGACCTTCAGGCAGGCCAACCGCACGGTGTAGTTGCGGTTGCCATCGCCGATCTGCAGAACAGTGCCACTACGCACCTGCAGCACCTCAGCGGCCTGGACAGCCAGGGCCGAGCCCAGCAGCACGCTGACCCCGATCACCAGCACTAGGGCGAGCCGAACTAGGCCGGCAGGCCAGGCAGCAGACCCAGCAGGTCTCGGCCTGGTTGCCAGGGCGGCGCCGGGTTCGCCACCGGGACGGGGCAGGACGGGCCAGGACAGGGCGTTCAGAGTTTCGCCCCACAGCTGGGGCAGAAATGGTGGGCGCTTTCGGTGGTGCTGCCACAGGCGTTGCACTGGCGAGTGGTGTCAATCGCCAGTTCCGGATGGCTGGGCAGGCCCACCATCTGGGCGTTGCTAGCTCCGGGCGGCACCATCGGATAGCAATTCTCATTGCGCCGTACCACCACGTTCACGAAAGCCGGTCCGGGATGGGCCAGGGCTCGCCGCAGACCGGCGTGCAAATCCTGGCGCTCGGTGATCGTGATTCCCTTGACACCGAAAGCCTCGGCCAGGGCCTCAAAGTTGGGCATGCCCCCGGTCATTTCCGAAGCGGAATAGCGCTCGCCGTAGAAACTTTCCTGCCATTGGCGCACCATCCCCTGCCAACCGTTGTTGAGGATCACCACCTTCACCGGCAGCTGGTACTGCGACAAGGTGCCCAGTTCCTGAATATTCATCAGGATGCTGGCATCACCAGCCACGCAGATCACCTGCTCCTCGGGGAAAGCGGTCTGCACGCCCATGGCGGCGGGCATGCCAAAGCCCATGGTGCCCAAGCCGGCGCTGCTGATCCAGCGGCGCGGGCCAGTATGGAGGAACTGGGCAGCCCACATCTGGTGCTGACCTACGTCCGTGGTGATGTAAGCCTTGGGGGCCAGCTCCTGCAGGGCAATCACCACCTCCTGGGGGGCGATCTCGCCTTCCGGCTTCGGCACCACCAGCGGGTAATGGCGTTTCCAGCTGGCGATGCGCTCCAGCCAGGCTTCGGTGCGGCCTGAAGGCGCCTCAGTGGAAGAGGCCGCCAGCAGGGCGGCGATCGCCTGGCGCACATCGGCCACGATCGGCACCTCAGGCACCCGGTTCTTGCCCACTTCGGCCGCATCGATGTCGATGTGGATCACCCGGGCCCGGGGGGCAAAACTATCGAGCCGGCCGGTGACCCGATCATCGAAGCGGGCCCCGGCGGCGATCAGCAGGTCGCACTCGGTGACCGAGAAGTTGGCATAGGCGGTGCCGTGCATGCCGAGCATGCCTACGGCTAGGGGATGGGTCTCATCGAAGGCTCCCTTGCCCATCAGCGTGGTGGTGACCGGCAGGCGGAAGCGTTCGGCCAGCTGGTGGATCACCCCATGGGCCCCGGAACTGATGGCGCCGCCACCGACATAGAGCAGGGGGCGATGGGCCTGACGAATCAGATCGAGGGCCTGGCTGATCGCTTCGGGATGGGGCGGGGCCGGCAGGCGATAGCCAGCGGGCACGGCCGAGCCGGGCTCAACCGGCGTGTAATCAAACTCTTCGAGGCCCACATCCTTGGGCACATCGATCAAGACCGGACCAGGCCGGCCCGTGGCGGCGATCAAGAAGGCTTCGGCCACGATCCGGCCGATGTCAGCGGGATCGCGCACCACCCAGGAATGTTTCACGATCGGCAGGGTGATGCCGAAGATGTCGGTTTCCTGGAAGGCATCGGTGCCGATTGAGGCGCGCGGCACCTGGCCGGTGATCACCACCATCGGCACCGAATCCATCTGGGCCGTGGCGATGCCGGTGACCAGGTTGGTGGCGCCAGGCCCAGAGGTGCCAAAGCAGACCCCCACCTTGCCGGTGGCACGGGCATAGGCATCGGCCGCGTGGGTGCCGCCCTGTTCGTGGCGGACCAGGATGTGCTTGAGCCAGCCCCGCGACTCGGCCTTGTGCAGCTCGTCGTAGATCGGCAGGATCGCTCCGCCCGGGTAGCCAAAAATATGCTCAACCCCGTGGCGATGGAGGGCATCCATCAGGGCATAGCCCCCGTTGACCCGAGCTGGGTAGGAGGACAGGGCGGCCTCAGCCACCGCAGATACGGACGTCAGGGTCACGACGACAGCCAGCACCGACAACAGCGAAGTCCAACCCTAAGGGCTTGTCTCCGCGATGGGGGCTGCTGCGACCAGCTGTTTGTTGTACGGCGCCTAAAGGCGCCTGGGCTGGGCAGCCGGCCCGGGCTCCTTTGGGACTAGAGGTATCAGCCGCGCTGGCGTGCCAGGGCCATCGCCCGCAGGATCGCGGCCGGATCGAGCCAGTGACCGCGATAGCGGATGCCCCAGTGCAGGTGGGGGCCGGTGGTGCGGCCGGTGATGCCGACATGGCCGATCAGCTCGCCGGCCTGCAGCCTCTGGCCGGTCCTCACCACCACAGAGCCGCTGCGGTAGGTGGCCCCTGTCACCTGCCCAGCTAGGTGGCAATAGAGGTGGTCGTAGGGGCCGGAGCGGATCACCAGGCCATTGCCGCAGGCACCGCCTGAAAGCACCTCGCTAACAACCCCGCCCCACCAGTTGCGGATCGGCGAGCCGAGGGGAGCAGCGATATCGAGACCGTAGTGGGGTTCCTCGCCGCCGCCGGGACCGGCCCGCAGGCCGAAATGGCTGGTGTAACCAAAAAAACTCACCACCGGGAAAACACCCCGGCGCCAACGCGGTTCGGCCTGGGCCGGGGCCGGCAGCGGCTGGGCAAGGGCCACGGCCAGCAGCCAGGTGCTGGCCAGGCGGCGACGCCCCCACCGGGGCCTTTGGCTCGGCAGGGGGAGCAAACCTGGCTTCGGTGCTGGAGGGGAGACGGGCCCAGGGCCGCCTCCGCGCTTACAACAAGCCCAGGGCATGCAGGGGGCCCCGCCCGCTGAGCAGCTCCAGCAGGAAGGCCGAAAAGCCGAGCATGGCCAGGCGTCCATTCCAGACTTCCGAGCTGTTGTTCCAGCCCCAGGCCCATTTGTCCTGGGGATAGAGCTTGATCGCCCGCGAAAGGGCCGCTGCCTGGTCCAGGTTCACCTCTGGGCCGGCCAGGGAGCGCTGCACCAGGTCGGCGAGCCCGACGATGAAGCTCGGGGTGATGTCGAGAGCCGGCACCCGCCGAAAATTGGTCACCCCCGCTTCTGTGGCGATTTCGCGGTATTCGATGTCAATTTCTTCAAGAGTTTCAATGTGCTCACTCACGAAACTGATCGGCACGACCACCAGTTCCCTGACCCCATCGGCGCCCAGCTGGTGCAAGGCATCATCGGTGTAGGGACGCAGCCATTCGACCGGACCGACGCGGCTTTGATAGGCCAGGGTGAAGGGGTTGGTGTGGCCCAGCTGAGCCTGCAACCGCTCGATGATCAGGTCCGCACAGGACTCAATTTCGCTCTGGTAAGGATCGCCCGCCTCCTCGACATAGCTCTTCGGCACCCCATGGGCGCTGAAAAAAACGTGGGCCGTAGTGGGGTCGTCGCAGCTCTCGATCTCCTTGGCGATCAGTTCGGCCATGGCTCCGATGTAGCCAGGGTCGTCGTAGTAGCTGCGAATGCAGCGGATCGGCAGGCGCTCGAAGGCTGGATCCCGCTGGCGCAGGCGCTGCAGTTCGCGGAAGCTGGAGCCGCTGGTGCTGATCGAGAAATGGGGATAGAGGGGCAGCACCACCACCTCATCAATGCCATCGGCCTTGATATCAGCCACCGCCGATTCGGTGAAGGGATGCCAGTAGCGCATGGCCACGTAGGTGGTGGCTTCGATCTGGCGATGGCGCAGTTCGCTCTGGAGTTCGCGCGCCTGCTGCTCGGTGATGCGCCGCAGGGGCGAGCCGCCGCCGATCGAGCGATAGGCCGCTTTCGATTTACCGCTGCGCAAGGTGCTGATCAACCAGGCCAGGGGCTTCTGCAGGGCCGGAATCGGCAGCCGGATGATTTCCGGATCAGCAAACAGATTGTAGAGAAACGGTCCCACGTCCTCGATGCGTTCCGGGCCGCCGAGGTTCAGCAACAGCACGCCAACCTTGGTCATGCCCCAGTCTTCAGGACGAGATTGACCATGAGAGTAGCCCTGCAGCGCCAGGACCTGGCTTGGACGGTCCCCTGAAGGAAGGTTTGGCAGGCCTAGGCAGGCGGCTTGAAGCCGGCTCTCAGGGACTGGGCTGTTCTGGGCTTGCCCGTCCTGAACTGGCCTGTCCTGATCTGGAGGCTTCTGGACTGGCGATCAAGCCAGAGCATCGATAGGGTCAGCGCGCCTTCGGGACAGGGAGCACAAGCGGCGATGACCCAGCCCCAGACGGCCCCTCCCCAAGCCCCGGCAGCGGATCAGCCCCTGCCACCGGGCGATCCCGCCCTTGATGCCGAGATTCAGCGCCAGAACAACCTGCTGGCGGCCACCGGCATTGCCCTGCGCCTGGAACGGCGCGGCTCCCGCCTGGGGCTGCGGGGGCCCTTGCCCTGTCGCCGCGGCTCCGGCGCCTATCCGGTGCAGCGCCTCAGCCTGGGCCTAGCCGCCGACCCCCCGGGGCTGGAGCAGGCGCGGCTGCAGCTGCGCCGGGTGATGCAACAACTGCAGCAGCAGCGCTTCCACTGGGACGACTGGACCCAGGCAGCAGCCAGAGCCCCTGGGCGGGAGCTCCTTATGCCGCCGCAGCCAGCCAACCCGGCCTCCCATCGCCAAGGCTCTAGCGACCCCAAGACCCCAGCCCGGCGCCGCCGGGGCCCGCGCCGTGCCCCGACCCTCACCCCCGCCAGATCCGGGCTCACGGGATTCACCCCCGGGTCCCCCTCCGAGCTCGCCCCAGCCCTGGCGGCGTTCAAGCAGCAATTTTTCGCCGATCCCCGCCGCCGCCGCAATCAGGCCGGCAGCCGCACCACCTGGACCAGCGCCTACCTGCCCTACCTGCGCCGGCTGCAGCAGGCCGCCGGGGAGCTGGGGCTGCCCCTGACCAGTGCGCCGCCGCTCTGGCTGCTGGAGCAGGTACTGGAGAGCTATCCCACCGCCAGCCGCAGCCGCCAGCAATGCGGCATCAGCCTGGCGGCCCTGGCCAGCCCGCTGGGGATCGCCCTGCCGGCGGACTGGAGCGAACGGGCCGGCGGCTACGGCCTGCATTTGGCCCAGTTCCGCCAGCTGCCCAACGACGAAGAGATCCTGCTCTGGAGCGAACGCATTCCCAACCCTGGCTGGCGCCTGGCCTATGGGCTGATGGCCACCTACGGCCTGCGCAACCACGAGATCTTCTTCAGTGATCTCTCGGCCCTAGCCGGCCGCGGCGATCGGGTGATCCGGGTGCTGCCCACCAGCAAGACCGGCGAACACCAGATCTGGCCGTTCCAGCCGGAATGGGTCGCGGCCTTCGAGCTACCGCAGCTGGCGGAAGGCCCAGGCCGGCTACCTCCGGTGAACACCGATTTGCGCCAGACCACCCTGCAGCAGGTGGGCCGGCGGGTGGCGGAGCAATTCCGCCGCTACGACCTGCCCCTGACCCCCTACGACCTGCGCCACGCCTGGGCCGTTCGCACGATCCATTTGGGCCTGCCCGACACGGTGGCGGCGCGGATGATGGGCCACTCCGTGGCGATCCACACCCGCACATACCACCACTGGATCACCCGCCGCGACCAGCAACAGGCCGTTGATGCGGCCCTGGCCCGTCGACAGGCTCCGGCCTGAGGGCAACAGCCTCGTGCCTGAGGGCGCCAGAGTGCCGCTCCTGCAGCAATGAACCCTTGAGCCAGAGCCCTAGCGTCGAGCCAACAGGCCAGAGCGGCCACAGCCAGCAGGCCCCGAACTCCAGCCTGGACCAGGCCGCCGCCGAACTCGGTCCCGGCGGTGACCTGGCCCCCGAGGTCGATCCCGAGGGCTACCGCAAGCGCATGGCCCGGCGCCGGGAGGTGCAGCAGCAGCGGGTGGGCGAGCGCAACCTGGAGAAAGGCCTGGTGCTGGTGTTCACCGGCGATGGCAAGGGCAAAACCACAGCCGCCCTGGGCCTAGTGCTTCGCACCCTGGGCCATGGCGAAAACGTGGCAGTGGTGCAGTTCATCAAGGGGGGCTGGCAACCGGGTGAAGCCCGGGCCCTGCAGCTCTTTGGCGAGGCCCTGGCCTGGCATGCCCTCGGGGAGGGCTTCACCTGGGAAACCCAGGACCGGGAGCGGGACAGGGAGCTGGTCCAGCAGGCCTGGCGGCGCTCTTGCGAGTTCTTAGCCGATGCCAACCGCAAGCTCGTGGTGCTCGATGAGGTGAACGTGGCCCTCAAACTTGGTTACTTGGGCCTCGATCAGGTGTTGGAGGGCCTGGCCCTGCGGCCGCCCCTCACCCATGTGGCCCTCACCGGACGCGGCGCCCCGGCAGGCCTGCTCGAACGCGCCGACCTGGTCACCGAGATGAAGCTGCTGCGCCATCCCTTCCGCGAACAGGGGGTCAAGGCCCAGGCGGGGATCGAATACTGACCGATCGAGGCCCCGATCGGGCCCCTGAACACCCCTGGACCCGACGGCGGCAGCCACCCGAGCGGCCTGGGTCCTGATCGGGCCACTCCCAGCACCCTTGCTACTGTTCGGCCGACTGCATCCTCAGGAACCCGATGGGCTACCGGCGTGTCCTGCTCAAGCTCAGCGGCGAAGCGCTGATGGGGGATCAGAGGTATGGAATTGACCCGGCGATCGTCCAATCGATCGCCACCGATGTGGCCACCGTTGTGGCCACCGGCACGCAACTGGCAATCGTGGTGGGGGGCGGCAACATCTTCCGTGGCCTCAAGGGCTCTGCCGCCGGCATGGACCGGGCCACGGCCGATTACGTGGGCATGCTCGCCACGGTGATGAACGCGATCACCCTCCAAGACGGCTTGGAGCGGGCCGGGATCCCCACCCGGGTCCAAAGCGCCATCAGCATGCAGGAGGTGGCGGAGCCCTACATCCGCCGCAAGGCGATCCGCCATCTGGAAAAGGGCCGGGTGGTGATCTTTGGTGCCGGCTGCGGCAATCCCTTCTTCACCACCGATACCACCGCCGCCCTGCGGGCCGCCGAAATCGGCGCTGATGTAGTGATGAAAGCCACCAAGGTGGATGGCGTCTATGACAAGGACCCCACCCTTCATAGCGATGCCCGTCGCTACGAGACCCTCACCTTCCAGGATGTGCTCAGCGGCGAACTGGGCGTGATGGACAGCACCGCCATCGCCCTTTGTAAGGACAACGCCATCCCAATCGTGGTGTTTGATCTCTTCGGCCCGGGCAACATCGGCCGGGCCGTCGCCGGCGAGGCGATCGGCACCCGCATCACCGCCTCAATTTGAAGCCCTTGGGGAGCATCGGCAGACCCGTCGCCAGACCAGCCGCTAGGCCCTGCAACGGGAGCCCTGCACCGCTCCCCCCGACTCCCCACTGAGCTCCGGCCTGACTCCCGCCTACTTGCCGACCCGCGCTCCAGCCTGTTCCCCTGCCTGACCTCTTCGCCATGGACCTTGAAGCCAGCATGCGCAAATCGGTGGAAGCCACCCAGCGCACCTTCAACACAATTCGCACCGGCCGGGCCAACCCTTCCCTGCTCGACAAACTGAGCGTGGATTACTACGGCGCCGACACGCCCCTGAAATCGCTCGCCACCCTCTCCACCCCCGATTCCCAGACGATCCAGATCCAGCCCTTCGATCGTGGTTCGATGGCCCTGATTGAAAAGGCGATTGCCCTAAGTGATCTAGGACTCACCCCCAATAACGATGGCAAGGTGATCCGCATCAACATCCCGCCTTTGACGGCCGATCGCCGCAAGGATTTCGTCAAGCTCGCCTCCAAATATGCCGAGGAAGGCAAAGTGGGCCTGCGCAATCTGCGTCGCGATGCAATCGACAAGGTGAAAAAACTGGAGAAAGACGGGGAACTCTCCGAAGACCAGAGCCGCGACGAACAGGACAACATTCAAAAACTCACTGATCGCTACATCGCCGCAGTAGAGAAGCATCTTGCCGACAAAGAAGCTGACATTCTCAAGGTTTAAACTAAAGGTTTAAACTAAAAGTCTGAACTCAAGGCTTGAATGTGGTCAGATTGGTGGTCTCTACCTGCGCGATGGGTCGCCCCATCGATGGCGAGCTCAGCATCCCGGGCCAGCCCTGCCGCTCCACCTGAATCCCTGTGGGACCGCAAATAGACCAGGAATTGGGCCTCACCCCAGCCCCCTTGCCCCGATCACCCAACCGGGTCAACGCCTTGAACCCGAGGCCCCAGCCGCGGGCGGGCAGAACCAGGGCGGCCTGAACCTGGTTCCAGACAAGCCAAGTCCCTTTCCCCAGTGAGCCCGGCTGCGCTGCCATGACTGACCTTGCCGATGTGATTGTGGTGGGCAGTGGCGCCGCCGGGGCCTCAGCCGCCTTCCATCTGGCCGCCCGCGGTCGCCGCGTCACCCTGCTGGAGCGCCAGAGCCTGCCGCGGCCAAAAGCCTGTGGTGGCGGCATGGCCGCCTCTGTGCAGCGCTGGTTTCCCTTCGATCTGCGCCCGGCAGTAGACCAGGTAATCGAGCAAGTGCGCTTCACCTGGTGTCTGCAGGATCCGGTCACTGCTGTGCTGCCGGGCGATTCCCCCTTCTGGATCGTGCGCCGCTCCAAGCTCGATGCCTACCTGGCCGAGCAGGCCAGCGCCGCCGGCGCCCGGGTGCTGAGCGGCGAAGCCGTGGAGCAGATCGAACGCGACGGCGACCGTTGGCGGGTGGGCTTGGCCGGCGGCCAGAGCCTGACCAGCCGGGCGCTGGTGGTGGCTGATGGCTCCTCCTCCCGCTTTGCCCAGCCCCTTGGCCTCGGGCCAGCCCGACCCCGCTACGCCTCGGCTGTGGCGGTGGAGGTGGAGGCCGAGGTGCGCGATCCAGCCACGGCCCGCATTGAATTTGGCCTGGTCACCCATGGCTTTTGCTGGGCGTTTCCCCGCCAGGGCGGCTACAGCATTGGCGTAGGCACCTTCATCGGGCGCAACCCGGCCGACAGTGATGCGGTGCTAGCCCAGCTGCTGCCCAGTCTGGGCTTGGCTGCCGATGCCGGCGAGCGGTTTAGTTCGCCCCTGCGGGTGTGGGATGGTCACCATCCCCTCCACTGCCCCGGCGCCGTCGTGGTCGGCGATGCGGCCTCCCTCTGTGATCCCTTCCTGGCCGAAGGGCTACGGCCGGCCCTGCTCAGTGGCGTGCGCGCCGCCGAGGCCCTGGACCTCTGGCTGGGAGGCGAAAACCAGGCCCTTGCTGGCTATACCGCCACCATGCGACGCCAATGGGGCGACTCGATGGCCTGGGGGCGGCGCATCGCCCAGGTGTTCTACCGGGTGCCGAAGGTGGGCTATCAACTGGGGATCAAACGCCCCACAGCCCCGCAACGAATCGCCCAGATCCTGTCCGGCGAACTGGGCTATGGCGACATCGCCCAACGGGTCATCCGCCGACTGCTCTTTCAGGGCAAGTGAACTGACCTGCGAAGCCCCTGAGGAGTCGGCAGGATGGGGTTCCACTCCTAGGGAGGGGACACCCCTCTGGTCCGCTAGGACGGCTTGATGCAGTCCTTGAGCTGGCGCAGACGTTGGTCGATCGAGGCCAATAAATCAATCGCAAACATCGGCGATTCCTGCACGGCAAACAGAAACTTTTCCCGATTCATCTCCAGCACCCGGCAGGCGCTGATCGCCGTCGCATCGCCGTAGCGGCGATGTTCCTGAGTGACCAGGGCCCCGGCGCCAAAGACATCACCGGCCTGGATGCATTCCTGGCCGGCGTTGCCATTCCAGGTCAATTCGACCGTACCCTCCAGCAACCCATACATCGAATCGCCTGTTTCACCAGCGCGGAAGATCAACTCCCCCGGCTCAAAACTGTGGACCTCGCCCTGGATGGCCAGGGCACGCATGGTGTCGAGGGCGTTCAACGGCAAGGCCTGGGCAGTGGGGGGATTCTGGCCTAGCGGGGTTAAGGGGCGGTAAGGGCCAGGGGGGCCCCCAGGCCACCGCGCACATCGGCCGGAACCAGACGGCCGTCATGGTCGGTGTCGAGAGCATCGAACACCGCATCGCTGCCGAGCCATTCCTCGCGGGTGATACAGCCGTCGCCATCGAGATCATTGAGCAGGAAGATCTCCTGGGCGGCGTGGGTGAAGGCCGCGGCCCCCTCCAGCTCACCGAGGCGATGGGCCAGCTGGGCTTCGAGGGTCTCGATCGCCTTGACGAAGCCCCGGATCCCCTCATCGAGTTTGTCGGTGGCCATGGCATCGGCGGCCATCATTGTGTCGAAGCTGGCCCGATCGAGCTCGATCCGGGCCTGGGTTGGAGCTGGCGCCGCCCCATCGAGCTTGCGGGGCAGGTCCGCCTCGCTGCTGCGCAGCTGATCGAGCAGCTTTGGCGAGATTGTCAGCAGGTCACAGCCCGCCAGCTCGATGATTTCCTCGATGTTGCGGAAGCTGGCTCCCATCACCTCGGTGCGGTAGCCGTAGGTCTTGTAGTAATTGAAGATCTCAGTCACCGAGATCACACCCGGATCCTCAGCCCCCGGGTAGTGGTCGCGGCCGGTGCTGGTCTTATACCAATCGAGGATACGGCCCACAAACGGGGAGATCAGGGTCACCCCCGACTCGGCGCAGGCCACCGCCTGGGCAAAGCTAAACAGCAGGGTGAGGTTGCAGTGGATGCCTTCCTTCTCTAGGGCTTCGGCTGCCTTGATCCCTTCCCAGGTGGAGGCCACCTTGATCAGCACCCGGTCCGTACCGATGCCGGCGGCCTTGTAGAGGCCAATCAACTTGCGGGCCTTGGTGATCGTCGCCTCGGTGTCGAAGCTGAGGCGGGCATCCACCTCGGTGGACACCCGGCCGGGCACGATCTTGAGGATTTCCCGGCCAAAAATCACGCAGATTTCATCTAGAGCTTCGAGCACCACGACTTCCGCCGCCGCATCGGGGCCGATCACGGCCCGGGACTCGCGCAGAGCCGTATCGATCAGGTTCTGGTAGGTGGAAATCTGGGCCGCCGCCAGGATCAACGACGGGTTGGTTGTGGCATCTCTGGGGGTGAATTGCTTGATGGCTTCGAGTTCGCCGGTGTCGGCGACAACCACCGTCATGGCGGCGAGTTGGTCGAGCAGGTTGGCCATTGGGTGGGCTTGGGCGGACGCCGGCAATGGCCGGACGGCTCCGCCAAGCTAGCCAGCAGGGCCCGCCACGAAACCTGGCCGGTTGGCGCTGTTTGTGGGAATCCCCATGGGACAGGGACTGAGCCCGAAGCGCTCGTCAGCCAGGGGGCAGCTGGCGAAGGGGGCACTAGTGAAGGGAGCCGGCTCAATCCCTGCTGGTGCGGGGGTGGCCGGCGCTGGCTGTCTGAGGGAGAGGGCGAGCAGGCCCAGACTTGCGTCCCGGCAGGGCCTGGGCAGCGGCCTGGGGAGGCAACTTTTCAAGCACCAGCAACGCTTCGATGATCTGCTTGGCCACGGGCAAGGCCACGGTGGAGCCGTAGGCGTTGCCCCCCTGGGGTTCATCCACCACCACCAGGACCACATAGCGCGGGTTGTCGGTGGTCAGATTGGCGATGAAGCTGCAGATGCGAGCTCCGGGGATGTACACACCATTGAGGGCTTTCTGGGCCGTGCCGGTCTTGCCGCCGATGCGATAGCCAGGGATGCTGGCACCCTTGCCACTGCCCTTCTGCACCACGGTTTCCATCCACTCGAGCACCTGGCGGGCCACCTCTGGCCGCAGCAGCTGTACGCCAGACGACTGGGGCGGGGCGGCCAGATCGTCGCCGGAGCGCAGGCCGCGGGTGATGTGGGGGCTGACCAGCCGGCCACCGTTAGCAATCATCGCGTGCAGTTGCAGCAGCTTCAGCGGCGTCAGCGATAACCCCTGGCCGAAGGCGGCCGTGGCCGGTTCGATCGGCTGGGTGAGGAACTCGTTGCGGCTTTTGAGTTCACCGGCCACAGCTCCGGGCAGGTCCGTATCGGGGATCGTGTCGATGCCGATGGCATGGAGCCAGCGCCAATACAGGTCAGGCTTGAGGTGGTGCATGGCCTGCACCATGCCGACATTGCTGGACACCTGCAGCACGGTGGGCAGATCCAGCACCCCGTTGGCCCGGTGGTCGTGGTTAAAGATCGGCCAACCGCCAATCGTCACGGAGCCGGTGTCATTCACCGTGGTGTGGGGATCAATCGCACGCTCCTGCAAGGCCAAGGCCAGGTTGATCGGCTTGAAGGTGGAGCCGGGTTCATAGAGGTCCTGCACGGACCATTCGCGAAACAGCCCGTTGGGGTACTTCCAGAACTTGTTGGGGTCGTAGGAGGGCGTTGAGGCGAGGGCCAGCATCTCGCCATTGCGCACATCCATCACTAGAGCCACGCCCCGCTTGGCATGCCACTGCTTCACCTGCTTAGCCAGGGCCAGCTGGGCCACCTGTTGCAGGCGCGAATCAAGGGTCAGTTGCAGGCGCAGGTCGTCGCCGTAGAGCACCCCCGGCCGCATGCCATCCGGCAGGGGCGTGCCATCGGCGCCACGGCGCAGTTGGCGCGGGGTTTCATGGCGGCGTAGGTCCCGGTCGCGGCTCTGCTCCAGGCCAGCTTGAGGCACCCTCTCCAGATTCAGAAAGCCAACCACATTCGCGAACAGGGGTCCAAGCGGATAGATGCGCTGCGGATAAGACTCCAAATCCAGGCCACTGATGCCGAGGTTGCGGATGCGATGGGCCGTTTCCGGATCCAGCTCGGTGGCCAGCTTCACGCCGCTCTGACGGGAGCCGATCGTGGCCATCAGGGCCTCGACCGGCAGGCCCAGGATCGGGGCCAGCTTCTGGGCCACATCCAGGGGCGGTCGCTTGCCATTGGGCGCATCGCCCGGGAAGTTGAAATAGCGCGGATGGGCCCAGACCGTGAAGCGCTCTTCATCTAGGGCCACCATGCGGCCGTTGCGATCGACGATCGTGCGTCGCTTGCCGATCGGCGCAATCGTCTGGGTCTGCACGGCCCGGGCCCGGTTGAGCAGCTGGGGGCCCTGTACCACCTGCACCCAGGCGAGGCGAGCCGCCAGGCCTACTAGTCCCGTGCAGAGGATCAGGTAGACGGCGAGCAACCGGGCGGAAGGCACTGGGCGAAAGTCGAGCACCCGGCCGCTGCGGGATCCACTGGAGCGCTGGGAGGGCCTTTGGCGGGGTCTGCTTGTCACCATCTCAGCGTCCCCCGATCGGATCCAGTGTGCCGATCCACGGCCGTGGCTCCATCCCTAGGCCGAACCGCTGCAGATTCTGGCAGGCCCACACTCTGGAAATCTTCAAGCTGGCAATCATCCAGCCAGGAATCATCCAGCCGTGAATCATCCAGTCTGGAATAGTGTCGCCGAGAATCTTGCCGCCGGGAAACCGCCAGCCGGCAGACAAGGCGATCAACCGGCTTCCGGGAGCCAAGTTCAAGTTCCCTGCAAGCAACGTCAATAGCCAGCAAGGATCTGGCGGGGGCTGACGCCGGCAAGCAAGGTGATGATCGATGCGGGGGGCTGGGCCGTGGGGGCGGGGATATAGATCAATTTTTCACTGCTGGTCGGCACCAATGCGCCCGGTTTATGGGCCACACCCAGATGATGTTGCTCAAGAACTGCCGTGGATTCCAGCAGACGATGCTCCAGAAGCTGGGAGGCCTCCAAGTTCTGGTAACTGCGGGTCCACTGGCTCTGCCAGTGGAGGGTGAGGGCACTCAGGCCGACCACGGCCAGACCCAGGCCCACCAGGCTGCCATCGGCAACGCGATGGAGGCTGGCGAGCCAGGGGGCCGTGCGCTCAACGTTGCGGGCGGAAAGGGACCCCTGGATCAGGGCAAGGGGGCGTTGGCGCTGGCCCCTGGCGCTGCGGGACGGGGATGGGGCGGGAGCGGCAACCACGAAGCCGGACAGCAACTTCGCAAGTGAACCATGGGCTGGAGTCGCCAGCAAGGCGGACCGTCTGGCAATCAGCACAGTTCGGAAATCGGCTCGGGAATCGGCTCCGACCCCGCCTGTCGCCAAGGCAGCTGGGACAGGGCCCAAGGGCTGCTCAGGCGGGGCCCAAGGGCTGTAGCGGCAAGGCCAACAGTAAAAATCTCGGACCAGCCGAGGGCCTCCTGGGCGCGTTTTCAAGCCTGAGCCGGGCCGCCCCCGGCAGGGCCCGGCTCAACTCCCCAGCAACACCAGATTGGCGAAGGTCATGGCGTTCCAGAGGCTGTGCATCAACACCGAAGCCCCTAGCCGGCCACTGCTAAGGCGCAGCCAGCCCAGGCCCAGCCCCAGCATCAGCAGGGCCGGCAATTCCCCCAGGCTGAGGTGGGCGATCGCGAAGACCAGGCCACTGACGAGGACTCCCACCCAGGGGCCCCGTTGGCGAGCCACCACCGGCAGCAGGACCCCACGGAAAATCGTTTCCTCAAACAGGGGCGCCAGCACGATCGCCGTAAAGGCATAACAACCCAAGGGCGCCAGGGCTCCGCCTTGCAACACCAGCTCGAGTAAAGGATTGCTGCCGCCCGGATCACTCCAGAGTTGCTCCTGCAGCCAGCTGACCAGGCTCACCAGCGGCAGCACGATCAGAAATCCCTTCAGCGCCCGCCCCGCAGGCACCCAGGGGGGCAGCAAGCCCAGTTGCAGCCAGCCCCCCTGGGGCGCCGGCCCGAGGCCGCGCAACATCCAGACAAGAATCAGCAGGGGGCCGGTCATCAGGCCCAAATAGAGGAGCAACACCGACAGGGCGCTGTGCAGCGCGGTCGGTAGCTCCACCAGGGAGAGCAGGTTCTCCACTAGGGGGCCTAGCAGCCAGGGGGTCAGCAGTTCGCCCACCACCACAAAGCCACCGCCCACCAGCAACACCGCATCGATTTCACCGAGGGCCGGGCCCACCAGGGGCGGCATGGGCAGGGACCGGCCACGCCCACGCAGCCAGAGCTCGCGCAGCAGCAGACCCAGGCCAGCCAGCAAAGTCAGGCCGGGTAAAAGATTGACCAACACCAGCCTCAGGGCAGAACTCTGGCCGAGTTGGGGTTGGCCGCAAGCCAGGGGATTGGCGGAGAGGGCCTCACAACTCCATTGGCGCAGCAGCGGCACCGGCGCCAGGCTGGCGCTGAGGCGCCTGGCTTCGAGCGCCGCCAGGGGCTGGGCCTGCAGCAAGGCCGTGGCCACGGCGGAGTCGCGGGAGCGGGCCTGCTCCAGCAGGGGCAGGGCCCGCTGCCGCTGACCCTGATGAACGGCCACCAAGGCCTGTTCCAGCAGCAGGTCGGTTGAGGCGCTCTGGCCGGCCTCCGCCTGGCTGCGGCCCAGCTCTTCGAGGTGCTTTTCCAGCCGGCCGAGGGGATCGCTGCCCGCAAAGGCCTGGCTCAAGGCTGGGGGCAGATTCGGGGCGGCCAGCACGGCCAATTCCAGCTGGCGCCGTTCCAGATCGTTGGCCACAGAAGGCCGCTTGAGGCTGTCGAGCAGGCCATTGGACCAGAGCATCAGGCTGATCACCACACAGAAGAGGGCCAGCACCACCTTCCAGCGCGCCTGCTCAGGCCGCCCCGCCGTGTTCACCCGTTTGCTCCAGCGATGACTCGATTCTCCCCTGTGGCGCTCCCATACGATGGAGTTCTGCTGTGGCTAAACGCCTGTGTCCCTGAGGCTTCTGCTCGTGCGCCATGGCCTGAGCAGTTTCAATCTGGAGCAGCGCATCCAGGGCCGTGACGACCTCTCCGACCTCAGCGACGAGGGCCATCGCCAGGCTCGCGCTGCCGGCGAAGCCTTGCGGGGACTGGCCATTGACCAGGTGTATGCCTCCCCCCTGCGCCGCGCCAGGGACACGGCCTTGGACCTGCTCGAGGCCCAGGGCGCCGGCCTCAGCCTCCAGCTAGACGACGACCTGCTGGAGGTGGACCTGGCCCCCTGGTGTGGCCTGAGGGTGCCGGAATTGCGCGAACGGTTTCCGGACGAATACCAGCTCTGGGCCACCCAGCCGGACACCCTGCGGCTGCAACGCCCTGGTGGCAGCACTTACGCCCCAATTGGCGAGTTAATGGACCAGGCACGCCGATTCATTGATCGGTTGCTGCTAAATCACTCGCCCTCAGCTGAGGGCTCCCAAACGGTGCTGGTGGTGGCCCACAACGCCATCCTGCGCTGCCTCCTCCTAAGCCTGCTGGGGCTTGATGGCTCTGGCTTCCGGCGCCTGCGTATCGACAACGCCTCCCTCTCGGTGCTCAACCTCAGCGCCGGGGCCGCTGGGGAGCTGGCCGTGCAGATCGAATCCCTCAATGGCATCAGCCACCTCCAGGCCGAACCCCTGGGGGCGTCCCTGCCGCCCAAGGGGCCAGGGGCGCGGTTGCTGCTGGTGCGCCATGGCGAAACGGATTGGAACCGCCAGGGCCGCTTCCAGGGCCAGATCGACATTCCCTTGAACGAGAACGGCGAGAGCCAGGCCGAAGCTGCCGGCCGCTTCCTGGCCGATGTCAGCCTGCAGCGGGCCTACACCAGCTCCATGGCCCGCCCCCGCCAGACGGCCGAAGCGATTTTGCGCTCCCATCCGGGGGTGCCCCTCACCAGCGTCAGCTCCCTGGTGGAAATCGGCCATGGCGAATGGGAAGGACGGCTGGAGCAGGAGATCGCGGCGGGCTGGCCCGAGCTGCTGGCCGCCTGGAAGGTGGCTCCCGACACGGTGCAGATGCCTGGCGGCGAGACGATTCAGAACGTCTGGGAGCGGTCGCTGGCGGGCTGGCAAACGATTGCGGCCAGCCTGAACCCTGAGGAAACGGCCCTAGTGGTGGCCCACGACGCGGTCAACAAAACGATTCTCTGCGCCCTGCTGGGCCTGGGGCCGGCCGATATCTGGGCCGTCAAACAGGGCAATGGCGGAGTCACAGTGATCGACTACCCGAACGGCCCAGATGAGCCCCCGCTTGTGGTGTGCTTGAACCAGACCAGCCACCTTGGCGGGGTGCTCGATCGCACCGCCGCCGGAGCCCTCTGATGGGCGGTGTTGGTGGGAACAGGCGGTCATGGTTCTGATCGGATCGAGCCAGCTTCTCAACCAGGTGCAGCTGCTCGAAGCGCCAGGCCAGCCGCCGCGCCGCTGTGATCTGTTGATTGAGGCGGGCGCCCTGGCCGCCACCGGCAACGAAGCCCGTCAACGGGCAGACGAGCTGGGCTTGCCTGGCCTCGATGCCAGCGGTTGGTGGCTCGGGCCTGCCTTGGTAGATCCCCATTCGGTTCTGGAGCAGCCCCAGGGGGGCCGGGCCGAAACCCTGCAGAGCCTGGCCCGCTCGGCCGCCGCCGCCGGCTACGGCACCGTGGCCCTACTGCCCCAGGCCCGCCCCTGGCGCGACCGGGCCGAGGCGATGCAACTGCCCCAGCTGGCGGGCGACCAGGCCGAAGCGCTGATGCTTCCCTGGGGCAGCTTCAGCAGCGGCGGCGCCGGCCTCGAGCTCGCCCCCCATGGCGACCAGCTCGATTGCGGCGCCCTCGGCCTAGCCGAAGCGGCGACGATGCCCCCTCTGGCCCTGCTGGAGCGCGGCCTGCGCCTGGCCGAGATGGGCGAGCGACCTGTGTTGATCGCCCCCCGCAGCGAAGAGTTCAGCCAGGCCGGCTTCGTGCGCGAAGGGGTCGAGGCCCTGCGGCTGGGCTGGCCCCTCGATCCGCTGCTGAGTGAAACCATGCCCTTGGTATGCCTGCTGGCCCTGGCCGAGAGCCTGCCCCAGGCCAACCTGCGCCTGATGAACCTCTCCACCGCCGCTGGAGTGGCCCTGCTGGCAGAGCGGCCCGCCCACCAGCGCCCCCTCGCCACGGTCAGCTGGTGGCACCTTGTAGCCGATTGCGGCAGCCTGGCTCCGGTGGCCGAGGGCTGGCGGGTGCAGCCCTCCCTTGGCTGCCGGGCCGATCGCGAGGCCCTGATCGCAGCTCTGGCCAGCGGGGTGCTCACTGCCGTGGCCGTCCAGCACCATCCCCTCGATACCGAAGAACAGTTGCTGCCCCTCGATCAACGCAAGCCCGGAGTGGCAGGCCATCGTTTCGTGCTGCCGGTGCTCTGGCAGGAGCTGGTGGTGCAGCGGGGATGGGCGGCCGCCGACCTCTGGCGGGTGCTGTGCTGGGGACCGGCCCAGGTGCTGGGCCTAGCGGCGCCCCTGCTCTCAACTGGCAGCCGGGATTGGATCCTGTTTGATCCGGAGCGGCGCTGGCATCCCTGGGAGGAGCCGGATGCCTCCCTGGCCGCTAACCAACCCTTGCGCGGCCAGGAGCTCACCGGACGGGTGCTGGCTACGGGGCTGGCTGGCCGGTCTTGAGGGTCGCTGGGCTGCTGGCCTCGTCTGAACCCAGCGACCCAGTGGCGTTGAAGGGATAGAAACGCCAGAAGGCCCGGCCGATGATTTCAGTGCGCGGCAGGAAGGCCCCCCCCGGCCAAAAGCGGCCATCCCAGCTGTTGGCCCGGTTGTCCCCCAGGGTGAGGACATGGCCAGCAGGAACCACGGCGTTGAGGGTGCGGCAGGGGCCCATGCCCTGGCTGTCGACCGGGCACCAGTTTTTGACGTAGGGCTCGGCTTGGCGGCGTCCGTTGAGCGTTAGCTGGCCGCGGGGATCGACCACGACATGGTCGCCGGCCACGGCCACGACCCGCTTGATGTAGGCGTCGCAGGCTGGATTTTGCAGGCCGGGGATCGAGCCCACCAACGGCAGGTTCACCAGCAAACAGTCCAGCGACGAGGGCCGGCGGTTGGCCAGCAGCACCGGGTCGAAGTGGTAAGGCGCATGGAAGACAACAATCTCGCCACGCCGGGGTGAACGGTTGCGGTAGCTGAGTTTTTCCACCAACAACCGGTCCTGGATCTGCAGGCCGGGCAGCATCGAACCCGAGGGGATGTAGCGGGCCTCAAGCAGGTAGTGGCGAATGCCCAGCGCCACCGCCAGGGTGATCAGTACGCCGCGCCAGAACTGCCAGGGACTCTCCTCGGCAGGTTCTGGAGGTTGGGAGGCAGGGGCCACGTCAGGCGAGCGCTGGGGAACGGCACGATCCAGGGACTCTGAGCGCCGGGACTCTGGGGACCGGGACTCTGGGGACTGGAGGTCGGGTGACTGGAGGTCGGATGACCTGGGGTCGGAGGGCTGGGGGTCGGGGCTCAAGAACCTCCAAGGCGGGCCTGCTGGGCAGGTAGGGCAGATTAGGCAGTCGCAGATCCCATCTCGCCCCAGAACGATCTCGATGGTTCGTCCCCGCTGGCTGTCGCCCCAACGGGTCCCCCCGGGCCGTGGCTGGCGCTATTGGGATCGTTTTGTGGCGGTCTGGGCCAGCGTCAACCTGCTGTGGGTGGGCTTCGACCTGACCTATGTGCCGCTGCGAACCTTCTGGTTGCAACGCACCCTCTATCCAGTTCCGTCCCTGCCTTTAGCAGTGCCCCTGACCCTGCTGCCGTCGATCACGCCTTTCTACGACCCGGTCAAGGGGATCGAGCCCCACCGCCAGACCAAGGCCTATCTGGCCGCCTTCCGCCAGCTGGATCAGCAGTTGCTACTGGATCCGGCGGCTGCGGCCGCCGAGGCCCTGCGCCGCCGTCAGCTGGCCCTGACCGACCAGATGATCGATGAGAACCCGTTTCTGGTTTCGGGCCAGTCCGGCAGCCTGGAAACGGTCAAAAACCGGCTGCGGCAGCGAGCCGGCCTCGATTCGGCCAAGGACTCGAACGAACGCCTGCTCAGCGTGGACTGGCTCAAACGCCATCCCTGGCAACAGGAACGGCGCTTCTGGCAGCAGCAGGTGTTGCCCCTGATCGAAACCTGCTACTGGCGCTCGATCGATGAGAACGGCCATCCCACTGACCACTTCTGGTGGTACGACCTGGTGCTGTTCCAGGGGCTGTTCCTGCTGGACATCGGCCTGCGGGTGTTGCGCCTGCGGCGGCGCCTCCCTGGCTTGAGCTGGCGCGATGCCCTGTTGCGCCGCTGGATCGATCTGCCGCTACTGCTGCCGATCTGGCGCTGGTCGCGACTGCTGCCTGTGGTGGAGCGGCTCAGCGGCGCCGGCCTGATCAACATTGAACCGCTGCGGGCGGTGATCAGCCGCGCCGTGGTCTCCCTGCTGGCCCTGGAACTGTTCGAAGTGCTGGCCCTGCAGCTGGTCGATGGCACCCAGTCGCTGATCCGCTCCCCCCAGTGGCCCCGCTGGATCCGCAACCTGCGCAGCCACCAGCGCAGCAACTTGCGCGATAGCGGTGACTTGATCGAGCTGCTGCGGCTTTGGGGGCCCCTGGTCCTCGGCCAGGTGGCCCCGCGGCTATCGCCAGAACTTCAGGCGGTGCTCAACCATGCTCTGCAGCAAAGTTTCCGCGGTGGCGTGATGGGCGGCCAGTTGAGCAGCCAGCTCTCGGCGGCCGTGGTCGAGAGCCTGCTAGATCTCTCGCGCAGCACCGGCAAACGGCTCTCCCAGCCAGACATCCGCCAGGTGGAACTGCTGCAGCGCTTCGCTGACCGTTTTCTCGATGAGCTGGGCAGCTCCCTGGAGGCCGGCAGCACCCTGGAGCGAAGTCAGCAGCTGCTCTGCAGCGTGCTGCAGGATCTCAAGCTCACCTACCTGGCCCAGGTGAACCGGGCCGGCATCGACGCCCTGATGGATGAACTAGACGAACTGACCAGCCCAGCCGCTCCAGCGCCAGGCTCGACGGCGACTCAGCCCGAGTCGGTTTAACGGGGAAAGTTTAACGGAGAAGGGTTAGCCAAGAAGGGTTAGCGGAGAAGTATTAGTAGAGAAGGATTAAGCAGGCCGAGCTCTGGGAGAGTATTTCAGGCAGACAGGCTCAGCGGCAGGTCTCAACTCAGCAGCACCGCAGTCCACTCCTCAGGCTTGAAGCCCACCAGCACCTCGCCCTGGGCGGTGAACAGCAGGGGCCGCTTGATCAACTTGCCATCGGCGGCCAGGGCTTGGAGAGCCTCGGCTTGATTAAGGGCGGCCACGGCAGCCGCCCCGAGGGCGCGGTAGCTCTGGCCACTGGTGTTGAACAGGCGTTTGATCGCCCCCAGGGCTACCAGGGCCTGGGCCAGGGTCTCGATCGAGGGCGGCTTGGAGGTGATCTCAATCACCTCCAGATCCTCCCCAGCAGAAAGGCCCTGCTGGGCGAGCCAGGTCAGGGCCTTACGGCAGGTGGAACAGCGGCTGTAGGCATAGAGCCTCAGCGGCAGGCGATTACCTGCAATCGCCATGGGTGCAGCTCAGCGGCCGAAGATGTTCTTGATCGCGCCAAGCAGGCTGTTGGAGCCCTTGCCGACGCCGTCCTGGGGACGGGTGCGGATCGTCACATCGCCATTGACGGTGGTGCGGCAGCTGAGCCGGTAGCTGGCGGGGCGGTCGGACAGATACACCTGCTCGACGTCACTGCGGGGGGACAGGTTGCGGGCTCCTTCGATCACCTCAACGACACAGGTGCCGCATTGGCCAACGCCGCCGCAGTTGTTGAGGTTGTTCAGGCCGGTGTAGGGATTGATCCCGGCATCCAAGGCGGCTCGGCGCAGGTTGGCCCCCTCGATGCAACCGACCTGCTGGCCTTCCTTTTCAAAACGGATGGTGGGCACGGTCAGCTACGGATCATGGCGCCGACCAACTTACCTGGCGACGGCGACCCCAACACGCCCGCCCCGGCCGGTTGCAATAGATCGCTGGGGTCCACCTGGGTCATTGGCTGAGTCCTGGCCTGGGTCCAGGGCCCAGCCCTGGTTCTGCCCTTGGGCCTAGCCCTAGTGCTGGCAGCAGCCCTGGCCGGGATTGTCCCTAACATCGAGAACCCCAGGCCCTTTTGTCTGGTTCGCTCCAAGAGCAATGGCGCCGGCAACCGAGTCCCACCCCACGGATGACCCCAGCTTTGGGCTGGCGGTAGACCGCTACGACCTGATCCAGCAGCAGCTGATCCCCGGCTACGGCAGCCTGGCCCGCTTGGCGGTGGCCCTGCTGGCCGCCTCGCCGCTGGCGTCCGAGCAGGGGGCCGATGTCCTGGTCGCCGGCTGCGGCACCGGCGCCGAACTGCAGGAGGCCGTTGCCCAGCGCCCCGACTGGCACCTAAGCGCCATCGATCCCTCAGCGGCAATGCTTGCCGAGGCTCGCAGCCGCCTAGCCGGAGCCGCGGCGATCGACTGGCGGCAGACCACCGTCGAACATCTCACCGAGGACCCCGCCTGCCAGGGCCGTTTCGCCGGAGCCCTCTCGGTGCTGGTGCTCCAGTCCCTCGCCGATGACGGCAGCAAGCTGGCCTTTCTCACGGGCCTAGCCCGCAGCCTGCGCCCCGGCGGTCAATTGGTGCTGGTTGACTTGATGTCCACCTCCCTGCCCTCCCTGGAGGGCCAGCTGGCCGCGGCCTGGGTCGGCTTCCAGCGGGCCAGCGGCCTGCAGGTGCCCGCCGAGCAGCTCGCGCCCCTCACCCAGGGCCTCCATCCCGTCGGCATGGCCCGCCTCACCAGCCTGGTGAACGCGGCAGGTTTCAGCGATCCGGCCCGCATTTTCCAGGCCCTCGCCTTTGAGGGATTTCTGCTGCAGAAACCCAGCTAGAAGCGCTGCTAAGGGACTAACAAGGCCCTTGGCGCTGCTAAGGCGGTGCCCCCAGGCAAGGCGCTACTCCTAGGCAAGGCTGTGCCCTGTGGGAAAGCTGTGCCACCAGGGCCTCCGCCCCTTGGTTTGTGGGACAACGGCTCGGGCAATGGGTGAGCGGGCCGGTCGGTCAACACGGCAAACAGGGGCACTACCAGGGTGAGCAGGCCGATCAGGGCGCCGATCAGGGGGGCAGTCAGGCCGAGACCAGACCCCTCCGGGTCCGGACCCCGGGTCTCCGCCGATTGCTCCTCACCAATTGCTGCAAGCAGGTTCTCGAGATCTGCGGGGTCGGCCAGTTCAGTCGCTTGGTCCTCACTGGAGAGGGGCCGGGTCAACGACTGACTTGCCAAGGGCTTGGCGAAGCCCGTTTCAGGCCTTAAGGCAGGAACCGAGCCAGCCCATTCGGCAGGCAGTGTGGATCGGGGAGGGGGGTCGGAATCCATGGAAAGGGGAGAGGAACAGGTTCAGCGCCGATGCCGGCGGGGGTGCATCCCGCCGGCATCGGCGCGGAACAACCAGCTGAAGTTCGGGTGGCGACCCCGCAGGACAGGATCCCTGGGCTGACCATCAGACAAAGCCAATGGCTTTATCGGCTTGGGTTAATTCTGGCACCGCCGTCGAGGCCCTAGGGATCGACCTGGCTTCTGGCCGCTTGCTAGGTAACGCTGGCTGGGTAAGCCTGGCTGGGTAACGCCTGGTCCGGGTGCTCCCGCTTGCTGCCTAGGGGGGTAGGGGCCTCGCCTGCCTGCTGCAGCAGGGCGCGGATCTCCTTGAGTTCGGTCAAGATCGCCACGAGCAGCTGCTGGCTAGCGGTGGCTGGGGAGTGAAGCACCTCCACCGTGACCTCCTTGATCCGCAACACATCGCGGGCAAAGCGGGCCACCTCATTGGGATGGAACAGCAGGGCGTCTTTTTGATCGGTGCGGTATTCGGGATTGAGACGCTTTGGGTTGAACGGGGGGTTGAGGTTGCGGGGATCAGTGTTGGTATAGCGATAGACCGACGCCCTGGAGCGATTCAAGGTGCGTTGCACATCGTCAATACCGATCAGGCCATCGCCTGGGGGGGCAGCGAGGCCAGCGGCCAGGCCAACCGCCAGGCCCAGGGAGTCGGGATCAAGGCGGGGGATCGGGCTCGCCTGGGGCGGGGGACTGCCGTAGACAGCAGCAGAGAGCCCATCGCCGCCCGAGGGATGGCCGAACATATGAGACGAATTTAAGACAACTGGGACCGAAGCTAGCAGCCTTTCGCAGGACTAGCCAGACCATTGCGGTGCAGTTCTACCGCGCCACTAGGGCAGCGGAGGGACATCGTTTCAGGCGGTGGTGATAGGTTCCGCACCAGTGCTCCGTGGCTGCTATGCGCGTCTCCCGCCTGATGCTGGTGACGTTGCGGGATGACCCGGCTGAAGCGGAAATCCCCTCCCACAAACTGCTGCTGCGCGCCGGCTACATCCGCCGGGTTGCTTCGGGCATCTACGCCTACCTGCCCCTGCTGTTTCGGGTGCTGCAGAAGATTTCGGCGATCGTGCGCGAGGAGCTCAACGCCACCGGAGCCCTAGAAACCCTGCTGCCCCAGCTGCAGCCGGCCGATCTCTGGGAGCGCAGCGGCCGCTGGAGCGGCTACACGGCAGGCGAGGGAATCATGTTCCACCTGCGTGATCGCCAGGGGCGTGAGCTGGGCCTGGGTCCCACCCATGAGGAAGTGGTTACGGCCCTGGCAGCAGATCTGTTGCGTTCCTACCGGCAATTACCGGTGAATCTCTATCAGATTCAGACCAAATTCCGCGATGAGATTCGCCCCCGTTTCGGGCTAATGCGCGGCCGGGAATTCATCATGAAGGATGGCTACTCCTTTCACGCAAATGAAGCCAGCCTCCAAGATAGTTACGGTGAGATGGACCGGGCTTACCGGCGCATTTTCAGTCGCTGCGGTCTCAGAACCGTGGCGGTCGAGGCTGACAGCGGCGCCATTGGCGGCTCCGCCAGCCAGGAGTTCATGGTCACCGCTGAGGCCGGCGAGGACCTGATCCTCAGCAGCGGCGACGGGCTCTATGCGGCCAACCAGGAGCGGGCGGTCTCCCTCGCCGCGGCAGCCCTGCCCCTGGCGGCCCAGCCCTGCCGCGAGCTCGATACCCCCGGCCAAACCAGCATCGAAGACCTCTGCGCCGCCCATGGCTTTGATCCCAGCCAGATCGTCAAGGTGTTGCTGTTAGTGGCCCGCTGCGCCGATGGCAGCCTGCTGCCGGTGCTGGTGAGCCTGCGCGGCGATCAACTGCTTAACGCGGTGAAACTGGCCAATGGCGTGAGCGCCCGCCTGGCGCCCGAACAGGGCACCCTGCTTTCGATTGAACCGCTCACGGCCGATCTGGTGCGCAGCGAGCGGCTGCCCCTCGATCTGAGCGCAATCCCCTTTGGCTCTCTCGGCCCCGACCTCAGCGATGGGACCCTTGTCGCCACGGCAGCCCCAACCCCAACCCAGGTCCTTGCTGGCAGCGGCAACGCCGCCCTAGCCACAGCGGCCCAGCTCAGGCTTGTTCCCAAGTTGCTGCGCCTCACCGATCCCACTGCGGCCGAACTGGAGACGTTCGTCTGCGGCGGCAACAACCCCGACAAGCACCGGGTGGGGGCGACCTGGGCGGGCCTGGGCCTGGCGCCCGAGCTGGTTGACCTGCGCGCCGCCCAGAGCGGCGATCGCTGCCTGCACGATCCAGAGCAAACCCTCACAGCCGCCCGCGGCATCGAAGTGGGCCACATCTTCCAACTGGGCCGCAAATACTCCGAAGCCCTCGGCGCCCGCTTCACCAATGAGTCTGGGGCGGAAGAAGCCCTGTGGATGGGCTGTTACGGCATCGGCGTCTCCCGCCTGGCCCAGGCGGCCGTGGAACAG
Organism: Synechococcus sp. UW140; assembly: GCA_945860085.1. Lineage (GTDB taxonomy): Bacteria > Cyanobacteriota > Cyanobacteriia > PCC-6307 > Cyanobiaceae > BAIKAL-G1. The sequence continues at coordinate 25,869 of CAMAPJ010000005.1, read as the reverse complement.
AACCACGACAGCAACGGCATCTGCTGGCCGGTGGCGATTGCCCCCTTTGAGGTGATCGTGGTGATCGCCAACCTGCAGGAACCCGCCCAGCACCTGCTGGGCGAAGAGCTCTACACCAGCCTGCTGGCCGCAGGACTCGATGCCTTGCTCGATGACCGCGATGAGCGGGCCGGCGTCAAGTTCAAAGACGCCGACCTGCTCGGCATCCCCTGGCGGGTGGTGGTGGGCCGGGGCGCCAAGGAAGGTCAGGTGGAACTGGTGCAGCGCCAGGGCAGCGTCAAACGGGAGCTGGCTGCAGCGGAGCTAATCGCCGAACTCTCTGCCCTGATTAAGGCAGGCCGTAGCGGCCTCCTGGCCTGATCCAGTTCACCTGATCCGGTCGGCCCCATCGCTTTGACCTCCTCCAGGCTGGGGAGATCCGCACCGGAGCGTCCTAGGCGAAACCGGGCTGGGCGGGCCTGGGCGCTGGTGTCTTGGGCCTGAAATCGGGGCCAGGGACTCCCTCAGCCGGGTCTCCGCCACGGCCTGCCCCCGGAACCAGGGCCCCTGCACCCTGCTACATCCCAACCCCTGGGTCAGCTTTCCCAGGCTTGCCTAGGATTGGGCCCTTCTTCCTCCCAATCCCCATGGCTGCTGGATGGCGTCGTGTGATGGCCGCCTTGTTCGCGGTGTGCCTCAGCCTCAGCCTGGCCCTGACGGCCTGCTCGTCAGCCAGCGGCCCGCTCACGGGCAATTACGTCGAGGACACCATGACCGTGGCGGAACGGCTGATCGCCACGATCGCCATCAGTCCGGAGGATCCCGATCGCGCCACGGCAGAAACCGAGGCCCGCTCCCTGATCACCGCCTACATGGCCCGTTACCGGCCCCAGGCCAAAATCAACGGTCTGGCCTCCTTCACCACCATGCAGACGGCCATCAACTCCCTGGCTGGTCACTACACCAACTACGCCAACCGGCCCCTACCCGAGGCCCTCAAGGCCAGGCTCGACAAGGAACTCAAGCGGGCTGAGGCCAGCGTCGTGCGCGGCGCCTGAGCCTCCGGAGCCCCGGAGGAACCGGGCGAAAGCACCCCTCCAACCCCACAAGCGGTCTTGAAGGACCGCTTTTTTGCTGTCAACTTTTTGACGAAGGGACCTTTGATCTGAGAAGCTCCCACATTGTGCTCAGTTGCGGCTCCGGGCCGCCTTGTCCTTGGCCAACGTTGTCGTCATCGGTGCTCAGTGGGGTGACGAGGGGAAGGGCAAGATCACCGATCTCCTCAGTCGTTCGGCCGATGTGGTCGTGCGCTATCAGGGCGGTGTGAATGCCGGTCACACCATCGTGGTGGACAACAAGGTGCTCAAGCTGCACCTGATTCCTTCCGGCATCCTTTACCCGGACACCACCTGCTTGATCGGCTCCGGCACCGTGGTCGATCCGCGGGTGATGCTGGGCGAGCTCGACATGCTGGCCGAGAACGGCATCAGCGTTGAGGGGTTGAAGCTCGCCTCCACGGCCCACGTGACCATGCCTTACCACCGCCTGCTCGACCAGGCGATGGAGCAGCGCCGGGGCGATCGCCGTATCGGCACCACCGGCCGAGGCATCGGCCCCACCTACGCCGACAAGGCCGAACGCAACGGCATCCGCGTCATTGACCTGCTCGATGAGGACCGGCTGCGCGATCGTCTGGCTGCTCCCCTAGCGGAAAAGAACCTGCTTCTCGAGCGGGTTTACGGGATCGAGCCCCTCGATGGCGAGGCGGTGATCGCCGAATACGCCTCCTACGGCCAGCGCCTGGCCCCCCATGTGGTCGACTGCATTCGCACGATCCACCAAGCGGCCCGCGCCCGCAAGAACATCCTGTTTGAGGGCGCCCAGGGCACCCTGCTCGACCTCGACCATGGCACCTACCCCTACGTCACCTCCTCCAACCCGATCTCCGGCGGGGCCTGCATCGGCGCCGGCGTCGGCCCGACCCTGATCGACCGGGTGATCGGCGTCGCCAAGGCCTACACCACCCGGGTGGGCGAGGGCCCCTTCCCGACCGAACTGCAAGGCAGCCTCAACGACCACCTCTGCGACCGGGGTGGCGAATACGGCACAACCACCGGCCGTCGCCGCCGCTGCGGCTGGTTCGACGGCGTCATCGGCCGCTATGCGGTCGCGGTGAACGGCCTTGATTGCCTAGCGATCACCAAGCTTGACGTGCTTGATGAGCTCGATGAGATCCAGGTGTGCGTCGCCTACGAACTCGATGGCCAGCGCATCGAGCATTTCCCGAGCAGCGCCGAGGATTTCGCCCGCTGCCAGCCGATCTTTGAAACCCTGCCGGGCTGGGAGTGCTCCACCGAGGAATGCCGCCAACTCGAAGAGCTGCCGGCTAAGGCGATGGCCTACCTGCGCTTCCTCGCTGAGCTGATGGAGGTGCCGATCGCGATCGTTTCCCTCGGCGCCAACCGGGATCAAACAATCGTGGTCGAAGATCCGATCCATGGTCCGAAGCGGGCCCTGCTCAGCGCCTGATCGGCTCCTGTCCCCGTCGCGATCCCATTTGCCTTCCGCCCCGTGTCTGTTTCCGCAACGCCCAGCCCCAGCGCCGGGCCCCGCTTCGATGTCGTCGGCATCGGCAACGCCATCGTTGATGTGCTGGTCAGGGCCGAAGACGACGTGCTCGACAACCACGGCCTGACCAAGGGCACGATGGCCCTAGTCGATGAGTCCCAGGCCCAGCGGCTCTACGCCAGCGTTGGGCCGGGACTCGAGACCTCCGGCGGGTCCGCCGCCAACACCCTGGCCGGCATCGCCCAGCTCGGCGGCCGGGCCGGTTTCATTGGCCGGGTGCGCGATGACCAGCTCGGAGCGATCTTTGCCCACGACATCCGCGCCGTCGGCGCCAGCTTCCAGACCCCACCGGCCAACAGCGGACCATCGACCGCCCGCTGCCTGATCCTGGTCACCCCGGATGCCCAGCGCACGATGTGCACCTACCTGGGGGCCTCCGTCGGACTGGATCCCGCCGACCTGGACCTCCAGATGGTGGCCGACGCCAAAATGCTCTATTTGGAGGGCTACCTCTGGGACAGCGAAGCGGCCAAGCGGGCCTTCATCGCCGCGGCCGAACTGATCCGCGCCCAGGGGGGCCAGGTGGCCCTGTCCCTCTCCGATGCCTTCTGCGTTGAACGGCACCGGGACAGCTTCCAGGAACTGGTTGATGGCCATGTCGATGTGCTGTTCGCCAATGAGATGGAGATCACTGCCCTTTACAAGGCCAACAGCTTTGAGGAGGCGGTGGATCAGGTGCGTGGCCGCTGCCAGGTGGCGGCCCTGACCCGTAGTGAACTGGGCTCCCTAGTGCTCTCCGGTGAGCAGAGCCACGTGATCGAACCCTTCCGCCTCGGCGAGCTCGTGGACACCACCGGCGCCGGAGATCTCTATGCAGCGGGCTTTTTACATGGCTACACCCGCGGCCTGGATCTAGAAACCTGCGGTCGCCTGGGCTCCCTCTGCGCTGGCCAGGTGGTGACCCAGCTCGGCCCCCGCAGCCAGGTGAGCCTGCGCGAGCTCGCCGCCGACCACCTAGGCCTGCTCCTCTAGGCCTGGCTGCCTGAACCTGGATCGCCCAGGGCCGCCAGCAGGGCCGCCAGCTCCAGGCCCGGGGCCGGATCACTGGCCCTGGGCTGGCGCAACAGCAGTAGCTCCAGGCCCAGGTCTGAGCAGAGGTCACTCCAGAGCTGCTCGGTGATGCCGCCGGATTGGCGGCATAGCACCGTATCGATGGCCCAGCGGCGACAGAGGGCCCGCTCGATGGCCCCGGGCCCGAGCCGGCCCGGTGAACCCTGATCCACCCAGGCCCCAGGCGAACCGGAACCGGAGCCGTTGGGGATAGGCGCCGGACGGGGATGCAGGCAGGCCAGCTGGGCATCGGCCAGGCCGGCCGCCCGGGCCAGGGCCAGGCTGGTGGGATGGGGCAAGATGCGAGCGAAATGACGAGCGTCAGGACTGCAGAGCAGGGCCTGGCGGAGGCGCCGCGCCCCAATCGCCAGCAGAAGCCGCTTGCCGCCTAGGTCGAGGCCAGCGAGCTCCTCCAGGCTGGTGAGCAGCTGGCGCCGGACCCCAGGGCATGGGGCAAGACCAGGGCTTGAAGCCAAACCAGGGCTTGAAGCCAGACCGAGGCTGGGGCTAGGCCCTGGAGTGGAGCCCGGGGAAGGGCTTGAATCCAGTCGGGCCAACGGAGCCCTTTGCAGGCGCAGCAGGGGCTGGTTGAGCCGCCGGCAGGCGACCACCAGGTCGGCGCTGATCCGCTCAGCAAAGGGATGGGTGCCATCCACGACCCAGCGGAAGCCGCCCTGGCACCCTGCCGCCTCCAGGGCGGCAGCGATCGCCCCAGGGCCGGCCAGGGCCCCCACCTGGATCTCCAAGGCAGGATGGGCCCCATAGGCCCGGCCGGCCGCCTCTCCCACCACGCTCACGCGCAGGCGCCACCCCCGCGCCAGCAACTGGCTGGCCAGCTGGGGCCCTTCGCCGATGCCACTGACCAGCCAGATCGCCTCTGCCGGCGCGCTGGGCTGCTGTTGCGGTTCGGCGACCTGGCCAGGGGAGCTGTGATCCCCCTGGTGGATTTCAGGGCGGTGCATCAGGATGGGACCCCCTGGCGATCCCCTGATCCGTGAACCATTGCTTGCTGGAAGTAGAGGTGATGGAGGCGCCCCAGGTGCGTTACACCCAGGACAACCAGACCCCCGTGGCCGAGATGGCCGTCCAGATCGAGGGCCTGCGCCCCGATGATCCCCCTGGCCAGCTCAAGGTGGTCGGCTGGGGCAGCCTGGCCCAGGACCTGCAGAACCGGGTTCAGGTGGGTCAGCACCTGGTGCTGGAAGGCCGTCTGCGCATGAACACCGTCACCCGACCGGACGGGGTCAAGGAGAAGCGGGCCGAATTCACCCTCTCGCGCCTCCATCCCCTCGCCGCTGCCGGCGCCGCCTCCTTCGGCGCGGCCCCAGGAGCGACTGCTGGAGCGGCGGCTGGAGCGACGACCCAGGCCAGTCCCCAGGAATTCTCCGCAGGCCCTGCCAATGGCGGGCCTGCGGGCACCCGCCCCTCTGGCCGGCCGCCGGCACCAGCCCCCACCCGCCGGCAGGCTGCCGCCCCTGCGCCGGCAGCTGCTGCAGCCCCGGCCGCTGCCGAGATGCCCACCTGGAACGCCTCGCCCCTGGTGCCCGATTTCCCCGAAGGCGAAGACGACATTCCCTTCTGATCGGCGCTCAGGGTCCCGGAAGAGGCCAACGCTGCGCTTCCCGGGCCCCGCAACCCCTGGCGATTGCGATCCACCCCTAGGGCCCAGGCCCCGGTCAGCGGCCCTTGACCCGCTGGCCGGCCTGCTCCAGGACCTGGCCCAGTTCCCGCTCCAGGGCTGCCAGATCCAGGCGCAGGTCGCTCCAATGGCCGGCATCGATCTGCTGCAGCAACCAGAGCCGGTCAGCGGCGAGCCGCTCGAGCAGCTGGTCGGTGCTGAGAACCTCCACAGCCACAGGTTCTCCTCCCCCGGGACTCGGGGTCTCCCCTGCGGGAGCAACAGAAAAACGTTCAGTGCCGGTGCCTTCGCCATCGCGATCGGGCACCCCGTTAGCCGAAGATGGCGCCATGCAAGCAATCGCATCGCCCGGAAGCCTAATCACGATCGCCGGCGCCGTTCTCACGGTGGTCGGTTCGATCGCCTACGTCACCGACAGCCCCACCTTGAGCCTGGCGGGGGTGTTTTACGGCGTGCCCGTGTTGCTGGGTGGTCTCGCCCTGAAATCCTCAGAACTGCCCCCGGCTGAATTGGTGGACCCCTCGCCGGAGGCCGAAGCCCTGCGGGAGGCCGAGGCCAGCGAGCCCCTGCGCAAGCTCGTCAAGGATGTCAACCGCTGGCGCTACGGCCAGAAGGCCCACCTGGAAAGCTCGCTCGAGGCCCTCAAGCTCTGGGATGAGCAGGATCCCCCCCAGTTACTGCGGGTGGCCGAACAGGCCGAGGACGGTGGCTACGGCCTCGATCTCACCTTCCAGTGCCAGGGCGTCGGCATTGAGCGCTGGCAGGCCCGTCAGGACCGGCTCGGCCGCTTCTTTGGGCCGGGCCTGCGGGCGGAGGTGAGCCAGCTAGGCAAGGCCAAGGTGCTGATCCGCCTGCGGCCCCTAGTCGAAACGGCGCCGATGGCCGAGGCTGACCCAGAGCCCTCCGGCTCCTGAACCCTGCGGCTCCCGAGCCCAGGCCCATGAGCGAACCGGCCCCCGGGCCAGGCCCGCTCCCCCCGGCCCAGCGCCGAACCTGCGACCCCAGCCCGTTTCGCCTTGAGCACCGATTCCCCTATCTCCGCCGCCGACACCCTGAGGGTGTCGGTGTTGAGTGAGGCCCTGCCCTACATCCAGCACTTCGCCGGCCGGCGGGTGGTGGTCAAGTATGGCGGTGCCGCCATGGTGCACCAGGACTTGCGCGAGGCCGTCTTCCGCGACCTGGCCTTGCTGGCCTGTGTCGGAGTCCACCCGGTGGTGGTCCATGGCGGCGGACCCGAGATCAACGAGTGGCTGGGGCGGTTGCAGATCAAGCCGGAATTCCGCAACGGCTTACGGGTCACAACCCCGGAAACCATGGACGTGGTTGAAATGGTGTTGGTAGGGCGGGTCAACAAGCAGATCGTCAATGGGCTCAACCGGGTGGGGGGCCGGGCCGTGGGCCTGTGCGGCAGCGATGGCGGCCTGGTGCTGGCCCGTCCCTACGGCGATGGCTCCAACGGCCTGGTGGGCGATGTGGCGGCGGTGAATCCGGCCGTGCTGCTGCCCCTGCTCGAGAACGGCTACATCCCGGTGATCTCGAGCGTGGCCGCCAACGCCGAGGGTCAGGCCCACAACATCAACGCCGACACGGTGGCCGGCGAGCTGGCCGCGGCCTTGCAGGCCGAAAAACTGATCCTGCTTACCGACACCCCCGGCATCCTGCGGGACCGGGACGATCCCGGTTCCCTGATCCGTCAAGTGACCCTGGCGGGAGCCCGCGAGCTGATTCGCACCGGCGTGGTGGCCGGCGGCATGACCCCCAAGACCGAATGCTGCATCCGGGCGATCGCCCAGGGGGTGTCGGCGGCCCACATCGTCGATGGCCGCACCCCCCATGCCCTGCTGCTGGAGGTGTTCACCGACGACGGCATCGGCACGATGGTGGTGGGCAGCCAGCGCCAGATCAGCGGCTGAGCCGTGGCGGAAGACTGGCGGCCCATCGACAGCTCGACCGACGTTGAAGCTGGCCTGCACCAGCCCGACCCGCCGGAGCTAGCCCTTGCCGAGCGCGCCCTCGAGAGTGGCGACTACGGCACCAGCCTGCGACTTCTGGCGCCCCTGGCCGAGGCCCATGGGGCCAGCACGGCCCTGGGGGGACGGATCCGGCTGCTGATGGCCACGGCCCTCATGGGCCAGGGGGATTCGGCCGCAGCAGCGGCCTGTTGCCGCAGCCTGCGCGGCTGCCGCGATCTGACCTTGCGCCAGCAGGCCAGGGACCTGGAGGAGGTGCTGGACGCGCCCGCCCTGCAACGGCCCCGCAACTGGTCGGTGCAGGTGCCGAGCCTGGGGGAGCTGGAGCTGGTCGAAGGGGGCTCGCCGATGCAGAGCTGGCGCCGCCGTCCCCGCCCCGAACCGCCGCCACCGCCCCCCGTGGGCGCCACCAGGACTCCCTGGGGCTTTGCCCTGCTGGCAGTGGCCTTGCTGTTGTTAACCACGTTGCTGGCGGGCTGCGTCCGGGTGGACACAAACCTTGACTTCCTGGCCCCGGGACGCCTGCAGATCACCCAGACCAGCACCAGCGCCAGCGGCCAGGCCCTGCCCTGGCAACGGGACCTGGCGGCCGCCCTCGGCGGTGGGCCGGTGGTGGTAGAGCGAGACCACGGCCGCCAGAGCTTGCGCAGCCCGAGCCAGCCCGCCTCGCAAGCCCTCTCCTGGCTGGGCCAGAGTCTCGAGAAGGGCGCTGCCCTGGCAGGCGTCAACCTGGCCAGGCCCGTGCTGGAGCTGCGAGAACGCAACTGGCTGATCGGCGTGCAGCAGGAGCTGGTGCTGGAAATCGATCTCACCGCCCTGGACTCCCTGCCGGGGCTGGAGCTGGCCTTCCGCTTTGAGCCCCTTGAACAGGCGGCGGTGCAGCTGGCCACGCCCAGGCCCGTACAGGCCGGCCCTGGGGCCCACCAACTGCACTGGAACTTGCAGCCGGGCGCCCTGAACCGGCTGGCCTGGCGCACCTGGCGCTGGAGCCGCCTGGGCCTAGGGGCCATGGCTGTGGCGCTGCTGCTGGGGCTAGCCCTGCTGCTGCAAAGACTGCGGCTCCGGGCCGGCTTTGGCTTTCCCCAGTTGCCTGCCTGAATAGTTGCCAGCTTGAACAGTTGCCAGCTTGAAAAAACTGCCAGCTTAAAAAAACTGCCAGCTGGAACACCCACCTGCTTGAACAGCTGATCGCCGGCAGCGCCCCCTGGGCGTCTAGGCGTCCAGGGGATTAGAGCTCCAGGGGATCAGGGTCGATGCTCAGGCTCACATCCCGGGCCAGGCCCTCGCGCAGCACGGCCTCCGCCGGCAGGGGCAGGTCAGTGCCGGCGGGGCCATGCAGCAGCAACTGCCAGCGACTGCGCCCCGCCACCCGGGCGACCGGCGCCGGGGCCGGGCCGATCAGCAGCCAGCCGCTGGCCTGCACCTGGCTGCGGATCCGTTCGGCCAGGGAGGCCGCCGCCGTGGCGGTGCCGCTGGCCGACGGCCCGGCCAGGCGCAGCAAGCAGGCGCGGCTGAAAGGCACCAGCTGGGCCGAACGGCGCAGGGCCAGCTCCTCGGCCAGAAAGGCCTCGTAGCGGCCATCCACCAAATGGCGGATCACGGGATGGTCAGGGCAGTAGGTCTGCACCAGCACTTCCCCGGGGCGATCACCCCGGCCGGCCCGGCCCGCCAATTGCAACAGCAACTGCAGGCTCTGTTCGCCGGCACGCAGATCGGGCCGATGCAGCAGGCCATCGGCGGCCAGCACGGCCGCCAGGGTCACCGCCGGCAGGTCCATGCCCTTGGCAAGCATCTGGGTGCCCACCAGTACATCGGCCTCGCCGGCTGCGAAGCGCTCCAGCAGGCGGCGGTGACCGTCTCGGCCCCTGGTGGTATCTCGGTCAAAGCGGAGCAGGCGCAACCCATCGAGCTCCTTGTCGAGTTGCTCCATCACCCGCTGGGTGCCGGCGCCGAAGGGCTTGAAGGCGGTGGAGCCGCAATGGGAACAGCGATCGCCCAGATCAGCGCGGTGGTCACACCAGTGGCAGCGCAACCACTGGGGCCCGTCGCTGCGGCCATGGACCGTAAGCGCCACATCGCAATGGGGACAGAGCACCACCTCGCCGCAACTGCGGCAACTGAGAAAACTGCTATGGCCGCGGCGCGGCACCAGCAACACCGCCTGCTCCCCCCGCTCGGCCAGGCTGGCGAGGCGCTGCATCAGCGGCCGGCTGATCAGGCGGCGATGGCCGTCCTCCAGCTCCAGCCGCATGTCCACCAAGCGCACCGGCGGCAGGGGCCGGCCGCCGATCCGCTCCGGCAGGCGCAGCAACTGGGTGGTGGCAGCCGGCCCCTGGCAGGTCTGCCAGGTTTCCAGGGACGGGGTAGCGCTACCAAGCACCAGCTTGGCGCCACTACGGCGGGCCCGGTGGCGGGCCACCTCCCGGGCGTGGTAACAGGGCATCGGGCTGTCCTGCTTGTAGGAGTTGTCGTGTTCCTCATCGAGCACGATCAGTCCCAGGCTGCTGATCGGCAGGAACACCGCCGAGCGGGTGCCCACCACCAGCAGCGGCTCGGCGGCGGCCCCAAGGGCGCGGCGCCAGGTGTCGATCCGCTGGCGCTCACTGCAACCGCTGTGAAACTCGGCCACCGCCGCGCCAAAGCGCTGGCGGCAGCGGTCGAGCAGCTGGGGCACCAGGCCGATTTCCGGAGTGAGCAGCAACACCCCCTGGCCCGCCGCCAGGCAATCGGCGGCGGCCTGCAGATACACCTCGGTTTTACCGGCGCCGGTGACGCCCCAGAGCAGCAGGCTCTCGCCTGCCTGCGCCTGGCGAATCTGTTCGAGCGCGGCGGCCTGGGCTTGCGTGAGCGTTTGGGGCGGAGCCAGTTCCAGGGAGTCGGCCGCACCGCCATCACCCGCCTGGGGAACGAGCAGCTGTCGGGTCACCAGGCCCCGCCGCTCCAGGCCCTCCAGCACCGAGCGACTGAAGCCGCCCCTGACCAGGAGTTCCGCCTGCCAGACGCCGCCGCCACAGCGACCCAGCTGCTCCAGCAGGGCCTGCTGCTTGCTCGGCAGAGCTAGACCAGCGGGCTCGCCAGGCGAGGCGAATGGGGCTGGCTGCTCGCTCTCAACCTGCTCGGCCCCAAGCTCCTCGTCCGCCGCTCCAGCGAACCCATCACCGGCCGATAGCGACTCGATCACGACTGGGTCACCAGGATTGCCGCCAAGAACGGGGTTGGCTGTGGCTGTGGCAGGTTCGCCACCCCGGTTGCTGCCGCTGCCGGCTTTCGCAGCTGCGCCGCCTAGGGCGACCCAGACCCGCCGCCGGGGCGCAGCGGGAGCTTTGGCGGAGCGCTGCCCCAGCCAGCCAGGCGGCAGGGCACTTTTGAGGGTGCGAAACAGGCTGGTGTGGCAATCGCGGGCCACGTCTTCGATCAACCCATGCCACTGGCCATCCACCGCCGCGCGCTGATGCAGGGCCTCAATCGCCAGCAACGTCAGGCTTTCCAACCCCTCGGGCCGCTCCTGACAGGTTTCCACCACGAGCCCGACATGGCGCCTGCCGCGAAGGGGCACCCGCACCAGATCGCCACTGGCCAGCTCCAGCAGGCCTGGATTGGCATAGGTGAACACCTGCCCCTCCCGGCCGGCCTCCACCCAGACCTGAATCCAGGGGGCCCCAGGGCTGGCCTGGGGGTCAGCAGCGGAAGCAGTCCTTTCGATTTGGTTGGACAACCTTGCAGGTCTCTCCTTTCTTTCTTAAGATGTGGAGGTTGAGCAGCTTTTACCAGCTGCTGTCGGAACCCGGCAGAGTTCCGTCCAGCGGGAAGATCGATGCCCGTGTCCAGGGAGTTTCCAGCCCTGAACCGCCGATCTGCGAACTCCCCTGACAGCCCTGCCGGGGCCATGCCCATTCTTGTTCAGTCCGGGTCGGGGTTCTGCCAAACGTCTTGAGTCAGTCCAGCCCATTGCCACGGGGACCTGCCTTGTTGCCCCAGCGTGGCTAAGGGTTGGTGGTGCGTTTGCACCGCCACTCTGCGTCTTGTCGGCTCCGGCCCCCTCCGGTGCCCTCCTTTCGTCTGGACCGGGACTCGTTCGTTTCGTTACCCAGTGTTGCGGATTCCGCCGCCCGCTTGGGGCTCCAGGCCTGAAGTTCTACCCAGATTCAGGACCTGCCCGCCCGCCATGTCCAACGCCTGCAAAAGCACCCTCGCCAGCACCAGCAAAACCGCCTGCTGCCCTTAATCCCGCCACACCTCCGCCGCCCTTAAACGCCTACCCCTGTCTTCCAACCCATGAGCCCTGTTGCCGCATCGGCCAAAACCGGCCTTCCCGAGATTTTGATGGTGGCCACCACCAGCGGTGAGACCATTCAGGTCGCGACCCGCAAGGCCAGCAGCAAGGCCAAGGCCCTGGCCCATGGCGACGGCAGCTCGGCTGCGGAGGGGGAGGGCAGCGACGCCCAACCCGCGGCCAAGGCCAGCAAAGCCAAGGCGGCGCCTAAAACTGGCGCAGCGGCAAAACCCAAAGCCCCTCCCAAGCCCAAGACGGGGGCGACGGCAGCCAGTGGCAAGTCGGCTGCCCCCAAGCCCGCTGGCGCCAAGGCTGGTGCCGTGAAAACCACGACCGCCAAAGCAGGCCCGGCCAAGGCAGCCGCTGCCAAAACTGCAACGCCTAAAACTGCTGCACCAAAGACAGCAGCGGCCAAGACCACCACCGCCAAAGCCTCGGCCGCTAAACCTGCAGCAGCCAAGGCGGCTGGCGCCAAGGGCACAAGCAGCAAAGCCGCTGCCGCCAAAACAGCTGGGGCCAAGACCACCACAGGAAAAGCAACCGCCAAGGCCAAGGGCAAAGCCGGCCTTGATCTTGAGGTTGAGCTAGGCGAAGCCGATGACCTGCTGGATGGCATCGACACCGCTGCCGCGGCCAAAGCCGAAAAGGACGCCAAGGCCAAGGCCCTAGCCAGCATCAAGGTGGGTCCCAAGGGCGTCTACACCGAGGATTCGATCCGGGTGTATCTGCAGGAAATCGGCCGCATCCGCCTGCTGCGGCCCGATGAAGAAATCGAACTAGCCCGCAAGATTGCCGACTTGCTGCAACTTGAAGAACTGGCTTCCCAGTTCGAGGTCGATCACGGCCACCATCCCGACACCAAGGAATGGGCTGTGCTCGTTGACATGCCCGTAATCAAATTCCGGCGCCGGCTGATGCTCGGCCGCCGGGCCAAAGAAAAGATGGTGCAGTCCAACCTGCGCTTGGTGGTATCAATCGCCAAGAAATATATGAACAGAGGCCTTTCCTTCCAGGACCTGATCCAGGAAGGCAGCCTCGGCCTGATCCGCGCTGCCGAGAAGTTCGACCACGAAAAGGGTTACAAGTTCTCGACCTATGCCACCTGGTGGATTCGTCAGGCGATCACCCGCGCCATCGCCGACCAGAGCCGCACAATCCGCCTGCCGGTTCACCTCTACGAAACCATCTCCCGCATCAAGAAAACCACCAAGGTGCTCAGCCAGGAATTTGGCCGCAAACCGACCGAAGAGGAGATCGCGGAAAGCATGGAGATGACGATCGAGAAGCTGCGCTTCATCGCCAAATCCGCCCAACTTCCTATCTCCCTGGAAACCCCGATCGGCAAGGAAGAGGATTCGCGCCTGGGCGACTTCATCGAAGCCGATATCGAAAACCCGGAACAGGATGTTGCTAAAAATCTACTGCGCGAAGACCTCGAAGGCGTGCTTGCCACCCTCAGCCCCCGGGAGCGGGATGTGCTGCGGCTGCGTTACGGCCTCGATGATGGCCGCATGAAGACCCTCGAAGAGATCGGCCAGATCTTTGATGTCACCCGCGAACGCATCCGCCAGATCGAGGCCAAGGCCCTGCGCAAACTGCGGCACCCCAACCGCAACGGCGTGCTCAAGGAATACATCAAATAAGGCCGCATGCCTGACTATTCCCCCCTGGGGGTAGCGCCTGCTACCCCCAGGGTTTCGATTGTGCTTCCCACCTACAACGAAAGGGGCAACATCGAACCCCTGCTAAAGCAGTTGCTGCCTCTTAAGGCCCACTTTGATCTGGAGATCCTGGTCATTGACGACGATTCCGCCGATGGCACGGCCGACCTGGTGCGCCAGCTGGCCCATGGCGAACCCGTCCTGCGCCTGATTCGCCGCGTCGGCCGGGCCGGCCTAGCCAGCGCCATTAAGGAGGGGTTGCTCGATGCCACCGGCGATCTGGTGGTGGTGATGGATAGCGATGGTCAGCACCAACCCAGTTCCGTGCTGGACGCGCTCACCACCTTGCAGCAAGGGGATTTTGACCTAGTGATTGGCAGCCGTTTTCATGCCCAGGCCCAAATCCAGGGCCTCAGTGGCCGGCGCGAGACCGGTTCCACTTGGGCCAACCGGCTGGCCCGGGCCAGCCTGCCTCGCTACCGCCAACTCAGTGACTACATGAGCGGCTTTTTTGCCCTACGACTGGATCGCTGCCTGCCCCTTATTCGGGCCGTGGATGTGAACGGTTTCAAGTTTCTCTATGAATTGCTGGCCCACAGCCGCGGCCAGCTGCGCGTCTGCGACATTCCCCTGAGTTTCCAGCCCCGGGGCTATGGCACTTCCAAGCTGGATGTGGCGATTCTTTGGGATTTTGGTGTCTCGATCCTGCACACCATCAGCCTGCACCTGCTGCCGCGGCGGGCAATCAGTTTTGGCCTGGTGGGCGCCTCCGGCTTCCTGGTACAGGTGATCGTCACCCAGCTGGTGATGCTGCTGCCCGGGGTGGCCTTCGGCCAGGCCCTGCCAGTGGCAGTGGTGGCAGCGGCCAGCTCCAATTACCTGATCAATAACGCCCTTACCTTCCGCTTCCAACGCCAGCAGGGCCTGGCCCTGCTGCGAGGCCTGCTCAAGTTCCTGCTAGTGGCCTCCCTGCCGGTGGTCGCCAATGTGGGTGTGGCCTCCGCCTTTTACAGCTACGTGTCCCACAACCCCTTCTGGGCCCAGCTGGCTGGAATTTTGGTGGTGTTTGTCTGGAATTACGCGGCGTCATCCCGCTTCGTCTGGAACACTCCCTGAGGCCGCTCCTGCCTGCCACCGCCTTGGCTCAGCAGCTGACTGGCTCCGAAGCGGCCTGATCTAGGCCCCCGGCAGCCGCGGCCAACGATTCCCTAAGGCGACCGGGACTGGGGGAATGGTTGTCCCCCTAACTTTCTACTTTTCAATCACACTTTCTCCATCGCCCCACCACCACCACCCATCCATGGCCAACGCCCCAGTCCCGAGCGATTCGCTCGCCACTCCCAAGCCCAAACAAGCGCCCCAAGGCCAGGGGACCTCCACCCTGGCGGACCTGGCCAGCTTGCGCACGGCCCCAGTCCTGTCTCCCAACCAGCGCCCCGGCCTGCTGGCCGATCTAAAAAGCCGCCTGGCAGCCTGTGACTGGTTCACGATCGGGGTGATGGCTCCCTCGGCGGATGCCGCCCTGGCGGCGCTGCGGGCCTGCGAACGGGCCCTGGGCTGGCCCGCCCTAACGGCCCACGGCCAAAATCTTGAGCCCAAGACCGTGGAGGGGCCCGTGTTCCTGAAGGGGAACCAGCACTCGGGCCAGTTCATGCTGCGGGCCGAAGCGGGCCTGGGTGAGGGGATCCTGATCAGCGGACACCTCAAAGACGAGCCCGATCCAGCCCGCGAAGGCACCTGGGGGCCCCTGCCCCTCGATCTCTTCGACGCCTGAAGCCTGAAGCCGCCCGCAGGACCCCCAACACCAAGACCCGGCTGGCGGCCTTCCAACAGGTCAAGAGTTACCGCAGCAACGGGGGGCCGGACCGGTCACTGCCTAGGCTGACCCGCTGTTGTACGGCAGCAGGCGCTGCCTTGAAGGTTTCTGATGGCCGGTTCCACCCTGCGCATAGCTTCCCGTCGCAGCCAGCTGGCCATGGTGCAGACCCATTGGGTGCGCGATGAGCTGCTCGCTGCCCATGCGGGCCTGGAGATCAGCATTGAAGCAATGGCCACCCAAGGAGACAAAATCCTCGATGTGGCCTTAGCCAAGATCGGCGACAAGGGTCTGTTCACCAAGGAACTAGAGGCGCAGATGTTGCTCGATCGAGCCGACATCGCCGTCCATAGCCTCAAGGACCTGCCCACCAACCTGCCGGAGGGCCTGATGCTCGGCTGCATCACCGAGCGGGAAGATCCAGCCGATGCCTTAGTGGTGCACGCCAAGCACAAGGACAAAACCCTTGCCACCCTGCCCGAGGGTGCCGTGGTGGGAACTAGCTCCCTACGGCGCCTGGCCCAGCTGCGTCACCACTACCCCCACCTGGTCTTTAAGGACGTGCGCGGCAATGTGATCACCCGGCTGGAGAAGCTCGATTCGGGCGCATTCGATTGCCTAATCCTGGCCGCCGCTGGCCTGGGGCGCCTGGGACTGGGCGAGCGCATCCACGAGCGCATCGATCCCTCGATTTCCCTGCACGCCGTCGGTCAGGGGGCCCTGGGCATCGAATGCCGCCTCGGCGATGAGACCGTATTGGCCCAGATCAAGGCCCTCGAACACCTGCCCACCAGCCGCCGCTGCCTGGCCGAACGGGCCTTCCTGCGCCAGCTGGAAGGCGGTTGCCAAGTACCAATCGGCGTCAATAGCCGCTTTGAAGGCGAGGAGCTGGTGCTCACCGGCATGGTGGCCAGCCTCGATGGCTTGCGGCTGGTCCGCGATGAGGTGCGCGGCCCCCAGGAGGATCCCGAAGCGATCGGCATCGCCCTGGCCCTGGCTCTGCGCGCCCAGGGGGCCGGTGAAATCCTGGAGGAGATCATTGCAAGCGTCCGGCCCCAGGCCTGAACTGCCCGATCCCCAAAGGACTCCGGATCCAGGCCAGGCCGAACCAGCGGATTCAGCCCAGCTGGAGCTCGAACCGGCCCAAGCCGAAGCTGAAGCGGAAGCCCCACTAGAGGCACAAGCCCCAGGAGAAGCCCCAGTAAAGGCAGAAGCAGAAGCCCAAACAGACGCTGAAGGTCCAACAGAAGCCGAAGCCAGGCCCCTGCCGTTTCAGTGGAGCCTGCTGGCTTGGGCAGGCCTGGTGGGCGTGCTCACTGGCTTTGCCGTGGTGGGCTTCCACGAGCTGCTCGGGTTCATTAACAACGTGCTATTTGGCCCCGGCGTCGAGCTGCTGCTGCACTTGATCGGCGACAGCCAGCCCCAACCGCCGCCAGTGGAGGTGGTGGCCCTACCCGCCGACAACGGCACCCCGCTGCGGGCCTTGCTGCAGATCGGTCTCGGCGGCCTGGGCTTTGTGCCACCACCGCCGCCGCCGGTATTGCCCGAACCCCTGCCGCCCCAGCCGGTCTTGCTCAGCTGGCTGGCCTCCTGGCCGGTGGTGCTGGTGCCCTTGGTGGGCGGCCTGGCGGTAGGGCTGCTGCGCTTCGTGGGCGGGGAGCTGGGTCCGAGCCTGCCCAGCCTGATGGCCATGGCCGATGGGGCTGTGAAAGCCGCCCCGAAATTGCCGCTGCTGCGCCTGGTGGCCGCCTCCTTGAGCCTGGGTAGTGGCGCCTCCCTCGGCCCGGAGGGCCCCAGCGTCGAGAGTGGCGGCAACATCGGCCTCTGGCTCGCCAGCCGCTGCGGCCTCTCGCCCAGCAGCCAGAAGGCCCTGGTGGCCGCTGGCGTTTCCGCCGGCCTAGCCGCTGGCTTCAAGGCACCGATCGCCGGGGTGTTCTTTGCGTTTGAAGGCAGCTACAGCACGATTCCGGGCCGGCCCAGTGTGCGGGCCGTGCTGGTGGCGGCAGTGGCCTCGGAACTGGTCACCCAGCTCTGCCTGGGGGATGAACCGATCTTCCGCCTGCCCGCCTACGAGGTGCGTTCACCCCTGGAGCTGCCCCTCTATCTGGGGCTAGGCCTGGTGGCCAGCCTGATGTCCTGGGCCCTGGTCGCGGTGCTGGCGGCGGGGCGCAGCGATGGGGTCCAGCGGCGCCTGGCCCGTCTGCCCGCTTGGCTGGTCACTGGGCTGGGTGGCTTAGGCGTGGGGTTACTGGCCCTGGGCTTTCCCCAGGTGCTGGGAGTGGGCTACGACACAATCGAAGCCCTGCTAGGCAGCAACGGCGGCATTGCCCTCAGCACCTTGCTCGCCCTATTGGTGGTCAAACTGATGGCCACGGGCCTGAGCAGTGCCACTGGCTTTGTCGGCGGCGGCTTTGCGCCGTCTTTGTTTCTCGGGGCCGTACTTGGCAATTGCTACGGCCAGATCCTTGGCGATAGCGGCTTTCACCTGCCCGTGGCCGAACCGCCGGCCTACGCCATGGTCGGCATGGCGGCGGTGCTGGCCGGCAGCGCCCGGGCACCCCTCACCGCCCTGCTGCTGCTGTTCGAACTCACCCATGACATCCGCATCGTTCTGCCCTTGATGGCGGCGGCAGGCCTCAGTGCTGCCCTGGTGGAGCGCTGGCAGGGCTTGGCCGATCCCGGCTTACTTGGACCCGATCCCCTAGAGGAAGAGCGGCGGCGCCACCTCAGCGGCCTGGCCGTGGCCGAGGCCCTGGAACCGGAAGCGCCCTTGGTGCTGGAGGCAGCCACTCCCGCCGCCAGCGCCCTGGACCAGCTGCTCGCCGCCCATGGCCACTGCCTGCTAGTGGAGCAGGACGACTGGGTGCTGGCCCTGGTCACCCTGGCTGACCTGCAGCGGGCGATCACAGCGGACCCCCAGGAAGAGATCTCGCTGGCGGCCTGCCGCCGCTCCGATCTGGTCTGGTTGCCCAGCGGAGCCAACTTGGCCCAACTGGAAGACCAGCTCAGCCCCAATGGCCTGCGCCAGGTTCCGGTGTTTGAGCTGGGCGCTCCGGCGCCGGCCGTGTTGCCCGTGGGGGTTCCAGGTGGCGGCTTACCAGTTGCGGCATTACGGGGCCTGGCCAGCCGCGATGGCATGGCCCGGGCCCTGGCCCGCAGCCGCCGCCAGACCCTTGATCAGCCACCCAGCCCAGGCGCCCTCGAACCGGAAAGGGCCTAGCCAGGTCCCCCTAGCTAGGCCCATGGATGAGCCTGGCGCGACTAAAGCCTGGCCCATCGCTGAGGCTCAATTCACCAATTTGGCTTCGATGGTATCGAGGTAGCGCTGCTCGCATTCCTTGATGATCGTGACAGCTGCTGCCACGTCCAAGAAGTCATTCACCTTGCAGGTGCCGGGCTTTTTGAGATCCTTGTAATGCTCCCAGTAGTACTGGGTTTCGGTTTTCCAGTGGGCACCCAGTTGCTCATAGCTAGTGATGTGATCCATGCGCTTGTCATCAGCTAACACGGCAATGACCTTGTCATCCACTTCACCGCCATCATCAAAAGTCATGATGCCGATGATGCGGGCCTCGACCAAGGATCCAGGCACCAGGGGCTCGGTGACGCCAACGATTTCGATGTCAAGGGGGTCACCATCTTCATCCCAGGTGCGGGGAATGCAGCCGTAGGCGAAGGGATAGGCCAAGGAGGAATAACCGACCCGATCAAGCTTGAGCTGGCCGGTTTCGGTGATCAGCTCGTATTTGTTGATCGTGTTGGAGTTCAACTCAACGATGGCATTAAGGCGCAAGTCGCCCTCATCAGCGAAGGCCGGCAACACATGCAACAGGTTGAGCATCGTGCGGCTGGGGGCGTGGTCGATGTTCGCCATGGCGAGCGGAGGCCTCAATGGAGCTGGGAGGCATCCTACGGAGTGCCCTAGGGCTTCTCCTCAGAGGGGCTTCCCCAGAGGAGCTGCCCGCCCAGCAGCGGCCCGCTCAGCAGTGGCCCGCTCAGATCCAGTGCAGCTCCATCGCCACGGCCCCCTCCAGGCTCTCCTTCACCGGGCAGCCCTGGGCAGCGCGCTGGAGCACCGCTCGCGCCTGGTCCTCTAGGGCGGCCGGCAGCTGGATCCAGAGCTCCAGCTTGGCGATCTTGCGCCGGCCGGCGGTCGTCATCGTTTTCTCCACCCGGGCGCTGCAGCCTTCCAGGGCCCAGCCATGGCGTTCAGCGGTGATCCCCATCACGGTGAGGACGCAACTGGCCAGGGCCGTCGCCACCAGATCGGTGGGCGAAAAGCGCTCCCCCTTGCCCTGGTTGTCGAGGGGCGCGTCCGTCTCCAGGCGCGACCCCGAAGGGCCGTGTTCGGCCTGGCAGCGCAGGGCGCCCAGGTAGTCGCAAACGATTGAAACCATGGCGGGTGCGGGGAGGGTGGGCTGCGCGCTCCAGACTGGCAAGGACGACCTAGCTTGCCGGTCTTGGTCTGTTGCCGGTTTTGCTTGTTGCCTCTCCTGCCTGCCTGTGTTCCCCCTGGCCCTCTCTGAACTGATCGGCGCCCCAAGCCTTGGGCCGCTCGTCAACCTGCTTGCCGTCGCCACCGGCTCGGAACACGCGCCAGTGATTGGTCTGGCCAAGGCGATCCAGTTGTCGGTGGCGCCGGTCTTTCTGGTCACGGGCATCTCCGGGCTGCTGGGGGTGCTTACCAACCGGCTCTCGCGGGTGATCGATCGGGCCCGCTCACTCCAGGACCAACAACTGGACACCCACCTGGCCCATGCCCGCCGCCTAGACAAGGACCTGCAGATCCAGAAGCGGCGCATGGGCCTACTCAACCGAGCGATCCAGACCGCCACCGTCACGGGCCTGCTGGTGGCGGCGGTGGTGGCGGTCACGTTCGTCAGTGCCATGGCAGCCCTGGACCTAGCCGCCATCGTTGTCCCCCTATTTGTGATTGCGATGGGGAGCCTGATGGCGACCCTGCTGCTGCTGTTGATGGAAACCCAGCTAGCTACAGGCCAGATCAACCGGCGTTTTTAAAACACAGGATCCGTACAACCATCTACTGGGCCCTCACGCCAGGGCCGCCTCCATTTGGGCCAACAGGTTATGGATGAAACGCCGGCCACTGATCGACACCGCCTCACCCCAGCGGGCGGCCCCATCACGGATCCGCTCGGCCCCGGCGGGTCCGAGGGCCTCGCGGACGTAGTCGGCGTCATCGGCCAGCCAGGCGTCGAGGCCGGCTGCCTCCAGCTCGATATGAAACTGCAGGCCCCAGGCGTGCTGGCCGATGCGGAAAGCCTGCTCGCGGCAATGGAGGCTCGAGGCCAGCAACACGGCCTCGGCCGGCAGAACGATGCGGTCGCCATGCCAATGGAGCACCAGCTCACTGGCCGAAAGCCCGCTCAACACCGGTTCATCGGCCGCCGGGGCCGTGAAGGTCACGGCCCCCCAGCCCACCTCCCGCAGGGGCCGGGGCGGATCGCCCACCCAAAGGGGTTCGGCGCCACCGCCAGCGGCGGCAGCCAGAAGTTGGGCGCCTAAGCAAATGCCCAGCACCGGTGCCTGCTGGGCCAGGCGCTGACGCAGTAGCTCGAGCTCAGCGGTAAGCCAGGGATAGGCCGGATTGCCGAGATCGCCCACCCCCATCGGTCCGCCCATCACCACCAGGATCTGGCCGGGCGAACAAGCGGGGGGCAGGGCCGCGCCGCTGGAAAGATCCACCACGCTGACCGTGTGGCCTCGCTCGACGGCGCAGGTGCCAATCAGGCCTGGACCTTCTAGGGGCAGGTGCTGCAGCACGAGCAACTCAGCCATGGCGCTCAGCGATCCAAAGGGCGGCCGCAGCCTGGGGCATCGCCCCTATTTCCTGCGGCAGTAACCGCCACCGACATTCATCCAGCCCTCCAAGCAAGCCTTCCCCCGGGTCGGCGTCACCGTGTAGGTCATCAACCCCAGGGTCGAACACTTGCCGTTGAAGGTATCCACATAGCCCATGGGACAAACCACCTGAAGTTTGGGCACGACCCGCTGGGCCCGGGCCGAGGGCACAACGACGACGGAGGCGATGCTGCCGACCAATAGAAGGGCCAGGCGGGACAAGGAAGGGCGGCCCATGGCAGAAGAGGGAGCTGGTGCAGGCCGAGTCTGGCCCGATGGGGCCAATCGGCAAGGAGTGGAGTGGCCAGCCCCGAGGCTGCGCAGCCGAGCCCCTGCCATCAACGCGGCTACAGCCCAAGCGCTCGAAGCCGCAGCTCTAGGAGCCGCTGGACTAGTCGCCGAGAAGCCCGAAACCCGCAGCCCGAAGCCGGTCCACGCCCTAGGGCCCGCCAGGCAAGATGGCTCCCCACCCTGGCTCGAGGCTCCATGGCGCAACGGCGCCCCGAATCCGCAGAGTCTGACGCCGGGCTCCACCAGCTCGCCCACGAAGTGGCGGGGATGCGCCTGGAGCTAGCTGGCCTGAAGACCACGTTGGCCCAGTTGGTGGCGGCCCTCGCACCGGCGGGAGGCCCGGTAGGGCCCCAGCCCAACGGGGCAGGCTCCGCCCCCATGGGTGGCCGTGATGCCCCCGCTGCACACCTCACAACTAGCCCGAATTCGGGCCGGATTGATGGCAGCACCGATGGCCTCCTTGAGAGCTGCCTTGATAGCGGGGATGGCGGACCTGGATCCAGGCATGACCGCGCCGCGCCCCTAGGGGCTTCGATCGCACCGGCGGCTGGGAGCAAGCCTGAGGGGATGCGCCAGAGCGGCTCCAGTCCCAGCGCCCTGCTGGCCCGCCGCAACGCCGAACGGCTGGCGGCAGAAGTGCAGCGCCGCTCCGCCCTTGTCAGCGATCCCGAGGACGATACCGAGCTCGATCTGCTGATCGATCGGCTCCATGAGCTAGCCCTGGCCAAGGAAGTAGGAGCCCAGGGCTAGCCCGCCCAGATCTGAGTGCAGGCAGGATTTGCTGGAATGAGCAGCCGCTGCATCCCCGCCATGGCCCACCTACTCAGCGCCGAAACGGTCGCTGGATTGGCCGACAACCTGCCCGGCTGGCAACTAAGGGCGGGGCGCCTACACCGGGAGCTGCGCTTTGCCGATTTCGTGGGTGCCTTTGGCTTCATGGCCCAGGTGGCCCTTGTGGCCGAGGCCCTGGGCCATCATCCCGATTGGAGCAACAGCTGGAACCGGCTGGTGATCAACCTCAGCACCCACGATCTCGGTGGCCTCAGCAACCTCGACCTAGCCCTGGCCCAGCGCATCAACCAGCTCCTGGAGACAGGGCCAAGCCGGGAGCAGGACTGAGCCGCGCAATGCGGGCGGACCTGGTCAGGCAGAATCAGGGCCGCAGCCCAATACAGGCGGCGCGGGGATCCAGAGCTGCCTGGGACGGATCGCCGTTCTAACGGCTGACCCCGATGCCCTGCGATTGATCCTTCTCATTCCTTCATTGCGTTGCCCTGTCCATGCCCCCGCTCAAAACAGCCCTGATCACCGGCATCACTGGCCAGGACGGCAGCTATCTAGCTGAGTTACTGCTGGAGAAGGGCTATGTGGTGCATGGCATCAAGCGGCGGGCTAGCAGCTTCAACACGGCCCGGATCGACCACCTCTACCAAGATCCCCACGAACTCGATCCGCGCTTGGTGCTTCATTACGGCGATTTAACCGACAGCACCAACCTGATCCGCATCATCCAGCAGGTGCAGCCCGATGAGATCTACAACCTGGGCGCCCAGAGCCATGTGGCGGTGAGTTTCGAGGCACCGGAATATACCGCCAACTCCGATGCCCTCGGCACCCTGCGCATCCTTGAGGCAGTGCGAATGCTGGGCCTGAGCGCGAAAACCCGCATCTACCAGGCAAGCACCAGTGAGCTCTATGGACTTGTTCAAGAAACCCCCCAGAAGGAAACAACCCCCTTTTATCCGCGCAGTCCCTACGGGGTGGCCAAGCTCTATGCCTACTGGATCACGGTGAATTACCGCGAGGCCTATGGCATGTATGCCTGCAACGGTATTCTCTTCAACCATGAAAGTCCGCGGCGTGGTGAAACCTTTGTAACCCGCAAAATCACCCGAGGCTTGGCCCGCATCGATGCCGGCCTCGATCAATGCCTGTTCATGGGAAACCTTGATTCCCTGCGGGACTGGGGCCATGCCCGCGACTATGTGGAGATGCAATGGCGCATGCTGCAACAGGACAGCCCCCAGGACTTTGTGATCGCCACCGGCCGCCAGGAGAGCGTGCGGCGCTTCATTGAGCTGGCCGCCCAGCAATTGGGCTGGGGCGGCAGCGATCCGGCCGGGGGCGGTGGGGCCAGCGGTGGCGCAGCGGCCATCCTCTGGAGCGGCGAGGGCCTCGAGGAAACGGGCCGCCGCGCCGACACGGGCGCCGTCGTAGTGCGCATCGATCCTCGCTACTTCCGGCCCGCCGAGGTGGAAACCCTGCTGGGCGATCCGACCCGGGCCCGGGAGGCCCTGGGCTGGACCCCTACCACCACCTTGGAAGAGCTGGTGGCGGAGATGGTGAGCTGCGACAAGCAGGAAGCCGCGAAGGAAGCCCTGCTGCGCCGTAAAGGCTTCAACGTGGTGGGATCGATGGAGAACCCGCCCACCAACCCGGCGGCCGTGGCCGCAGCCGCCGAACGCAATGGAGGCCTGGCCTGATGCAGCCGGCCCCGACCCCAGCTCCGAGCCAAGCCCTGATCCACTCCTCAGATCGCATCTTTGTGGCGGGCCACCGGGGCATGGCCGGCGGCGCCATCGTGCGGGCCCTGCAAGCAAGCGGCTACGGCAACCTGATAAGCGCTGAGCGCAGCAGCCTCGATCTGCTTGATCCGGCAGCGGTGACCAGCTGGTTTGGAGCCCACAGGCCTGACGTGGTGGTGCTGGCGGCGGCCAAAGTGGGCGGGATTCTGGCCAACAGCACCTACCCGGCTGACTTCCTGCTCGAGAACCTCAAGATCCAGAACCATGTGATTGAGGCCGCCTGGCGCCAGGGAGCGCGGCGGCTGCTGTTTCTGGGCAGCAGCTGCATCTACCCCAAATTCGCCGAGCAGCCGATCCGCGAGGAGGCCCTGCTCAGCGGCCCCCTAGAGCCCACCAATGAGTGGTATGCGATCGCCAAGATCGCCGGCATCGAACTGTGCCACGCCTTACGCCAGCAGGAGGGCTTCGATGCGATCAGCCTGATGCCCACCAATCTCTATGGCCCGGGTGATAACTACCACCCCACCAACAGCCATGTCATGCCCGCCCTGATTCGGCGCTTCCATGGGGCCCAGGCCGCTGGCGAACCGAGCGTCACCTGCTGGGGCACAGGCACGCCATTGCGCGAATTCCTGCATGTCGATGACCTGGGCGAGGCTTGTGTATTTGCGCTTGAGCACTTTCAGCCGGCTGCAGGAGAGCTGCAACATCTCAATGTGGGCACGGGCTTGGATCTAACGATCCGGGAGCTGGCTGAATCAGTGGCCGGGGCCACGGATTACCAGGGCGAGATTCTCTGGGACACCAGCAAGCCCGATGGCACCCCCAAAAAACAACTGGATGTCAGTCGCCTGGCCGCCCTGGGCTGGCGGGCCCGCATTCCCCTGGCCAAGGGGTTGACCAGCACCGTGACCCAGTTCCGCCAGCAGTTGGCCAGCGGCGAACTCCGGCTTTAAGCCAGGTTCGCTCAAGCCAGGTACACCCCGATCGAATGGCTCCAAGCCAGTCCTGCAGCTTCCATCCTTTCCCGACTCCTCGCTCCCGTGGCTTCCCCCATGCGCAACCTGATCACCGGCGGCGCCGGCTTTGTCGGCTCCCACTTGGTGGACCGGCTGATGGCCGCTGGCGAGGAAGTGATCTGCCTCGACAACTACTTCACCGGCCGTAAGGCCAATGTGAGCCAGTGGATCGGCCACCCCAATTTCGAGCTGATCCGCCACGACGTGACCGAGCCGATCCGCCTAGAGGTGGACCGCATCTGGCACCTGGCCTGCCCCGCCTCCCCGGTGCACTACCAGCACAACCCCATTAAGACCGCCAAAACCAGCTTCATCGGTACCTACAACATGCTTGGCCTGGCGCGCCGGGTGGGGGCACGCTTGCTGCTCGCCAGCACCTCGGAGGTCTATGGCGATCCGGAGGTCCATCCCCAGCCCGAGAGCTATCGCGGCAATGTCAACACCCATGGCATCCGCGCTTGCTACGACGAGGGCAAACGGGTGGCAGAAACCCTTTGTTTTGACTATCAGCGCATGCATGGCGTGGAGATTCGCATCGTGCGGATTTTCAACACCTACGGTCCGCGCATGCTGCCGGATGACGGCCGCGTGGTCAGCAACTTCATCGTCCAGGCCCTGCGTAGCCAGCCGTTGACGCTCTACGGAACCGGATCCCAGACGCGCTCCTTCTGCTATGTGGATGACCTGGTCGAGGGGCTGATCCGCCTGATGAACGGATCTCATCGCGGGCCGATCAATATCGGTAATCCCGGCGAATTCACCATCCGTCAGTTAGCAGAAAAGGTGCGCGAACGCATCAATCCTGCCCTGGAGCTGATCTACCAGCCCTTGCCCGCCGATGATCCCTTGCAACGTCAGCCGGTGATCGACCTGGCCCGCGCACAGCTTGGCTGGCAGCCCACGGTCAGCCTCGACCAGGGCCTAGAGCCCACCATCGCCCATTTCCGCGCCGCCCTCGCATGAGCCGTTCCACTCTTGGTTCAGCAGGGACTCCCTCAGGCCAATCAGCTCCGATCCGCCAAATCTGCTGCCTGGGGGCGGGCTACGTCGGCGGACCGACGATGGCGGTGATTGCCGACCACTGCCCCAGCATCACCGTGACGGTGGTGGATCTCAACGAAGCCCGTATCGCGGCTTGGAACGATCAGGATCTAGG
>CAMAPJ010000004.1 GCA_945860085.1 Synechococcus sp. UW140 | reverse complement strand
CCGGGATGGCCTTGAGGTAGCTGATCAGGTCGAGATGGGCGGCGGCAGTGGCTCTTTCGGGCACAGAGAGGAGACGACTCCGCCAACCTCAGCTCACCCTGACATGGCTGACCAGGCGCCTTGGGACAGACTTTGAATCAGCCCTGGTGGGGGGCGCCCCAGGGCAGCCGGCGGGCCCCTGGCTTAAGGTTGACCTAATGGCTGTTAATGCATGTTGATCGGTGTCGATGTGAGTCCGAAGGAATTGGCTCAGCGGGCCGAAAGCCTGATTCGCTACTCCAGCAACCGTTACCTGACCACGGTGCGCATTGCCTTTCGAGCCAAGCAACGCCGTTTTGATGATTTCGATGGCCTGCTCGAAGATTCGATGATCAAGCCCGTGCAGCGGGCCATCGTCGAAATGAGCGACGAACAGGACCAGCCCGACCTGCTGCCCGGTTGATGCCCTTGGGTGGGGCTGCTGCAGCCCCGCTCTGGCCCCATGCCTGGCGGGCAATGGCCTCGATGGGGATGTTTGAACGTGATCTGGGCTGCAGCCGGGTTGGATAACGCTTGGGTCAAGCCGTTTTGGGTTGCCTTGCTGTGATCCAGCTGGAAGGCGAGGGTTGGCGACTGGCCTGGCGGGCGGATCTCCAGCACTTTTCGGTATTGATCGGCGGTCAGGGCTGGGCAGCTGAGCTCACGGCGGCCGAGGCCACGGCCCTAGCGGCGGCGGTAGCCGATCTCGTCAACGAGCACAAGGCTTTGGTGGACCAGCTGTTGGTGGAAGAGTCGATCAGCTTGGAGCTCGAGCGGGCCCCCTGGTGGCTGGCCCTGGAGGGGGATCGTCAGAAGTGGAGCCTCAAGGGGGTCTTGAGCCCCGAGGCTGGCCAGCGGGCCCTAGAGGTCTCCTGGTCTGGGGCGGCCAGCGCGGCCTTCTGCCAGGCCCTGCAACGGATCGGTGGCCAACCCTGAGACTGGCCCTGAGACCTGGCTTTGATCAGCAGTCCTGATCGGCCCTGTTGTGCTGGCGTTGGCGGCCGCTGCTCCCCGCTTTTGCGCCCGTTTTCCCCAGGCCACCAGGCTCTAGCGGTTTGGGCCACTGCAGGCTGGGGAAATCATTGGGTTGGGTATGGGTCCCCTTGACAGCCTTCTGGCCCGAGAGCCTGCGGCCCTTCAGTCTGGGAGGCCCCCCAGCCAGGCTTGCTTTGGAAGGAGATCTTGGCGTGAGAGGCGTGAGTGGGCGGATCATGAAGGCCATTTGACGTCGCTGCTCTCCCGTGGAGAACTGGGCCCCTGACCCCGGATTCGGAGCGAGGCGATGGCGATGACGATGGCGATGGCGATGACGAAGGAGAAAGAGAAGCAAAACGCTGAAGAGAACAGGCAAGAGAACGCCCTGGCAATGGTCAGCCTCCAAGCCGATGTGCCCGAGCCCCTGTTGCAGTCCATGCGGGGCTTCATCGAGGCCCATCCCACCTGGGACCAGTACCGCCTATTTCAGGCGGCCCTAGCGGGATTCCTGGTGCAGAACGGGCTGCAAAGCCGGGCGGTGACCCGCTGCTACCTGGCCAACCTGTTCCCCCAGACCTCGGGCTTTGGCCCCAGGCTGGTCCCTGTTCCTAGCCCTGTTCCTGTCCCTCGCCCTGGCGTGGCTTCTGGGGATGGGGTTGGCGGATGGGGCGCCGACCCTTCTCGTTCGGCGCCAGGCTCCTGAGGGCCCTCAGGCCGGCTTGAGCAGCTTGATCAGCTTGAGGACACTGGCTTCCGGCACCGGCATGATCGACAGCCGGTTGCCCTGGCGCACCACCGGCAGGTCCTCGGCGCTGAACTCTTGGCGCAATCGCTCCAGGCTGAGTAGGGCCTCGAAGCGCTCGAGAAAGCCCAGGCGCACGCAATCCCAGCGGGGGGCCTCCGGCTTGGACGCGGCATCGAAGTACTTGGAGGCTGGATCGAACTGGCTGGGATCTATCAAGTCCGTTTCCACCACCTCCATCAGGCCGATGATGCCGGGGGGCTTGGCATTGGAGTGATAGAAGAAAGCCCGATCACCGATCGCCATCGTGCGCATGTAATTGCGGGCCTGATAGTTGCGAATGCCATCCCAGAGGGTTGTGCCCTCGCGCTCGAGATGGTCGATCCCGTAGACATCGGGCTCGCTTTTCATCAACCAGTGGGCCATTGCCTGGGCGTACCGCTGGGGCGGAGAGTAGCTCGGTGGCGGATGGCCTGGGGGCCGGGAGCTTTGGCGGGCCTCCGTTCCGAGCTCAGGCTGGCTCTGGAGGGGCTGGGGGCTGGGCGGCGGTAGCGGTCGTCAGGGCCAGTACCAGCTGGCGGAAGTGGTCACCGCGGGCTTCGAAATCGCTGTACTGATCGAAGCTGGCGCAGGCTGGCGACAGCAACACGGCCTGGCAATCCTGGCCTTTTGGGGCTGGCTTGCTGTCCTGAGCCAACGGGCTGGCTTTGGCTAACGGGCTGTTTTGTGCAAGCGGGCTGCTGCTCAGAGCACCCGGGCTGTTCTGGGCCAGCTGACTGGCCAGAGGCACGGCCTGTTCTAGGCCCTCGACCACGGCGATCACGCCGGTGTAGCCACCGTTCCGTAGGAGACCTTGAAAGAATGGCCCCGCGGCGCCAAACAGCACCACGGCCGCCGCCTGTCGCTTGAGCTGCTCGATCCAGCCGCTGGCATCCCCTTGCTTGGCCTGGCCTCCCGCCAACACCACCAGGGGGCCTTCCAAGGCCCGCAGGGCCACTTCGGCGGCGTCGTAATTGGTGGCCTTGCTGTCGTTGAAGTAAGGGATGCCTTGGTGGTGGCCGATCCGCTCTAACCGGTGCGGCACGCCAGGAAAGCGGCGGAAGGCGGCTTCCATCGTGGCGCCGGAGAGACCCAATTCCAGGCCCACGGCCGCCGCCAGAAGCAGGTTCTGGCGGTTATGGGCTCCGGGCATGGCCAGGGCGCGGGCATCGAGCAGGGGGCCGGCGGCGGCCATCACCTGGTGGCCTTCGATCCAGAGCAGGGGATCGAGGCCCGCCGGCAGGGCGCTGCGATCGCCGGCGGTGACCCACTGGGCCCCTGGCCAGCTGGGCGCCTGGGCGCGCAGGTCGGGGTCATCGGCATTGAGGATCTGGCAGGCGCTGCGCTCCAGCAGGCTGCGCTTGATCGCCCGGTAATGCTCCAGGCAGCCGTGGCGCTCTAGGTGGTCCGGGGTGAGGGTGGTCCAGAGGCCGATGCGGGGCGCAATCTGGGCACAGGCCTCGATCTGATAGCTGCTCAGTTCCACCACTAGCCAGTCGGGGATCGCCTGGTCGGGACCCAGCCGTTCCATGGCCAGTTCGGCCGCCGAGTTCCCCACGTTGCCGCCCATGGGGGCATCGAGGCCGGCGCTGGTCAGCAGATGGTTGACCAGGTGGGTCACGGTGGTTTTGCCGTTGGTGCCGGTGATGCCGATCCAGGGGGTGCCCGGCAGGGCCTCCCAGGCCACCGCCAGCTCCCCTGCCATGGCCACACCCCGCTGGCGCAGTTCCAGCAGCGTGGGGTGGTCCCAGCGGATTCCAGGGCTGACGATCACCCGCTCAATCGGTCGGGCCAGGGCCGTAAAACTCGCCGGCTCCAGGGCCATGCCCAGGCGAACCTCGATGCCCAGGGTCTCGAGGTCTTGGGCCCTTTGGCGGATCAGCCCGGAACGGCTGCTGTCTAGGACCACCGCCGCATGGCCAAGCTGATGGAGCAAGCGGGCAGCACCGGATCCGGAGCGGCCAAGGCCTAAGACAACAGTGCAAGGTTGTCCAGACTCGGCCATCTCTGGGCGATCGAATGAAACAGATGAATGAAAGAAAGTGGGCGATACTGGAATTGAACCAGTGACTCCTACCGTGTCAAGGTAGTGCTCTACCTCTGAGCTAATCGCCCGATTTAGCCCGAAGTTCTTTCCCCATCCCCTGGACTAACCAGCGGCGCGGGTCGGAATCGCCGAACGTGCCAGCAACCTAGCAGCCAGCTCAGGCTGCTCACACTTCGGGACCTAGCATTGCCTCGACCAAGCCCTTAGCGGCGCTGCAGCACCAGCCGCCAGCGGTCCCGTTTGGTGAGTTGCACCTCGAGAAGTTCCAGCTCGCCCCGGCCCTCCAGCCGCACCCGATCGCCTAGGGCGAGCTCCCGGCTGGGGCTACTGACCGGCTGCCAGTTGATCCGCACGGAGCCGGAGCGGATGAGTTCGGCCATGCGGTTGCGGGAGAGGCCAAAGCCGGCCGAGGCCACCGCATCGAGGCGGAGGGAGGCCTCCACCGTGGTCAGTTGGCGGGGGAGGCGCTGGGCTGGGATCTGCAGCTGCTCTAGGGGCAGGGCCTCCAGGCGCACCGCGACGCTGCGCACCTGGGCAGCTTGTTGGTCGAGGGCCTGGGCCAGCTCCGGCGTCACCAGCAGCTGGGCGCCGCGATCGCCCTGGATCCAGATGTCGCCGATCGCCCCCGGGGACGCTCCCTTGGCGATCAGGCCCTGGCGCATGTCGCGGGCTTCGGCTGGATCGAAGAGGAAATTGCCGGCGATCGCCAGGCCCTGCAAGGGCGCCTCGGCCGCGGCGCTGTCGCCCTTGAGCTCCCGGCGCCGCAGGCAGAGGCGGCGCCGCTCCGCCTGGGGCCAGCCGCCGGCGCTTTCCAGGTCCAGCTCGGCCAGGTCTCCCAGGCGCGCCTGGGCCTCTTCGAGCACCGCCGCCGCCAGAAAATCACTCCAAACGGGTTCCCAGGTGCGCAGGGCCTGCTCGGCCAGGTCAATCAGGCCGGCCAGCTGCTGGGGATGGCGACTGGACTGGAGCAGTTCGTCCCGGGGCAGCATCGCGGTGAATTGGGGATGCCCCAATCTTGGCGGGGCCAAGCCTGACCGGGTTGGCTGGAGCTGTTCAGCCTGGGCTTGCTCAGTCCTCTGAGAGGCGTACCAGGGCCCGGGCTCCGGCCTGTTGCAGCACTCGCCAGGGCAGGTCCACGCCGTTGCGCGTTTCCAGCAGCAGTAGCCAGTTGCCCTCCTGCAGGCGATTGCGCAGGATCCGCACCTGGTCGTCTTCCTCGGAGGGAACGCTGGCGGCGGCGGCGAAACTGCCCATCCAGCCGGAGACCAGGCCCAGCAGGCCGCCGATCAGGGGTTCGCCTAGGGGGCCGGCGAAGGCAAAGGTCTGCAGGTCGGTGATGAAGGTGAAGGTCACCCCGGCGAAGAAGCCAAAGGGGATCAGCCAGAGGGCCATCGATTTCTGGCGCCGGCTTCTGGCCTGGGCCGGATTGAGGCGCTCTACCTGCTCAACGGCCAGCTCTCCCGGCCCGATCGCCAGCAGGCTTAGGGGCGGCGGGCTCAGCTCGGCCAGCTGGCTGCGCAGCGCCTGCAGCTGGTCATGGGCGGCCAGGACAGCCACCACGCAGTTCGCCACGGATCAGCGCCGATGAAGAACTCCAATTCTCCCCTGCCGGCCGGAGCCGGAGGGGGGGCGGTTTGGGGCCTCTCTAGGGGGGCCTGCGGCGCCTCTCTACACTTAGTCCCGGCAGCTCCCCACCGGCCGGGTCATGACAAAGGTTCTGGTTTCCGATCCGATTGATCAAACGGGGATCGACATCCTCTCCCAGGTGGCCCAGGTGGATGTGCGCACCGGCCTGCCACCGGAAGAGCTCAAGGCGATTATCGGCGACTACGACGCCCTGATGATCCGCTCCGGTACCCAGGTGACCGCTGACATCATCGAGGCCGCCACCAAGTTGCGCATCATTGGTCGCGCCGGCGTCGGCGTTGACAACGTTGATGTGCCAGCCGCCACCAAGCGCGGCGTGATCGTGGTCAACTCCCCGGAGGGCAACACGATCGCTGCGGCCGAGCACGCCCTAGCCCTGATGCTGTCGCTGTCGCGCCACGTGCCCCACGCCCACGCCAGCACCATGGCGGGCGGCTGGGATCGCAAGACCTACGTGGGCAACGAGCTCTATAAGAAAAAGCTCGGTGTGGTCGGTCTGGGCAAGATTGGCTCCCATGTGGCCCGGGTCGCCAAGGCCATGGGCATGGAGGTGATGGCCTACGACCCGTTCATCTCTGCCGAACGGGCCCAGCAGCTGCAGGTTCGCTTGCTGGGCCTGCCGGCCCTGTTCGCCGAAGCCGACTACGTCAGCCTGCACCTGCCCCGCACCCCTGACACCGAAAACCTGGTCAACGCCGAGCTGCTGGCCACGATGAAGCCCACCGCCCGCATCGTCAATTGCGCCCGGGGCGGCATCGTCGATGAGGCGGCCCTAGCCGAGGCCGTTCAGAACGGCGTGATCGGCGGCGCCGCCCTGGATGTGTATGCCAAGGAACCCCTGGCGGCCGATTCGCCCCTGCGCAAGGTGACCCAGCGCCTGATCCTCACCCCCCACCTAGGCGCCTCCACCGAAGAGGCCCAAGAGAATGTGGCGGTGGATGTGGCCGAACAGATCCGCGATGTGTTGCTGGGCCTGCCCGCCCGCAGCGCCGTCAACATCCCCGGCCTCACGCCCGAGGTGATGGAGCAGCTCAAGCCCCATCTGCAGCTGGCTGAAACCCTGGGCCTGCTGCTCAGCCAGCTGGCCGGCGGCGACGTCGAAGAGCTGGAGGTGCGTCTCCAGGGCGAGTTCGCCAGTCATCCCTCCCAGCCCCTAGTGGTGGCGGCCCTCAAGGGCCTGCTCTCGGCGGCCTTGGGCGACAGCATCAACTACGTGAACGCCACCCTCGAGGCCAAGGCCCGCGGCATCCATGTGGTCGAGGTCAAGGATGACGCCAGCCGCGACTTCGCCGGCGGGTCTTTGCAGCTCTCCTCGAAGGGGGCTAGGGGTAACCACAGCGTGGCCGGGGCGGTGTTCGCCGATGGCGACCTGCGCATCACCACGATCGATGAGTTCCCGGTCAATGTGACCCCCAGCCGTCACATGCTCTTCACCCGTCACCGGGACATGCCCGGGATCATCGGCAACCTCGGCACGGTGCTGGGCGAGCACAACGTCAACATTGCCTCGATGCAGGTGGGCCGCCGCATCGTGCGCGGCGATGCCGTGATGGTGCTCAGCCTTGACGATCCGATCCCCGCCAGCCTGCTGGCCACGATCCACGCCATCGAGGGCATCCAGGAATCCCATCCTGTGACCCTTTGAGGCCTGACCCGAGCCCCGACGACCCGACAGCTGGCCAGCCACCGGGTTCCGCACCAGCCCCCACACCGGTACGGGCCCAAGCTGGGGCCGATCTCCAGACCTGGTGGCGCCTGGAACTGCTGGCCTTGCCGGAGCTGGAGGAATCCCTGCTCTGGAAGCTCCAGGCCCTAGGGATTCACCGGGTGGCGATTGAGCACACCCCCCGGACCCCGGACCAGCGCCAGCTGCTGGCCTGGTTGCCGGCGGCCGACTGGCCGCAGCCGGAGCGGCGGCAATTGGAGCTGGCCCTGGCCGCCCTGAGTGACCCCTTTGGCCTGACCCTGCCGCCGATCACCTGGCAGCAGCAGGGCGATGAGGACTGGAGCCTCAGCTGGAAGCAGCATTGGCAGCCCGATCCGGTCGGGTCCCGGCTGCTGGTGTTGCCGGCCTGGCTCGACTGCCCGGTTGAATTCGCTGATCGGCTGGCGATCCGCATCGATCCCGGCAATGCCTTCGGCACCGGCAGCCACCCGACCACCCGCCTCTGTCTGGAGGCCCTCGAGCGCTGGGCGGAGGGGCCAGAGGGCCCAAGGGAGGGCCAAACCCGACCCGTGCGGGTGGCGGATCTGGGGTGCGGCAGCGGCATCCTGGCCCTCGCTGCCCTCAAACTCTTCACCGCCGGTGCTGCCCTAGGGGCGCCAGCCGCCTCGGCCCCAGCCCATGGCTGCCAGGTGTTCGCGGTTGACTGCGATCCGCTGGCCGTGCGGGCGACCTGGGCCAATGCCGCCTGCAACGGCTTTGGCGCCCCTGCTGCGCCCTCGGTCCCCGGGGGGGACGCTGGAGTCGTCGGTTCCGCCCATGGGGCTGGGGCCGCTGGCGGGGCTGGGGCAGCCCTAGCCAGGGGCCCCCAGGACCGAGTGGGCTCCCTGCAGGTGGCCCAGGGGTCGGTGGAGGGGCTTGCGGCATTGCTGGCGGGCCAGCCCGCCGACCTACTGCTCTGCAACATCCTGGCGCCGGTGATTGAGGCCCTAGCGCCGGCCTTCGCCACAGTTCTCGCCCCAGGCGGGGTGGGCCTACTCAGCGGCCTGCTGGTCAGCCAGGTGGAGGGTCTCAGCCAGGCCCTAGCGGCGGCCGGCTGGCGTGCCGAGCTGGTGGCCCAGCAGAGCCAATGGGGATTACTCGCAATCCATTCGGCCCGGCCAGTTGCATAAGGCAGGCTGATGGGAGCCCTGCCTTTGATTGGCCTTCCCGGAAAAGGCGGCCCCGATCCACGGGAACAGCCTCTGGAGGATGTAGGACGGTGCGGTCCTACAGGCCCGGATTCTCCAGGAGCCTGTGAGCCCCAATTCTTTCCATGGCTTCCTACAAGGTCACCCTCGTCAATGAAGGCGAGGGCCTCAACAAGACCATTGAAGTTCCCGACGACCAGTACATCCTCGACGCCGCGGAAGAGCAGGGCATTGACCTGCCTTACAGCTGCCGCGCTGGCGCCTGCAGCACCTGCGCCGGCAAGCTCACCTCCGGCACCGTTGACCAGTCGGACCAGAGCTTCCTCGACGACGACCAAATCGAAGCCGGTTTCGTGCTGACCTGCGTCGCTTACCCCACCTCCGATTGCACGATCAAGACCCACTCCGAAGAAGAGCTTTATTGAGCCGCCGCAACGGCCTTCGGGCTTGAGCGGTTCCGTTCCTCTGCCACCCTGCGGGGTGGCTTTTTTGTTCTTGTCCCCCTGCGCCGCTCGCCGTGACCATGGCTCCTGTCGGCTCTCAGTTTTCCCCGGGGGAGAAGTTGCCCTTAGGGGAGAAGTTGCCCCTGCTGGAGCAGTTGCCTGAGCCAGGCAGTGAGCACCCCAGCCTCGGCGGCCAGTACAGCTACCGGGTGCTGGGGCCCTGCTGCCGCTTGTTTGACCGCGATGAGCTGCCTTGGCCCTGCTGCCGGCTGGCCTGGCACAGCAAGGAGCCGAGCTGGCGGCGCATAGGCCGCCGCTTCGTCGCCGATCTGGCCTCGCGTCGCTGCCCCTCCTATGCGGTGGAGCTGTTGGAGCCCGGCTCCAGGCCCACCCGCACCGTGTTGACCCTGTTTGCCCAGCGGCTCAGCCCGGCCCTGCAGGAGTGGTGGTACAGCAAACAACCGGGCTCGCTCGATTCGGCCAACAGTCAGCCACCGGCCCCCGGCGCCAGCTCCTGAGGATGCAGTCCGCAACTGAGTCGAGAGCGGAGCCCTCAAGGGAGCCCTCAAGGGAGCCTTTGAGGGCTCCGCCACGGGATTCTCTGCACCCGGCCCCTTTGAACGGCCCTCCCAGGAGGCTCACCCTCCAGCCCGCGGCCGGCCAGGGGCTCGATGGACTGGCTGCCCGAACTGGCTTGCCTCCAAACAAAAAACCGCGGTGGGGACCGCGGTTCAAGGGATGGTCTGGGCTCAAGAGCCAGAACCGGGGGCCATCGCCATGGCTGAACCCGGGTTCAAGGCCTGATATCCCAGCCAGAGGCCAGCGGCAGGAGGCCAGATCAGAAGTAGATCTTGCCGCCGCCCCACTGGACGCCCTGGACGTTGGGAGCCACCAGGATGTAGCCGGCGATCAGGCGCAGGTCGTCTTCGTCGAGGTCGCGCATTTTGACGAACACGTCGCTGCTGCGCAGGCTCGGGTGCAGGTCGGAGATGCTGTATTCGCCGTCATAGGAGGTGGGGTCCTTCATGTAGTCCACGAGGGAGTCCACCGAATTGCGGGGCGGGGTGGCCAGGGCCAGGGTTTCGGGGTCGAGGCCCACGTTCTGGTTGGTCTTGGTGATCCCACCGGCGTGGCAGGTTCCGCAGCTGTCGTTGAACAGCTTGCGACCCGATTTGACGTCTTGTTCGCTGAAGGTCACAGGGGTGCCAGCGGGATCAGCCGGCACCGTGAGTTGATCGGTGGTCCACTGGGCTGCGGTGGCAGGGCCGGCGAAACTCACCAGCAGCATCAAGGGCAGAACCAGCAGGGTTCGCGCCAGGAAGCGCAGCGTAGAAGAGAAAAAAGAGGCCATCGAAAAAGCCGGCAATAAGGCGGGGATGAACCGCAGCAAAGCCCTTGTATCACGGGGAATGGGCCCCCTGGGGCGGGATCACGAACTGTTGCAGCGGCGCTCAGGCGCCGCCCACCTCCAGGGTGAGGAAATCCTTGGCCATTACGGTGGCCGGGAAGATCGTGCGCGCTTCCGCTAGCAGGTCGTCTGGGGTGAGCGGATTGCCGGCGACGTAGCGGGGACTGAGGTGGGTGAGGGCCAGCTGCTTCACCCCAGCCTCGGCGGCGGTTTGGGCCGCCATCGTGCTGGTCGAGTGTTGGCGTTGGTAGGCCATCTCCGCCTCGCCGTGGGCAAAGGTGGATTCGTGGATCAGCAGGTCGGCCCCCCGGGCCAGCTCGACGGCGGCCTCGCAGAACACCGTGTCGGTGCAATACACCAGGCTTTTGCCGGGTTGCTCCGGGCCGCAGAGGGCCTCGCCTCGAATCACGCGGCCGTCCTCCAGGGTCACGCTCTGGCCTGCCTTGAGGGCCGCGTAAATCGGCCCGGGTGGAATGCCGAGCTCCTTGGCTTTCTCGACATCGAAGCGGCCGGGTTTGGGTTTTTGATCCACCCGGTAGGCGTAGGCAGGCACCCGGTGGTTGAGGGGCGTGCAGCGCACGGTTAGGTCGCCGTCATCGAGCAGTAAGGCGCCACTGGTGGCGGCGGCGCGCACCCGGTGGCTGCGGAGCGGATAGCTGATCCGGGTCGAGGTGGTGCGCATCACCCCCTCGAGGTAATCGCGCAGGGGGTCGGGGCCGTAGAGGTCGATGCCGGGGCTGGCACCCGCCAGGCCCAGGGTGGCCAGCAGCCCTGGCAGGCCATAGACGTGGTCACCATGCATGTGGGTGACAAAGATCCGCCGCAGCTGCGAAACACGCAGGTCACTGCGCAGGAACTGGTGCTGGGTGGCCTCGCCGCAGTCGAACAGCCAGAGCTCGGCCCGCTGGGGCAAGCGCAACGCCACGGCTGACACGTTGCGCGAGCGGGTGGGGACGCCGGAACTCGTCCCCAGAAAAGTGACCTGCACGGCTGGAGCGTCTCCCCGGTGCCGCACCGGTTGATCTGGGATTGGCATGCTGCCACGTCGAACCGCAGCCCATTGCTGGTGCTGGTCTGGGCGGCTGTTCAGGGGGGATGGGGCGTGGATCGGGGCTGCGCCCCGGGTGCTGGCCTCAAGTTGTGTTTGGGCCAGTGGTCCTGAGCTGGCGCCCTGGCCTGGGCGCGGCCAGAATGGGCCCCTTGTCGCGGTTGCTGGGCCGCGCGTCCTGCTGCCGCGCCCGGGCGCCTGAGCCGATGCCCTTGATCCCCCCGCTCCAGCGCCGCAGCCTGGCCGCCACCCTGTTGTTGGGCGGCCTGCTAATTGGCCTGCCCCGGGCCGGGGCAGCACCGGACTCCGCGCCTGTCCAGGCTGATCGGGCCGCCCTGGCTGGGCCCCAGGTGCGGGTGTTGCTTCGCGAAGCCCAGGCGCTCACCGTGCGGGCCCCCGCCGGCAGCCGCCTGCGCCTGCGTGATGGTTCGGGCCAGGTGGTGATGGAGTTGGGCCCGGACCAGCTCCTGCGCTTGCAGCTGGATGGCTCCCAGGTGCTGGGGCTGGTGGAGGCGTCTGGGGCCGGCAACGCCCCGAGCCCCAAGGCCCCAGGCCCCAGCGCCAAGGCCCCAGGCCCCAGCGCCGCCGGCCCGTCCGGGATGTCTAGCCCGACCAGCTCCGTCGCGTCCGCCGCAACGGCCCCCTCCCTCGGCTACGACTCCGCCACCGGATCTGCCTTTGTTCGGGGCCCAGGTTTGCCAGCTCTTGCGGGCGCGCGCCCTGCCGATTTCGCCAACTCCTCCCCGAGGCCTGAAGCCAGTTCGGCAGGGGGCGCGAAGGCGATTGCCTCGGCGGTGATTGCCTCGGCGGCGGTTGCTTCCCGATCCACCTCGGCCGGGCCCCAGCGCCTGCGGGTCAAGGAGCTGGTGGTGGAGCCCCTGCCGGCGCCAGGCACGGACGGCAGCATCTGGTTGCAGAAACACCGCTACCGGGGCACGCTGATGATCCGTCCCCAGGGGAACGGTCTGCAGGCGGTGAATCTGGTGGGCCTGGAGACCTATCTGGCCAGTGTTGTCGGTAGTGAGATGCCCGCCAGTTGGCCCCTGGAGGCCCTACGGGCCCAGGCGGTGGCCGCCCGCACCTATGCGCTAAGGGCCCTGCGCCCCAGCAGCGGCCGGGCCTACGACCTCAAGTCCACGGTCGCCAGCCAGATGTACCTGGGGGTGGAGGCGGAAACCGCGTCGACCCAAGCGGCGGTGGCCGGCACCCGCGGCCTGGTGCTCACCTTCGGCGAGGGCCTGATTGAGGCCGTCTTCCACAGCAGCAGCGGTGGCAACACCGAAAACAGCGGCGACCTTTGGGCCCAGCAGCTGCCCTACCTGGTCAGCGTCGCCGATTTCGACCAGGATTCCCCCGTGCGCGATTGGCGCCTGCCCCTCAGCGACGACCTGGTTCGTAAGGGGTTTCCTGAGATCGGCAGCCTTGAGCGCATTGAGGTGCTTTCGAGCACTTCCAGTGGCCGCGTGCGCCAGGCCCGGGTGGTGGGCTCGGTGGGATCTTTAGTGCTCACGGGCGCTGAGCTGCGCTCCCGTCTGGGGCTGAAAAGCACCCTGGTGCAATTCGCCCGAGAGCCCCTTGGCGCCCCCCTGCTCAGCGCCCCCCTGCTCAGCGCCCAGGCCTGGGCTGCCCCGGGCCAGCTCGCGGCAATCGCTCCTGGCCAGGCGCCGGGCCTAACCCCGTCTACGGCCGCTGCCCCCCAGGGGGCTGGCCCGGCCTTCGCAGCTCTAGCTGCCGGCCTAGCAACGCCGGCGCCAATCGCGGCCCGGGGCTCGGGGGCGCCAGTCGCTTCCGGCGAGCCAGTTCCTTCCGGGGCGAAGTCGTCACTGTTGGTGGTGGGGGGCCTGACACCGGGGGCCTTTGCTTCCGCAGCGCCGCTGCTGGCGCCGCCGCCCCTGCCCGCTTGGGATGGCCGCAGCGCCCCTGTTCGCTTGCAATGGGTGGCGATCGGCCATGGCTTTGGCCATGGCATCGGCATGAGCCAATGGGGGGCTTTGGGGATGGCCCGGCGCGGCGAGGGCTTTGAGCAGATCCTGCAGCACTACTACCGGGGCACCCAGCTGCGCCAGTACACCACCCTGGCGGGTCTCGCGCCTGTGCTGCAGATGCGCCTCAGCCTGGGCGCGATCACGGGCCGTCCGCGCTCGCTCACGCTCGGCGCCACACCCTGACAGGCTGGCCGAAAGGACGGGGATTGGGGCTTGGCACGGTGGTCGGTTGAGGTGGCTGCCAGTGCCGAGGCCCTGGGCCAAAGGGTGGCGGCCCTGGTGCTGGCTGGTTTGCGCCCGAGCCCGGCGGGTGCCCCCGCCAAGCCCCTCGGCTTGGCCACCGGCCGCACGATGGAGCCCGTCTACGCCGCCTTGGTGGAGCAGCTGAGTGGCTTGGCGAGCCAGGACCGCCAGCAGCGATTGGCGGGCTGGTCCAGCTTCAACCTCGATGAATATGTGGGCCTGGGGCCTGATGATCCGGAATCGTTTGCCGCCAGCATGGCGCGCAGCTTGGGCGGCCCCCTGGCTCTGGAGCCAGAGCAATTGCGCCTGCCCGATGGCCTGGCGCGCCATCCCGAGCAGGAAGCCCGCCGCTACGGCCAAGCGATTGCCGCTGCCGGCGGTCTGGGTCTGCAACTGCTGGGGCTGGGCGATAACGGCCATGTGGGCTTTAACGAACCCCCCTGCGGGCCCGGAGCACCAACCCGCTGCCTGGGACTGGACCCGGCCACCCGCCTCCAGAACGCCGGCTTCTTTGCAGCGGGTCTGGCGGGGGTGCCCCAGCGGGCGATCACCGTGGGCCTGGTCGAGATCCTGGCGGCCGAAACCGTGGTGTTGGTGGTGAGCGGTGAGGCTAAGGCCGAGATCCTGCGGCGCAGCCTGGAGGAGCCCCCCCAGCCCCAGCTGCCGGCCAGCTGGTTGCAGGGCCATCCGCGCCTGAGGGTGATGGTTGATGAGGCGGCGGCGAGTCGGTTGGGCTGTTTACGGGTGTGAGGAATTGCCCCTTTACTTATTCAGGCTTGCCCTCGCTATCGCCCCCAGGGTTCCCCTCGACTTTTCCATAAACATTGCCCCAAACGTCGCCTTTGACGTCACCCCAAACGCTGCCTTCCACATTGCCGTTGACATTGCCGAGCACATGGCGGCCCACATTGGCTCCGACATCGCAGCCGACATTGCCTTCGACGCTGCCTTCAACATCACCAAAGATATCGCCTCGGACACTGCCTTCAATACTGCCTTTAACGTCTCCCCAGACGTTGCCATTGACTTGTTGGATGCGTAATTTGCCGTCGACAAGGGCAAATGTTACGAGTCTGTTGATTTCTTCAATTTCAGTCATGACGGTCGACGATAGCAACACTAAATTCTCCAAGCCACTATAGCAAAATGCAAGAGCGATCCTTGGGACTGGGCGTGGAAGGCCACGGGGCTTGAGCTGCGTTGTGAGGGATTCAACGCCTCGACTGGGTCGGTAGGCCCATGGGGCTTGCAGGGTGTGGGCTTGCAGTGTCGTTGGGTTGAACGGATGTCGTGAATCGAGTAGCAAGACAATAGGCAATCTGTTGATAATTGAGTGGTCTGTCGCGGTGGATTTGAACTGATTGGCGAGTGTAGGTTGGGCGAGCTGATGACGCTTCGCTCGCCTTCTTGTATGGCTCCGACTGCTTGCTCTTTTAGTCTTTTTTGAGGTGGCTAAGTTGTTATTATGTGACTGCGCGCTTGGCGTATTCCTGTGTATTTAGGCAGGAAGAGTCCAGGCCGCCGCGCTGGTTTGAACCCTGTTACCGCAGCTCCGGATGCAGGGGATCTCCTTTGAATGGCCCTTGCACTTGGGAGGTGATCCAGCCGCCGTAGAAGCCACCCGGTTGGGCGATCACGGCTTCCCCATTCACCCAGCAGCCGCCCATGGCGCCCGGGTAGAGGGCCAGCCAACCGGCGATCGCTGCAAAGGCCGCGCTGGGCTGGGGATACTGCCAAACCACCTTGCGCAGGCGTTGCTCCGGCTCGCCGCCTGGGGAGGGCAGCACCAGATCGAAATAGCGGGCCACCCCCTTCCATTCACAGAAGCTGGCGCCCACCGCTGGTTGGAGCAGGTCGAGGCGAAACGATTCGGGCGGCAGGTAGTAGGTGGGGGGATGGAATGTTTCCAGCACCCGAAAGCTGGTGGTTGTTTCGCAAATCACGACACCCCCTGCTTTGACCAGGATTTGGTCCTGGCAGGGCACCAGCAGGGGCGGGCGGGGGTAACTAGCGGCCTGTTCCATGGCTTCCAGTAATCAATTGATTGCTGATCTTAGGGCGTCAGGACATCTCACCTCAAGGATCAAGCTTGTTGTTTGCCAAGATGGCAGTACTCGGCTTAGGGTTTATTTATTGGAACTTGACGCATGGGCCACTGATTTGACTCGGTGTGACCTGGTTGTGGATTGGCCTTTAGGAGGGGATTGGTTAATGCGCCAGCTTGGGAACCTCATGGGGATTCAACTTCGTCTTTTTAGATGATGTTAATTGATTGAGATTATCTGAAAGTGATAACTTATTCTCACCCGAGCACCCCCGCCATCAACCCCTCCTCCGCCTCCAGATTCGTCGTCACACTGCGCACGTCATCCAGCTCCTCGAGGGCATCCAGCAATTTCAAGCAGCTAGCGAGCACCTGCGAATCGGTAACCCGGCAGCTGGTCTGGGCGATCCAGAGGTGCTCCCAGCTGGCCACGGGCCAGCCCTTCGAGCGCAGCTGGTCCTGCAGGGACTCCAGGTCGGCGTAAGCCGTCACCAGTTCAGCGCCACTGCGCTGGCCGTGGTCGCCGTCCAAGTCGTAGGTGAGAACGGTTGGGCCGCCCAGGTCTTCGAGCGCCAGGAGGTCTTCCAGCAGGGCGTCTTCATCGAGCCAGCCGGTTGGACTTGTCCCTGGAGCTGATGCTTTTGACCGGGAGCCGTCGTTGCCAGTGGCCTTGGCACCCTGCTCGGTGCTGCCCAAGGTGCTGGCCGGCCCCAGGCGCACCACGCCCAAGTGCTCGAACAAATAGCCCACGCAGCCGGTTTCGCCTAGGTTGCCGCCGTTTTTGTTGAAGGCCAGGCGCAGTTCGGCGGCGCTGCGGTTGCGGTTGTCGGTGAAGGCCTCAATCAAGATGGCGATGCCGCCCGGGCCGTAGCCCTCGTAGCGCACGGCCTCGAACTGGTCACCGGCGCCCGATCCCTGGCCGGACCCCTTGGCGATCGCCCGCTCGATGTTGCCGCTGGGCATGGCGGCCGCCTTGGCTTTTTCGATCGCCGTGCGCAGCTGGAAATTGGCCGCCGGATCGCTGCCTCCCCGGGCCGACACCGTGATTTCCCGCCCCAGGCGGGTGAACAGGGCGCCCCGTTTGGCATCGACCACCGCCTTGCTGCGTTTGATCTGGGACCATTTGCTGTGGCCGGCCATGGGAGGGGAGCTGGGAACGGACTGGGTGTTCTGGTTGCTCGGCTGCTGGCGTGGCCGCGTGGGTTGCCCAGGTCGGCTGGGACCTCCCCTTAGCCGTTGGCCTGCAACACGAGTCTGGGCTGGAGGCCTCCGGCCTGGGCCTGGGCCATGCCCGCTAGGGAGCCATTGGGGCCTACCACCACCACGGCCGTGCCGTCTGGCAGTTCCAGGCTGGTGTCGAGGCTGCGGCCGCAACGCCAGCTGGCCAGCTCCGCTTCGCCTGAGAGTTGGTGGCGCTCTAGGTGGCCTAACACCACAAGCGGGTCCAGCAGCTGCGGCGGCGGTGCCAGCTGGAGCCGATCTAGGGGCACGCTTTGACCCAGATCAAAGCCCAGGGCGCCGGTGCGGCGCAGCTCGGCCAGGCAGCCCCCACAGCCGAGGGCCTCGCCCAGGTCCCGGGCCAGGGCGCGGATGTAGGTGCCAGCTGTGCAGGCCACCGCCAGCTCCAGTTCGGCCCGTTCGGGGTCCCAGCCCAACAGGTGGAGCTCGCGGATCGTCACCGTTTTGCTGGCCAGGTTGAGCTCCTCGCCGCGACGGGCCCGCTTGTAGGCCCGCTCGCCATCCACATGCACCGCCGACACATTGGGGGGGCGTTGCTGGATCGTCCCCCGGAAGGGAGCTAAGGCCGCCTCCAGCTCTCCCAGGTCCAGGGATGGCACCGGCCGCTCTTCGAGCCGGTCGCCGCTGAGGTCATCGCTGCTGGTGCGCAGGCCCAGGCGAACCACCCCCCGGTAGCGCTTCTCGCCCGTGAGGTAGGGCAGTAGGCGGGTGGCTCCCCCCAGGGCGATCGGCAGCACGCCGGTGACGGCAGGATCGAGGGTGCCGCCATGGCCGACCCGCTTGAGCCCATAGGCGCGCCGCACCTGGGCGACGCAGCCATGGGAGGTGAGCCCGGAAGGTTTATCCAGCACCAGGAAGCCACAGAGCTCCTGGGCTTGAGGCGTTGGTGCTGCCGGCGCTGGGGTGCCCAGGTTGGCGACCGCTTGGGACTCGGGCGGCATCGGCGCAGGTGCTTCAACACTGGGCACTGTTGCATCCGGCCTGGGGCCAGCACCGTCTGTAGGGGCCTTGTCGGCGCCAGGTGCCCATGGCTGAAGTTCTGCTCCTGGCTGGACGCTGGCACCTGCTTGCTCACCGGGAGCGATTTACGGTGTCCCTATGAGCCTGTCCCCCAGTCCCAGCGGCGCCCCTGCTGCCATGGCCCCCCCCCTGCCCCGTCTGGACGTGGAGGGTTTCCTGGCCGATGGCTTTGGCCTCAAGGCCCAGCTTGCCCCTTTCCTGCAGTTAGACCCCGCCCAGCTGGAGGCCCTGCTGCCCCAGGCCACGGCCCAGCTGGCGGACCTGCATCCGGGGGCGGTGGACCAGGCCTTTGATCCGGCCGATGCCACCCGCTTCTACGAAGACACCGTCGGCACGGCCCACCTGATCGAGCTGGCCGCCTGGCACCTCGGCAGCGCCGACTACATCGCCGACACCCTGCGCCTGCAGCAGCGCTTCGCCCGCGGCCAGGTGCTTGATTTCGGCGGCGGCATCGGCAGCCATGCCCTGGCGGCGGCGGCCCTACCCCAGGTGGAGCAGGTCTGGTTCGTGGATCTCAATCCCCACAACCGCGCCTTCGTGGCGGCCCGGGCCGAGGCCCTGGGGCTGGCCGCCAAATTGCGCTGCTTCCGCGACCTGGACGATCCGGCCCTACCCCCGCAGTTCGACACGATCGTGTGCCTCGATGTGCTCGAACATCTGGGCGACCCCGCCGCCCAGTTGGAGATTTTTGCCCGCCGGCTCACGGGCTCGGGCGTGGCCCTGTTGAACTGGTATTTCTTCAAGGGTTTTAAGGGCGAGTATCCCTTCCACTTCGATGACGAGGCCCTGGTGAATCGCTTTTTCACCACCCTGCAACGGCGTTTCCTTGAGGTGTTTCACCCCTACCTGATCACCACCCGGGCCTACCGGCTCCAGGCGCCCGCCTGAGGGGGCTGGCCCGGGGGCCGCTAGTCACAAAAAAAGGCCAGGGCACGGGGCCCTGACCTTGCCTGCTTGGCAGCCAGCCTGGGGGTTTGTTTCAGGCAACGGTGACGTTGATGCGCTTGCGGTTACGCAGGCTCCGGGTAATCGAGTCGAAGCTCACGACGCCATCAATTAGGGCGAAGAGGGTGTCGTCGGAGCCGCGGCCCACGTTGTTGC
Source organism: Synechococcus sp. UW140 (assembly GCA_945860085.1). GTDB lineage: Bacteria > Cyanobacteriota > Cyanobacteriia > PCC-6307 > Cyanobiaceae > BAIKAL-G1. The sequence continues at coordinate 37,604 of CAMAPJ010000004.1, read as the reverse complement.
CGGGCAGCACCGAGGTGCCGCGCTGGCGGATCAGGATCGAGCCGGCGGTCACGGCTTCGCCGCCGAAGCGCTTGACGCCAAGGCGCTTGGAATTGGAGTCGCGGCCGTTGCGTGTGGAGCCTGTGCCTTTCTTATGGGCCATGGGGAAGACGGGGTCGAGGGGACGGACTGGAGACTGAAAACCGGAACCTGAATGGGGGAAACGCTGAGCCTAGAAACTCCGATTTGGGGCCATCGGATCAGGCGTTCCGGCGAGGAACGCCTACGGCTCCAGCTTCAGACCAGGGCCTTGCCGGCCACGGTGATCGACTGAACCAGCACCCGGGTGAGCTCCTGGCGGTGGCCGTTCTTGCGGCGAGTTTTTTTCTTAGGGCGCATTTTATAGACAATGATCTTCGGCCCGCGACGGTGGGCCAGCACCTTCAACTCCACCGTGGCGCCGGTGATGAACGGATGGCCCAAGGTGGCACCACTGGCGTCCTTCACCAAGAGCACGTTCTCCAAGGTCACGGTGCTGTCGACTTCGGCGTTGATCCGGTCGAGGTCGTAGTAGCGGTTGGGCTGGATCCAGAACTGCTGGCCAGAAGCCTCGACAATCGCGTAGGAACCGCTGCTGGCTGGGGAGTCCGCCTCGGGGGGAGTGGCGGCGCTGCTGGGCTGGGTTGTGGTCATGGCGGACTCGGGCATGGGCAGGCTGACGGCGGTTCCAGGGCTCCTGGCCCAGGGTCAGGCCGCGGAGCAGGGGATGCCGTCATTCGGCCTGCCGCACGGCAATCGAAAGACAAACAAGGATCCTCCCCTTTTTGGGGCCCGATCGTCAACACTAGCTGGGTTGTTCAGGGCCGATCAAGGCTCCGATGTCCCAGCCGGCTCTCACCATCGCCTCCCTGCTCTGTGATCCCCTGCTGCTGTCGGCCTGCCGCCAGTGGCTTAAGGGTGGCCGTTACGAGCTCGAAGATCTGGGCTCCCAGGCCGATCCCCTCGCCGAGCTGGACCGGCGCCGGGAGGCTTTTGATGTGGTCTTGCTGCAGCAGGGGGCCTTCTCCCGGGACCTGCTTGAGGGCCTGATCCGCAAGGGCCTGCTGCTGCCGGCTGTGGTGGTGGGCGATGTCAGCGGCCAGATCGATTACCACGAGGTGGAGGTCCACCTGCCCGGCGACCAGCTTGAGCAGCTCACCTACAGCATTGATGCGGCCGTATCCCGTTTCCTGCGGCGGGGGCTAGCCACGGCAGCGGAGGCCGGGGATGATGGGGCCAGTGAAGCTGATGCGGGGGATGCTGCGGCCCAGTCCGGCGGGTCCGCCCCCTCTGAGCGCTGGCGCCTGCCCAACCGGCTTAAGGAGCGCCTGGGCTATCTAGGGGTTTTTTACAAACGGGACCCCTCCCGCTTCCTGCGCCACCTGCCCCAACGGGAGCGGCAGGAGTTGCTCTCCTCCCTGGAGCGCACCTACCGCGACCTGCTGATCAGTTATTTTCGCGACCCTGCGGCGGCCAACCAGGCCCTAGAGAGCTTTGTGCATACGGCCTTTTTCAGCGACCTGCCCATTACCAAAGCTGTGGAGATTCACATGAACTTGATTGACAGTTTCGGGAAGCAGCTCAAGCTAGAGGGGCACAAAAACGACTTTCTGCAGGACTACCGCCTGGCCCTGCTTGATGTGATGGCCCATCTTTGTGAGATGTATCGACGCTCGGTTCCACCGGATGGGCCCCTGCAATCGCCGCAGGCCCCCCGCCTGGATTCCCTGGCCCTGGCCCATGAGGTGGCCTGATGGCTCCCCGCAGGACCTATATCCTCAAGCTCTACGTGGCTGGCAACACGGCCAATTCAATGCGAGCTCTCAAGACCCTGCGCAATATTCTTGATACGGAATTTCAAGGGGTTTATGCCCTGAAAGTGATCGATGTTCTGCAGAATCCCCAGCTGGCAGAAGAAGACAAGATTTTAGCGACCCCTACGCTGGCGAAGATTTTGCCGCCGCCAGTGCGCCGCATTATTGGTGACTTGTCCGATCGCGAGAAAGTGTTGATCGGCCTCGATCTACTCTATGAGGAGCTCAACGAAGAATCCTTCGGTAGCTCCAGCGACTTTGACTCCAACAACTTCAACTCCAACAACTTCGACGCCAACGAGTTGGATCCAGGCGAGCTCCAGCCCAGCCAACGCCATGCACCTGAGCCGCAAGGCTCCGATGCCGGCGCCGGGGCGTCAGGGTCCGCTGATCGGATCGAGCCGCCCTTGGACCCCAGGGGCCAGGGTGGCAAGGTCCAGGAGGTCAAGGCCCTGGATGTCAAGGCTTTGGATGTCAGGGCTTTGGATGTCAGTAGTGAGCCACTGCTGGACGTGCCGGTGGCCTTGGGCCCGCCCTTGGACTCTCCCTGAGCTTGAACGGGGCCGCCCTGCCCGTTTCCCAACCCTTCCGATTGCCTCTTTAGAGCCGTTCCCGTTTCATGCAGGACCCCAGTTTCGCAAGCCCCGGCCACCCCCTGATGCAGGTGCAGAAGCTGCCTACTGGGATCGAGGGCTTCGATGATGTTTGCCATGGCGGCCTGCCGATTGGTCGCTCGACCCTGATCAGTGGCACTTCGGGAACGGGCAAAACCGTGTTCTCGCTCAATTTCCTCTGCAACGGCATTCGTCAGTTTGATGAGGCCGGCATTTTTGTCACCTTTGAGGAATCGCCCCTCGATATTTTGCGCAATGCCTCTAGCTTTGGCTGGAATCTCCAGGAGATGGTCGAGCAGGATAAGCTTTTCATCCTTGATGCGTCGCCTGATCCTGATGGTCAGGATGTGGCGGGTAGCTTTGATCTTTCCGGACTGATTGAACGGATCAACTACGCGATTCGTAAATACAAGGCCAAGCGGGTGGCGATCGATTCGATCACGGCCGTTTTCCAGCAATATGATGCGGTTTCGGTGGTCCGCCGTGAAATCTTCCGCCTGATTGCCCGGCTTAAGGAAATCGGGGTCACCACGGTGATGACCACCGAGCGCATTGATGAATATGGGCCGATCGCCCGTTACGGCGTTGAGGAATTCGTGTCCGACAATGTTGTGATCCTGCGCAACGTGCTTGAAGGCGAGCGGCGGCGCCGCACCGTTGAAATCCTCAAGTTGCGGGGCACCACCCACATGAAAGGGGAGTTCCCTTTCACCATGGGCGCCCATGGTGTCAGCATCTTTCCATTGGGTGCCATGCGGCTCACCCAGCGTTCTTCGAACGTGCGGGTCAGTTCGGGCGTGCCCCGGCTTGATGAGATGTGCGGTGGCGGCTTCTTTAAGGACTCGATCATCCTGGCCACCGGAGCCACCGGCACGGGCAAAACCCTGCTGGTTAGTAAGTTTGTGGAGAATGCCTGCGCCAACAAGGAGCGGGCCATCTTGTTTGCTTATGAGGAATCCCGGGCCCAGCTGCTGCGTAATGGCACCAGCTGGGGCATTGATTTTGAGCAGATGGAGCGCGATGGCCTGCTCAAAATCATCTGTGCCTATCCCGAATCCACTGGCCTCGAGGATCACCTGCAGATCATCAAAACTGAAATTGGTGAATTCAAGCCCTCGCGCATGGCGATCGATTCGCTTTCAGCCCTAGCCCGGGGCGTCAGCCACAACGCCTTCCGCCAGTTTGTCATCGGTGTCACGGGCTATGCCAAGCAGGAAGAGATCGCCGGCTTCTTCACGAACACCTCCGAGGAGTTCATGGGCAGCCACTCGATCACCGATTCCCATATCTCCACAATCACCGACACGATCCTGCTGCTCCAATACGTGGAGATTCGCGGTGAAATGGCTCGGGCCCTCAATGTGTTCAAAATGCGCGGCTCCTGGCATGACAAGGGAATCCGCGAGTTTGTGATCACCGGCAATGGGCCGGAAATTAAGGATTCCTTCTCCAACTTCGAGCGCATCATCAGTGGTGTGCCCCACCGCATCAGCACCGACGAACGTAGTGAGTTGGCCCGCATCGCCCGGGGGGTCGCCAGCGAAGACAAGCTCTAGCCCGCATGCTTTGCTTTGGGGCGTCTAGAGACTTTGTACCTTTCGCCCAGGACTGACTCTGGCGCCCTCTGAGGGTCTAGTCCAATAGAGGCCCCATCCATGGCAGGAGGCCGAGACCCGGCGGGCTTCATGCCCATGCGGCCTCGATGTCCTCCTGCAGGCGGCTGCCCTGCTCCTGGCGGCGACGTTCGCTGCTGAGCACCAGCTCGTCGCTGTCGGATTGCTCGAGCGGAAGGTCAAACCAGAAGGTGGTGCCGCAGCCCGGTTCGCTCACCATCTGAATGCGGCTGGCGTGTTTTTCGAGAATGCCCCGCACAATCGAGAGGCCTAGGCCCGTACCCACTTCCGTATGCACGGCATTTTCGACCCGGTAAAAGCGCTCAAAGATCCGGCTCTGGTCATCGAGCGAAATGCCGGCGCCTGTATCGGCAATTTCGATCCGAAGCCGCGGCAGGGGCGAACTGAGTTCGCAGGTGGGGCTGTCTCCCTTGGGCGCCGTGCTCGGATCCAGCTGGCAGATGTCGGGCCAGAGATAGGCCCGCATCATTAGTTGGCCACCGGCGGCCGTGAACTTGAGGCCATTGCCCACCAGGTTGTCGAGCACCTGCAAGAGCAGGTCCCAGTTGGCAAGTACCCGCGGCAGATTCTGTTCCACATCCATCTCAAGTTGCACCCCCTTGTCATCGGCATTGAGGCGGTAGTTGCGCAGGGTTTGCTCGATTGCGGGGGGTAATTCAACCGGTTCTAGCGTCCAGCTGCGGTCCGATTCCAACCGGGAAAGATCGAGCACATCGTTGACGAGGCGGGTGAGGCGATCGGTTTCGGCATTGGCGATCGCCAGAAACTCCTGCTGCACCGTCTCACTGAGCTGGTCGCGCATGTCGTGGAGCGTTTCCACGTAGCTCTTGATGTTGAAGAGCGGTGTGCGCAGCTCGTGGGAGACGTTGCTGATAAAACGGCTTTGGGCCGCATTAAGTTCGACCTCCCGTGTGAGATCCTGCACGGTGACGGCAATGCCCTTGAGGCTTTCGCCACTGGCATCTCGCACCGACTGCAACACAATCCGCAGGGTGCGGGCTGGTTCCCCCAGCTGGATGCGCAGATCGCTGCTGTCCTTCTCGCCGCTTTGCACCGCATCGAGGGGCTGTTGCAATTCCACGGCCAGCAGGGTAGGCAGCTCCTCGCAGAGTTCACTTCCCTCCAGGTTGCGGCCCTCCCAGCGGAACAGGCGCCGGGCCGTGGGGTTGACCAGCACAATCTTGCCGGCCCCATCGAGAAGCAGGGCCCCATCGGCCATGGTGGCAATCAGGGTCTGCTGCTTTACTTGGGCGGCGGTCAGTTCTTCGATGTTGGCTTCGTTATAGGCCTCCAACTGGGAGGCCATGGCATTGAAGCCATTGAGCAATTCGCCTAGTTCGCCGCCCACGGGCAGGGCGATGCGGGCGCCGAAGTCGCCACCGGCAATCGAGCCCACCCCCCGCAGCAACTCCTTTACTGGTTGGGTGATCGTGAGGGCGTTAAAGACCGAGCCGAGAATCACCAGAACCCAGATCGAGATGAACACCGCCACGGTCACTTCCCGGGTCAGGGCCGCACTGGCCAGCACCGCCTCATTCGGGTTGATGCCCAGGGCCAACACGCCCAAATAGCGGCCGTTGCTCACCATCGGCACGAACACATCGGTGACCTGGCCGTCGGGGCTCAGGTGTTGCCGCACTAGGGGGCTCTGGGGTCGTTTGGCTAGATCGTCGGGTAGCTCAAGGCGGCGGCTGAGCAACAACTCACTGCCGCCTTTACTGCCGCTGATCGGAATACCGAGGTAGATCAACCCTTCGGGATCGGCGAAGAAGATGTAGCGCAGGCTGCGGCTGGATCGCCAGAACCGTTCGGCGACCTCGGCCAGTTCCCGGTCATTGCCTTCGGCCACCAGCGGCGTGACGTTCGCGGAGAGCAGCAGGCCGAGGTCGCGGGCGTAGCGGGTATCGCTCATGCGCACATCCCTCTGGATGCTGTTGAGCGCAAAGAAGGTGAGCCCCGTCATCATCAAGCTCACCACCAGGGTGGCCACAGCCAGCAGCTTGGTCTGGAGACTGAATTCGGCCCACCAGCGCTGCAGTCGCTCCTGCCAGGAGCGGGATTGGCCGCCCTTGCTGCCCGCAGTTGGGCGAGGCAGCGGCAGGACCGCCGCCGAAGCGCTTGGCCTGGGGGCGGTGCTGGCGGGCACGGGAGGGGGCTGGTTGCCGCGAGGATTGAGGGGCATTAGTTCAAGAACGCCTCACTTGGTGGCCGATGTCGCGCCGGTAGGTGATGCCCTCGAAGTGCACCTGGGCTAGGCCCCCATAGGCGGCCGCGAAGGCGGCGTCGAAGCTGTCCGCCTGGGCCACTACCGCAAGAACCCTGCCGCCGCTGGTCACCGCGCTGCCATCGGCCTGGCGCTGGCTGCCGGCGTGGAAGAGCTGCAAGCTGTCGCTGCTGGCCAACTGACTGTCGATTCGATCGCCGCGGCGTACTTCGCCCGGATAGCCCTCTGCAGCGGCAATCACGCAGGCGCTGCAGCCTGTCGCGATCGTCAGCGCTGGAGCCAGGTCCAGCCGGCCGGTGGCACAGGCAAACAACACCTGGGCCAGTTCCGGGCCCAGTAGTGGCATCAGGGTTTCGCATTCCGGATCACCGAAGCGGCAGTTGAACTCGATCACGCTCATCCCCGTGGGCGTGAGCATCAGGCCGGCGTAGATCACCCCCCTGTAGTCGATGCCACGGGCCCTTAGGGCCGCCAGGGTGGGGGCCAGGACACGCTGGCGCACGTCCTCTAGGGCGGCGTCATCGAGCAGGGGCGCCGGGGCATAGGCCCCCATGCCGCCGGTGTTTGGCCCCGTGTCGCCTTCGCCGATGCGTTTGTGGTCCTGGGCGGGGGGCAGCACCACTAGGCGCTCGCCATCGCAGAGGGCGAACACCGACACCTCCGGGCCTTCGGTGCGCTCTTCCAGCACCAGGCTGGCGCCGGCATCGCCAAAGCGTCCTTCAAAAATCTCCTCGATCGCGGCGCGGGCCTCCTGCAGGCTGTCTGCCACCGTCACTCCCTTGCCCGCGGCCAGGCCATCGGCCTTGACCACCAGCGGCCGGGCCTGGGCTTCGAGGATGGCCAAGGCCTGGTCCCGGCTGCTGGCGGGCCAGTAGCCGGCGGTGGGAATGGCGGCCTCCACCATCAGCGCCTTGGCCCATTGTTTGCTGGCTTCCAGCTGGGCCCCCTCGGCCCCGGGTCCAAACACGGCCAGGCCGCCGGCCCGCAGCCGGTCGGCCAAACCTGCTGCCAGGGGGCCTTCCGGGCCGACCACCACCAGCTCGATGGCGAGCTCCAGGCAGGCTGCCAGCAGGCCGCTGGCGTCGGATTCGGCAATCGCCAGCTGGTTGCAGCCGGCCAGTTCGGCCGTGCCGCCATTGCCCGGCGCCACCCAAACCGCCTCAACGCCGTGGCTGCGGCCCAGGGCCCAGGCCAGGGCGTTTTCGCGGCCGCCGCCCCCGACCACCAGCACGCGGGCAGGGATTAGCGAGGTCGCCGGGTCGGACATGGCAGCCGGATCAAGGAATGGGGGCGAAGGCGGCCTCCCCTAGGTTGACGCCGCGTGGAGGCTTTGCCGTGCCCCATCCTCTTTACTCGCCGGTGTGCTGCCTGGCACGTCCCCTGCTCGCGGCCGCCCTGCTGGTCGGCCTGGCGCCTTGGTCGGCGGCGGCGGCGCCCTCCCCAGAACCCGCTCCCGAGAGGCTGGTGTTGGCTGGCAGCCCGGTGGATCCAGGGGCTTCGCCAGCCCTTCTCCTCCAGAGTCTGCTGGCCAGCAGCGACCTGGCCCTGCTCAACCGGGCCTGCCTTCAGGCCGCCCGAGCTGGTCAGCTGACGTCCCTGCAGCAACTGCGGCTGCGCCTGCTGGCGGTTAAGCCCGCGCCCCAGCCCCTGGAGGTGGTGCTGGCTAATGCCGAGGCCCTGATCCACTGCCGCGCCCCAGAGGCCGCGCTCACCGTTCTCAACCGCTACGGGCCGGCTCCCGGCCAGGAGCGCCGCCTTTGGCTTTTGACCCAATGGCAGGCCGCCGATGCTGGCCTGCATCACCGTCTGGCGGCGGATGCCCTGCTGAGGCTCGCCGAGGGAAGTCTGGCTAGCCTTGAACGCCAGGCCCTGACCCTGCTGGTGCGTCGCGATGGCAGCAAGGTCACCAGAGCCGCCCTCGATGTGCTCGCCGACCACCTAGTGGCCTTGGGCGAGGACCAGCAGGCGGCGGCGGCGCTCCTGGCGGGCCATCCTAGCGGCCAGCTCGCTGCCGTTCGCTTGCAACGGGCCGCAGCCCTGCTGGTGCGCCTGCCCCTGCAGGAGCGCAACCAGCTGCTCGAAACCGCCCTGGACCAGGCTGCCGCCGCCGGCTCCTGGGGCCTGGCGGCCGAGTTGCTGCGCGATCAGCGAGCCCTGTTGCTGGCTGCGGGGGCCAACGCGGAGCGGCCCAGCGAGCGCTTCCTCCGCCTCAGCCGCCGCATCGACGATGCCTACGGTGAATGGCAGCTGGGACGCCAGGCTTCGGGGCGCCAAGATCCCCAGGGTCTGGCCCGCCAGCAGCAGCTGGAGCAGCAGCTGCGCTCCCCTCGCCAGCCCGGTGGCCATGCCGCCTTGCTGCCCTGAGCCCTCTTTCCTGATCGTTCAGCGCAGACGCTCCCGCCCAGTCCCCCAGCCCAGCCCCCACTCCCGCCCCCCCGCCCCTTCAGCCAGGACCTGCCAGCCATGACCAGCTACAGCCTCGGGCCCCTGCTCCATGAGGGCAAGGCCAAGCGGGTCTTCCTCACCGACCAGAGCGATGTGGTGGCCGTCGAGTTCAAGGACGACGCCACCGCCTTCAATGCCCTTAAAAAAGCCCAGCTGAGTGGCAAGGGGGCCCTGAATTGTCAGATTTCGGCCCTGTTGTTTGAGCTGCTTGAGCGCCAGGGCGTGCCCACCCACTACCTGGGGCTGGACGGCAGCAACTGGATGCTGGTGCGGCCGGTTCAGATCGTGCCGGTGGAGGTGGTGATCCGCAATCTCGCGGCGGGATCCCTCTGCAAGCAGTTGCCGATCGCCGCCGGCACGGCCCTAGAGCCGCCCCTCTTGGATCTGTACTACAAGGACGACTCCCTCGGGGATCCCCTGCTGAGCGACGCCCGCCTAGAGAGGCTGGCCCTGCTAACGCCCGCCCAGCGCCAGCGGCTGGAAGACTTGGCCCGTCAGGTGAACGGGGTCCTGCGGCCTTTTTTCGCCGGCCTGGACTTGGACTTGGTCGATTTCAAGATCGAACTGGGCTTCAACGCCGCCGGCGACTTGCTGCTGGCCGATGAAATTAGCCCCGATACCTGCCGGCTCTGGGATACCCAGGTGGCTGATGTCAGCGATCGGATTCTCGACAAGGATCGCTTCCGTCAAGATCTTGGCGGTGTGGTCGAGGCCTACGGGGAGGTCTGCAAACGGGTCCAAGGGGTCTGCCCGGAACCCCGCTCCTACAGGTAAGGTCGGCGGAACTTTGCGGCTTCGCCGCACTATCCCCATTCCTATGGCAGGCCTCCTTCACGGCAGGAACCGTCCCAACCGCTTCGGCGGCTCCCTGGGACTCGCCGCGAGCCTGCCCCTTCTGGCTGTGAGCTTGGTCAGTCCGGGCCAGGCGGCCCCGACCTATACCAACTCCTCTGCCACGGGCACTGGGGCCATGGCCCAGGCCAGCTCCCCGGCCGGCGCGGCCAGCCAGCCAGCCAAGCCACTGACAGTCCCCGCTGGGGCGGGGCCTAGCCGTTCAGCGGCGGCGCCAACGGTCCAGCCCGGAGCGCCCAAGCCGGGATTGAGCCAGCCTGGAATCGGCAAGCCAGCCACCGCCGCCCCGGCTCCAGCGGCGGCTACCCCAGCAGCGGCGCCTGCTGCCAGCCAGGACCCGGGAGCGGCTGTTCCTGGCGAACCCAAGGTTTTGATCAGCGAAGTGGTCGTCAAGGGGCTGGAGCAACACCCGGAACGGGAGCGGCTGGAGCTGGCCGTCTACGACGCCATGGCGACCCGGCCTGGCACCCAGGTGACCCGCAGTGAGCTGCGCAACGACCTCTCGGCTATCTACGCCAGCGGCTGGTTCTCCGATGTGCGCATTCAGCCCCAGGATGGCCCCCTTGGGGTGCGGCTGCTGGTCACGGTGGCGCCTAACCCAGTGCTTACCAAGGTGGAACTGGAGGGGGGCAAGGCCAAGCTGCCCGCCACCCTGATTCCCGATACCTTTGCCTCCGATTACGGCAAGACCCTCAACCTCAACACCCTGCAGGGGCGCCTGCAGGAGTTGCAGAAGTGGTATAGCGATCAGGGTTATTCCCTAGCCCGGGTGACAGGGCCCACCACGGTCACCCCCCAGGGGGTGGTGCAGCTGAGTGTGCGCGAAGGCTCGGTGGCGAGCATCGAGATCCAGTTCGTTGATAAGGAAGGGTCTCCCACCAACGCCAAGGGCCAGCCGATCAAGGGCAAGACCAAGCTCTGGGTGGTGAACCGGGAGCTGGCCACCAAACCTGGCGATAGCTTCAACCGCCGCCGCCTCGAAGAAGACATCAAGCGCCTCTACGGCACCGGCCTGTTCGGCGATGTCAAGGTGACCCTGAAACCCCTGCCCGAGTCCCCCGGCACGGTCACGGTTGTGCTGGGCATTACCGAGCAGTCCACTGGCTCTCTTTCTGGCGGCCTGGGCTATAGCCAGAGCCAGGGTGTGTTCGGCCAAGTGCAGTTGTCGGACAGCAACTTGTTGGGCAGGGCCTGGGATACCACCTTCAACTTCACCTACGGCCAATACGGCGGCCTGGCTGATATCTCCTTCACCGATCCCTGGATCAAGGGCGATAAATACCGCACCGCCTTCCGGGCTCGCATCTTCCTGAGCCGCGAAGTTCCCCAGATCTTTCAGAGCCAGAGCAACGGCAGCTTTAACACTGTTTCGAGTGTTTCGAGCGGCTTCTACAGCGCTCCCTCAACCGCATCGGCTTACAATATTTATTCGTCCGGCAACCCTGCTGGCGTAACTTACAATTCAGTAGAAGCCGCCAGGGCTGCCAATACTTCCCTGGGATCGAATAACAATTGGTTTGCCTTGGATGGCAACCTGATCGCCATTCAACGGGTTGGCGGCAACCTTCAGTTGGTACGCCCTCTCAACGGTGGTAACCCTTTCAAAAAAGCTCCTTGGGCTTTGGTGGTTGGCCTGAGTATTCAGGAAGCCACGCCGATGAACTTCACCGGCCAGACCATGCCCTACGGCGTGGCCACCACCAACTTCAACGGCGGCCAGACGACCACCAGCAATGTCATCTGCATTGCCTACAACTGCGCCCAAAGCAACCAGCTCTTTGGGGTGCGGGTCGCGGCCACGCGCAACACCCTTAATGATCCCCGCAATCCCACCGCTGGTAATTTCCTCAGCCTCGGCACTGAACAGTTCCTCTCCGTCGGTCCCGATTCACCTACCTTCAACCGGGTACGGGCCAGCTACACCCAGTACTACCCGGTGAACTGGCTGCGGGTCTACAAGGGCTGCCGGCCCAAGAAGGGCCAGGCCGCCGATTGCAAGCAGGCCCTGGCCTTCCAGATGTCCGCTGGCGCCAACGTCGGCACGATTCCGCCCTATGAAGCCTTCTGCCTGGGCGGCTCCAACTCCGTGCGCGGCTTCTACGACTGCAACATGGGCGTGGGCACCAGCTACGGCGAGGTCACACTCGAATATCGCTTCCCCCTGTTCAGCATCATCAGTGGCGAATTGTTCGCTGATGCCGGCTCGGCCTTTGGTACCCAGAGCAACGTGCCAGGCAATCCCGGTGGCGTTCTCGGCAAACCCGGCTCAGGCTTCTCGGTGGGCACGGGCATTATTCTCTCGACCCCAGTGGGCCCCCTGCGTCTAGAGGTGGCCAGCCAGGACTTCACCAGTAACTGGCGCTTCAACCTGGGCGTGGGCTGGAAGTTCTAGTGACCCTCTGGCCTGAGGATTACGGCTCGGCCTACACCCTGGCCGAGCCCCTAGAGCTGGCTGGGATTGGCCTGCACAGCGGCAGCCCGTCCCGGGTGCGGCTGGAGCCAGCGGAGCGCCCGGGCTTTCGCATCGGCTGGCTGGATGGGCCCGATCGCTCCTTGAGCCTGCTCGATCCGGCCCAGGTGGCCGAGACCACTCTCTGCACGGCCCTGCAGATCGATCAGCGTCGCCTGGCCACGGTCGAACATTTGCTGGCCGCCCTGGCGGGGGTTGGCCTGAGCCAGGCGACGATCCTGGTCGAGGGCCATGAAATTCCCCTGCTGGATGGATCTGCCCTGCCCTGGGTTGAGGCGATCGCTGCCGCCGGCCTGCGGCGTCTGGGACCCCGGCCGCCCCTGCAGGTGTTGGAGGGTCCAATCACCCTGCAGCAGGGTCAGAGTTTTGTCACCGCCCTGCCCAGTGAGCGGCCCCGCCTTGGCGCTGCCATCGCCTTCAGCCAGCCGGCCATCGGTCAGCAGTTCTTCAGCCTGGAGCTCACCCCCCAGGCCTTCGCCGAGCAGATCGCCCCGGCCCGCACCTTCGGCTTCCGCGACCAGATCGAGCAGCTGCGCGCCGCGGGTCTGATCCAGGGCGGCGCCCTCGATAACGCCCTGGTCTGCGATGGCGACCACTGGCTCAATCCGCCCCTGCGCTTCAGCGATGAACCAGTGCGCCATAAGCTCCTGGACCTGCTGGGGGATCTGGCCCTGGTTGGGTTGCCCCAGGCCCAGGTGTTCGCCTATCGCGGCTCCCATGGGCTTCACACCGCCCTGGCCGCCGCCCTGGCCCGTCGTCGCCCCAGTCCCCCTTCCAGCTGATGCCCTTGACCGATTCCACCGTCAATGCCCTGGCTCCAGCCCCAGGGTCCGCCAGCCCAGTTGAGCCAGCTCCTGCTGGTCTGGGATCCGTTGGCGATCATGCTGCCGTTGGGCCTGCTGCCACGGGGCCCGATGCCGCGGGGCTCAGGGGCCCGTGCTTGGCGGCAGTTGATCAGGCGGCTCTAGATCCAGGAGCTTTTGATCGCGGGGCTGTTGATCCAGGAGCTGTTGATCCAGGAGCTGTTGATCGCGGGGCTGTTGATCCAGGAGCTGTTGATCCACGGCCAGTTCATCTGGCCCAGGCCTCGTCAATTGCTGCGGCTCAAGCCGCTGTCGCCGTGCTCAGCTGCGAGCAAATCTTGGGGCTGCTGCCCCACCGTTACCCCTTCGCCCTGGTGGATCGGGTGATCGCCCACGATCCCGGCAAGAGCGCTGAGGCGATCAAGAACGTCACTTTCAATGAGCCCCAGTTCCAGGGCCATTTCCCCGGAAGGCCACTGATGCCTGGGGTGTTGATCGTTGAGGCCATGGCCCAGGTCGGTGGCCTGATCGTCACCCAGATGCCGGACCTGCCCAAGGGTCTGTTCGTCTTCGCGGGTATCGATGGCGTGCGCTTCCGGCGCCCGGTGGTGCCGGGTGATCAATTGCGGATCCGTTGCGAACTGATCAGCATCAAACGGAAGCGGTTTGGCAAAGTAAGGGCCCAAGCCACGGTGGAGGGCGAACTGGTCTGTTCGGGGGAGCTGATGTTCTCCCTGGTGGACTGACGGCATGACCAGTTCAACGGCCCCCTCTAGCGCCTCTTCAACCATGGATGGCGCCAGCCTCCAGACGCGGATCCACCCGACCGCCGTGGTCGATCCCAAGGCCGAACTAGGCGCTGGCGTCGACATCGGTCCCTTTGCCGTGATCGGCCCGGAGGTCACGATCGGCGCTGGCAGCCGCATTGGCCCCCATGTGGTGATCGATGGCCGGGTGCGGATGGGCAGCCGCAACCGCATATTCCCGGGGGCCTGCATCGGCCTTGAACCCCAGGACCTCAAGTACAACGGTGCCCCCACTGAGGTGGTGATCGGTGACGACAACAGCATCCGCGAGTGCGTCACGATCAATCGGGCTACGGCCGATGGTGAGCAGACCCGCATCGGCAGCAGCAATCTGCTAATGGCCTACAGCCACCTTGGCCACAACTGCCAGCTGGGCGATCGCATCGTGATTGCCAATGGGGTGGCCGTGGCCGGCCATGTCGTGATTGGCGATCGGGCCGTAATTGGCGGAGTGCTTGGTATCCACCAGTTCGTCCACATCGGCACCATGGCCATGGTCGGGGGGATGAGCCGCATTGATCGCGACGTACCGCCCTTTTCGGTGGTGGAGGGCCACCCCGGCCGGGTGCGGGGTCTCAATCGAATCGGAATCAAGCGCAGTGGTCTGGCGGCCCGGGAGGGTGGCGCCGAAGCCCGCCAGTTGCAGGAGGTCTGGAGCCAGCTGTATCGCGGCGATCGGGTTCTGGCCGAGGCCCTAGTGGATGTCCAGGCCCTAGAGCTGCTGCCTGCTGCCAAAGAACTGTGTGATTTTCTGGCGGCCTCGATCAGCCCTGGTCGCCGGGGTCCCCTGCCGGCCCAGCGTCCATGACGCGCCTGCTGATCAGTACTGGCGAGGTCTCCGGGGATCTGCAGGGTGGCCTGCTGGTGACGGCCCTGCTGCGGGAGGCCGAGCGCCGCGGCTTGGATCTGGAGATCGTCGCCTTAGGCGGCGAACGCATGGAGCGGGCGGGTGCCCGCCTGCTCGCCAACACGGCTCCGATGGGCGCCATTGGCCTCTGGGAGGCCCTGCCCCTGGTCTGGCCCACCCTGCGCCTGCAGCGACGGGTGGATCGCTGGCTCGATGAGGTTCCCCCCGATGGGGTGGTGCTGATTGATTACATGGGGGCCAACATCAACTTGGGCCTGCGCCTGAAAAAGCGCTTCCCCCAAGTTCCCATCAACTACTACATCGCTCCCCAGGAATGGGCTTTCCGCCTTGGCGATGGCGGCACCATGCGCTTGCTCGGGTTCACCGATCGAATCCTGGCGATCTTTCCCGAGGAGGCCCGCTTCTATGGCGAGCGGGGCGCCGATGTGCTTTGGGTGGGGCATCCCCTGCTCGACACCCTTACGGAACTTCCGGATCGAGCCGGGGCCCGGCAGCGGTTGGGCCTGGCCGAGGGCGAACGGCTGCTGCTGCTCCTGCCCGCCTCCCGCACCCAGGAACTGCGCTACTTGGTGCCGCCCCTGGCGGCGGCGGCGGCCGAATTGCAGCGTCGCACCCCTGGCTTGAAGGTGCTGGTGCCGGCCGGCCAGACCGCCTTTGAACCCCTGCTTGAAGGCCTTCTGGCCCAGGCGGGCCTGGACGCTGAGGTCGTGGAAGCGGCCGATGCTGATCGCCTGCGGCCCGATCTCTGTGCCGCCGCCGATCTCGCCCTCACCAAATCGGGCACGGTCAACCTGGAGCTGGCCTTGCGTGGGGTGCCCCAAGTCGTGGGGTATCGGGTGAGCCGGCCCACAGCCTGGCTGGCCCGCCACCTGCTCCATTTCCGGGTCGACCACATCTCGCCGGTCAACCTGGTGTTGGGGGAGCGCCTGCTCAGCGAGCTGCTGCAGGACGACCTCACGGTGGAGGCGATCGTGGCTGAGGCCCTGCCCCTGCTCGATCCCGAAGGGCCTGCGCGCCAACGGATCCTTGCCGGCTACGAACGGCTGCGCCACGAGCTGGGCGAGCAGGGGGTCACGGGCCGGGCCGCCTGCGCCATCCTGGATGGCCTTGCACCCGGCTGAGCGTGTTCCCATTCCCAGGCGACCTTGCGCTTCCCCGCCCTGGGCTACTGGCCAGATTGGTGAAACCCCTGGCGACGTTTCTGATCACACCAGGGACCTCCCGCCTGCTCCGGCTCAGCCTGGTCCTTCTGTTGCTGCTGGCCTCCCCCCTGGGCGCCCGGGCTGCGGAGGTGGAGGCGGTGTTCGCCGGCGGCTGCTTCTGGTGCCTGGAGCATGATCTGGCCCAGGTGAACGGGGTGCTGCAGTCCGTCAGTGGCTACAGCGGCGGCCAGTTGGCCCAGCCCACCTACAAGCAGGTCTCGGCAGGAGGCACGGGCCACCAGGAGGCGGTGCGGGTGCGCTTCGACGACTCCCGCGTCAGCTACGCCACCCTGCTGCGCGCCTACTGGCGCAATGTGGACGCCCTCGATGGCGGCGGCCAGTTTTGTGATCGCGGCGCCTCCTATCGGCCGGTGATTTTCACAGCCGGCGACGACCAGGCCCGCCAGGCCCGGCGCAGCCTCCAGCAAGCCGCCCAGGAATTGAAGCGACCCCCCGCTGAGATCAAGGTGCAGGTGAAGCCGCTGACGCGCTTTTGGCCGGCGGAGGCCTACCACCAGCGCTACGCCGAGACCCATAAGGTGTCTTACAACTACTACCGCTGGGCCTGTGGCCGTGACCAGCGGCTCGACCAGCTCTGGGGGAAACGGGCCCGCACCAGCCAGCCCTGGGCCGGCTGAATCGGTGGGGCCTCCCACAGGCCAGGCCATGCTGCTGGCCAGAGGCTGTTAAGGCTGGTGGCTGCCAATCCCAGAGAGCCAATCTCTGGCATCCAATCTCTGGCAGCCAAGCCGAGAGAGCCGATCCCAGGCAGGGATCTTCGGGCAAATCAAATGAAAAGCTTAAGAACGGACCCCTGGTTTGGTCTGAACTCTTCAGTCTTGGAGCGGTTTTCCGCCCCTGGTCCGAGCTGGCAAGGGCTCTAGTCTAAACAGGGCTTCTTGGAGGCGTTTGTATGTATCTGCTGACGATTCGGGACGGACTGCAAACCCGCCATATCGGTCCCTATGAGAGTCCGAAGCAGGCTGCCGACGACTTGGACCGCTTGCTGGCCCAGTTTGGCGAACGATCCCGCTGGCAGATCCATGCGCTCGAATCCCCCCAAGAGTTGCTCTCGGTCAAGCCAGAAGCCAAGAAGGATCGGCGTCAGTTGTTGGTAACAGCTGCCTGAACGGCTTCTTGAGCGCCATGAGCGTCTCATGCCGTGGCATAACCCAGGTGAAACCTGGATATTGATTGTATTGAACGTTTGATTGTTGAGGCGTTGAAAAAGGCTGAAATCACTCCTTTTTCAACGCGATTGATGAATAAATAAGGCCAAAGGTCTGCTCGTTTAAGTCTCAGCCCAGGCCAGCTTGTTGGTCACGGCGTAGCGTTTTTACTGCCAGGGCAATGGGCTTGCTAGGGCGGTGGTCTTGCCGGAGGACTGGCCTACTGCTTGGGGTAGCCGCGCAGCAACCCACTTTCGATCATCAGCCCCACCCCGGCAGTGATCGCGATCAAACTGAGGGCGCCGTACCAGGCCCAGGGCCCCTGGTTCTGGCCGATCGCTTGAAGAGTTTCCCGCTCGACGGCCTTACCGAACAGGCACAGTCCTGCCGGCAGCAGTAGCACCCCCAGTTGGGCCTTGACGAACCAGCGGAACTTGCGAACGGCCATCGGGCGGCAGGGGCGCTGTGGGGCAATCAGCCTAGGCGGGACTGCCAGCCAGCACCCAGTTCACCAAGGTGCGGACGCCGAAGCCGGTGGCGCCGGCGGGATCCAGGCCTCGGCCCTTGTCACTCCAGACCGTGCCGGCGATGTCCAGGTGGGCCCAGGCCACGCCGGGGCTGACGAACTCCTTGAGGAACAGGCCGCCGGTGATCGAACCGCCGGGGCGGGGCCCCGTGTTCTTCATGTCAGCGACGGGGCTCTTGATCCCCTCCCGGTAGGAGGCCTGCAGGGGCATGCGCCAGAGCTGCTCACCGCCCTGGCTGGCCGCGGCGACGAGGGCGGCAGCCAGGGCGTCACTGGGGGACCAGAGCCCGGCAATCTCATCGCCTAGGGCGATCACACAGGCCCCGGTGAGGGTGGCCAGATCGACCACGGCATCTGGTTCTAGGCCGCAGGCATAGACGAGGGCATCGGCAAGCACCAGCCGGCCTTCGGCGTCGGTGTTGTTCACCTCGATGGTCTTGCCATTGGAGGCGGTGAGGATGTCACCGGGGTGAATCGCCCCGCCGCTGATCATATTTTCGCAAGCCGGCACGATCACATGCACTTCCACCCCCTCGGGCTTGAGTTGGCCGATCGCTCGGGCCGCTCCCAACACGGCGGCGCTGCCTCCCATGTCGTACTTCATCATTTCGATCTGGGAGCCAGCGGTCTTGAGGTTGTAGCCGCCTGAATCGAAGGTGAGACCCTTGCCCACTAGCGCCACCCGGCGCCTCACCGCTCCCTGGGGCCGGTAGGTGAGATGGATGAATTTGGGGTCCAGATCGGAGCCCTGGGCGACCCCGAGGTAGGCGCCCATGCCAAGGGCGGCGCAGTCGCTGCGCTCGAGCAGCTTCAGCTCCAGGCCGAACTCGCTGGCAATGGCGGCGGCGCAGTCGGCCAGGGCCTGGGGCGTCACCTTGTTGGGAGGGGCTGCCACCAGCTCGCGGGCCAGTTCCACGCCGCTGCAGAGGGCGTCGAGGCCGTTCAGCAGCTCGGCACCCGCCTGGGGGAAACCCAGCAGCTCTACCGCTGCGGGCAGGGGCTTGGGCTCGGGGTCGCTTTTGAAGCGCTGGTCGTTGAACAGGCTCAGGCGCACGGCCTGGGCGATGGCAGCCGCGGCCGCCTGGGGCTCCAGACCCTCCACCGGCAGGGCAATCCCCAGGCTGGTGCAGCCCTGGCCCTGGGCCGCCTTGGCAATGTTGGCGGCCGCCTTGCGGGCGCCGTCGAGGCCGAACTCGGCGGGATCTCCGAGCCCCACCACCAACAGCACGCTGGGTGTCGCCCCCAGCCACTCAAACCTGAGGCTTTCGCCGGTTTTGCCCTTGAACTGGCGTTGCTCAAGTCGCTCCAGTAGGGCCGCACCGAAGCGCTCTTCCAGCACGGTCTTAAGGGTACCGGTGCTGCCGCTGAAAAGACCCACGGCCAGGGTGTCCCCGCTCCAGCTGCTCGCCGGGGTCGAGGTGCAGCGGAACTCCATGGGGGCAGCCTGAGGCGGGTCTTAATCGTAGGAGGGGGGCCCTAGGGGGGGGCAAGGGGATCAGGCCGTGAATGGCGTGGCCCAGCGGCCGCGGGTTTCTTTGTTGAAGGGGGGCTGCCAGAGGCGGATCAGGGCCTGCTCTAGGGCCCGGCGCTGGCAGGTCTTGGCCGGAGCGTCCGACCAGAAGCGAATGCTCAGCTGGCAGTCCAGCCCCACCTGCTGCAGGGCTTCGCCATAGGCCGCCAGGTAGTCCTTGCAGTCGTGCTCCCCTTTCCAGCGGCGATCGGCCCGTCCGGTTTCTCCCACGTAGAGCAGCAATGGGGTTGCTAAGTGGCAGGGCTGATCCAGCACGAAATAGAGGGCGGCGCCCCGCTGGGGAGCGTCGCTCCAACGCCAGAACTGCAGGGGCTGGCCCACTAGGGCGAGGGGATCGATCCCGGCGGCGATGACGTGCGGATCGGCGCCTACCCCGCCCGGCGTCGCCACCCCGGCGGCGCCGAACAGGCTGCCTTGGCCGCCGGCCGGCCCAGCCCTGGCCGCTCCGGCCTGGGCTGCTGCCAGGAAGTGGGGCTGCTGGAACAGGCCGAGTCGCTGTTGCCACTGGCGCAGCTGAGGAGCGTTCTGGGCCAGGGCCGCTTCGATCTGGCTACCGACGTTGTCGCCTGGGGCGAAGAGGTTGCCCTGGCGGGCTGGGGGCTGGGCGCGCTCGGGCGGCATGGCGTCTCAGCTCGGCCGCGGCAGCACCGGCCCCACCGGCCCGTGGCCGAAGCGCACCCGGCCGATCAGATCCTCCACCAGGGAGGCCGGCAGTTGTAGGCGTTGCTGCAGGTCGGCCAGATCTCGGAAGGGGCCCCGTTGCCGCTCCCGCACCAGCCGCTGGCAGCGCTCGGGACTGAGGCCCTGGAGGGCGGCGTTGATCTGGCTGGCGCTGGCCCGATTGAGGTCGAGCTGGCGGGATTGGGGGCCAGCCGGCTCCCCATACCAGCGGAACAGCAGCAGCGGTTCCCAGCAACGGATCTGGACCTCCTGCAACTCGAGCAGCTTCTGGAGGTCCTCCGGGCCGCTCAATTGCACCCCGCCCGCCTGCAGCCGGAGCAACAGATCCACCTGGTGGGCGCTGATGCCAGGCAGCCGCAGCCAGTCGCTGGCCGTGGCCCGGTTGGCATCGAGGCGCCAGCCCAGGGCGGCGGCGTGGCGCACCTCCTCGGCCGTGGTTAGGCGCAGGCCGGGGTTGTGGCGCAGTTTGAGGGCAAGCAGCTCCCGTTCGATCGCAGTGGCAGCGGCGTCACCACCCTGAGCCCTTCGGACAGAACCAGTTGGGGCGCCAGCCAGGGTGCCAGCTAGGGGATCAGTGGGGGCATCATCGACGCTGGTGTGCTGCGCCGGGGCCCCTGGGGGGGCTGACGCCTGGGCAGGCCGGGGCCTGGACGGCAGCTGGCCTGTGGCCTCCAGCAGGCTGCGAGCGAGGGGATCCAACCAGTGGCCATCGGCCATGGCGGCAGGCACGGGGCACAACCCTGTGAAACTAGCCCTCCTGGGGCAAATGAACCAAGCCGAGGCCCAAACCGCGCACGACCGCATGGGTGCGATCGCGGGCCCCCAGCTTGTTGCAAACGCTGGTGATGTGGCTTTTCACCGTTTCCGGGCTGATGAACAGGTTGGCGCCGATTTCGTTGTTGCTGCAACCCTGAAGAATCTGGTCCAACACCTGGATTTCCCTGGCGCTCAGCTCGGGCGGCGTCGGACCCTTGCCGCTGATCAGGTCGAGCAGACGGCGATCGATGTAGGTGCCCCCGGCGCGGATGGCCCCCAGGGCGGCCGAGCCGGCATCAATGGCGATGCGGGATTCCAGGCAGATGCCATCGCAACCGGCCAGCAGGGCCGCCCGCAACTTGGCGGGCCTTTGCCGGGGGCCGACCACCAGCAAGGTGCGCACCTCGGCATGGCGGGCCTTGATCCGTTCGACCAGACGGCAGCCACAGCCTTGCTCCAGTTGATCGCTGACCACCAGCAGGTCGGGGCGAAGTCGCAGGAGCAGCTCCAAGCCCTGGTCTTCGGTGGTGGCGGCACCGGCCACCTGGCCGGGCCTGGTAATGCCACCGATGAAGAAGCCGAGCATGGCTCGGTTGCCAAAACAGGTCACCAGAGTGAGCTGGTCGAGAAGTTGGCTGGTATGAGAACTGTGGCGCCGGATCTCTCTGATCTGGGAGGTGAAGTCCACGGGGGCTGACCGCGGTGGGACCGGCCGCGGGGGACCGGTGCGTCATCGTTACGGCGCCGCGGCGCCCCTGCTGCATGCAGCGCTACGTGATGCGTGGATCCGCACTCGTCAGAGCCCGCCGATCGACGGACAATTGCGGCAACTAATCCGGCAACGCCGCGCCATGGCTTTCTTCGACTCTGAGATCGTTCAGGACGAAGCCAAGCGGCTGTTTGGCGACTACCAGCAGCTGATGCAACTGGGCGGCGAATACGGCAAGTTCGATCGTGAGGGTAAAAAGCTGTTCATCGTGCGGATGGAGGAGCTGATGGATCGCTATCGCGTCTTCATGAAGCGCTTCGAGCTTTCCGATGATTTCCAGGCCAAGCTCACGGTGGAGCAACTGCGTACCCAGCTCAGCCAGTTCGGCATGACGCCGGAGCAGATGTTCGAGCAGATGCACCGCACCTTGGAGCGCATGAAGGGGGAGCTGGAAAAGGAGCTCTGAGGGGCTCGCTGGGGAGCGCTCTGCGTGGTTGCTTGCGTAGTTCTCTCCCTGGTTCTCGCTGGTTCTCCATCCAGCTCGCCAGGGGGCTACCTGGCCAGCGGCCCCGGCCCAGCCCGGCAGCCGGGCTGGGAAAGTCGCCTGCCTACGATCCGGCCCTGAGCGCTGGACGGCCCCCTGATGGTTAATGACACATGGGGACTGCCGGCCTGGCTGGAGCGGGGGGTCGCCGACCTATTCCCGGCACCGCGTGCCCAGCCCGGCGCCAGCCCGTCTGAGTTCAGCCCCTCTGAGTTCAGCCCCTCTGAGTTCAACGGGCCTGGCCCAACCCAGTCCGGCCCGGGTCAGGCCAGCTCCGGTGAGGCCCTGGCCACGCGCCTGGCCGAGGCGCAGCAGCAGGGTCGCCCCCTGCGTGTGAAGCTCGGCATCGATCCCACCGGCTCCGACATCCACCTCGGCCACTCGATCCTGTTCCGCAAGCTGCGCGCCTTCCAGGACGCTGGCCATACGGCGGTTCTGATCATTGGTGACTTCACCGCCCGCATCGGCGATCCCACTGGCAAAAGCGCCACCCGGGTCCAGCTCACGGCCGAGGCGGTTGAGGCCAACGCCCGCACCTACCTGAGCCAGCTGGGCCAGGGCCAGCCCAAGGCGCAGGCCCTGCTCGATTTCGAGACCCCGGGCCGGCTGGAGGTGCGCCGGAACAGCGAGTGGTTGGCGGGCCTCGACCTGCCCCAGACGATCGAATTGCTGGGGATTTCCACCGTGGGCCAGATGCTGGCCAAGGAAGACTTCGCCAACCGCTACGGCTCTGGCCTGCCCATCTCCTTGCATGAGTTCCTCTACCCGCTCTTGCAGGGCTATGACTCGGTGGCGATCCAGGCCGATCTGGAGCTCGGCGGCACCGACCAGAAGTTCAACGTGGCCATGGGCCGGGACCTGCAACGCCACTTCGGTCAGCGGCCCCAGTTCGGGATGCTGCTACCGATCCTGCCGGGGCTCGATGGCGTCCAGAAGATGAGCAAGAGCCTGGGCAACACCGTGGGGCTCAGCGAGGATCCGCTCTCGATGTATTCCAAGCTGGAAAAAGTGCCCGATGCGGTGGTGGAGGACTACCTCAACCTGCTCACCGATCTCGATTTGGCGAGCTTGCCCGGCAATCCCAGGGAACGGCAGCGGGCCATGGCCCTCGAGGTGACTCGCCAGCGCCACGGGTCCGCCGCCGCCGCCGCCGCCCAGGCTGATGCAGCCACGCTGGTGGGGGGTGCCCAGGGGGCCGGCGCTGCTGGGGCCGAGGTGCCGAGCGCCTCCCTGGCCGAGGTGAACTTTCCGGCTAAGGCCTTTTATCTGCTCAGCGCCCTTGGTCTCTGCGCCAGCAGCAGCGAGGCGCGCCGTCAGATCCAGGGTGGCGGCGTCAAGCTCGATGGCGACAAGCTGGCTGATCCCAACCGGGAGTTCGCGGGCGCCACGGAGCTGGACGGCAAAGTGCTGCAACTGGGCAAAAAGACCTTCCGCCGCCTGATAGCAGCGGCGCCGGCAGCTAGCCCGGCGTCGGGCGATCCAGGGGCCCAGGTGGAGTCGGTTCAGCCATGACCGGTCTTCCTGACTTTGATCACGCTGCCTCCGATCACGCTGCCTCCGATCTCCCTGCCTCCGATCTCCCTGATTGCGGCCTTGCTGCTGCCCCTGGCCCCACAGGCCTAGCTCCCGGGACTCCCCCGCTGCCGCGCCACCCCGCTGACGCCCTGATCTTGGCCCTGGACCGGCCTGATGCCGCCTCGGCCCTGGCCCTGGCGGCGGCGATCCCGGATCTGCGCTGGGTGAAGGTGGGCCTGGAGCTGTTCAGCGCCGCCGGCCCCGACGTGGTGAGCCGCCTGCGCGAGCGCGGCCTGCGGGTGTTCCTTGACCTCAAGTTCCACGACATCCCCGCCACCATGGCTGGTGCTTGCCGCAGCGCGGCCCGGCTGGGCGCCGAGCTAATCACCGTCCATGCCTGCGCTGGCACGGAGGCCCTAGTTGCCGCCCAGGCCGGGGCCGAGGGGGGCGCCTTAGCCGCCGGCCTGAGCGCCCCCACCCTGCTGGCCGTGACCGTGTTGACCAGCTGGGATCCCCAGCGCTTTGCCAGGGAGCTGGCGATTGAAGAAGCCCTCCAGGACTACGTGCCGCGCCTGGCCCGGCTCTCGGCGGCCGCCGGAATCGGCGGTTGTGTCTGCTCCCCCCTGGAGGTGGCAGCCCTGCGGGCGGCCCAGCCGGCCCCGTTCGCCCTGGTCACCCCCGGCATCCGGCCGGCCGGTGCCGAGCGGGGTGATCAGCAGCGGGTGCTGACCCCAGCCCAGGCCATGGCCGCCGGCGCCAGTCAGCTGGTGATCGGCCGGCCGATCAGCGCCGCTGCCGATCCGGCCGCGGCCTTTGCCGCCTGCTGTCAGGACTTGACCTCAACCCAGGCCCTGGCTTAGGCCCAGGTCCAGGCTTAGGCCCAGGTCCAGCCCGAGGCTTAGGTCCAGCTCATGGCCCACTCCCACTCCCACTGCCAGGGATAGGGGCCGAGTTCTAGGCGGCCAGGGAGCCCTGGGGGACCAGCTCGGCGTAGAGCCGCTCGAGGGCATCGATGTTGCGAGTGAGGGTGTAGCGCTCGAGAACCCGGGCCCGGGCCCGGCGCCCCAGTTCGGCCGTCAGCACCGGTTGATCGCGCAGCACCGGCAACAGGGTGCGCAATTGGGTGGTCACCCCCTGGGTGCTGATCACGATGCCGGCGCCCCCCTCTAAGACCTCGCCATCGGCGCCAGCATCGGTGGCCACACAGGCCGTGCCGCTAGCCATCGCTTCCAGCAGGGCCAGGGACAGGCCTTCCACCAACGAAGGCAGTAGGAACACCTCAGCCACCCGCAGCAGGGCGACCCGGGTGGCCAGGTCGGCCTCGTAGCCCCACCAATGCACATCGGGCTCTAGGCCACCGGTCTGCTGCAGTGAGGTCCGCAAGGGGCCATCGCCGACGATCACCAGCAGGCAGTTGGCTGGCCGGACCAGGCGCCAGGCCTTGAGCAGGGCCTCCACATTCTTTTCGGTGGCGATCCGACCCATGTAGAGGAACACCCGCTTGCCGGCAAAGGTCTGGTGCAACTGGGTCAGGGTGGGGTCTTCCCGGGGGGCCGGGCTCCAGCAGTCGGGATCCACGCCATTGGGAATCACCGCTAGGCGCGACTCCTTCACCCCCAGGCGGGCCAGAACATCGGCTTGTAGCTCGGAGAAGACGATCACCCGGTCGAATTTGGCCAGGGAGGGGGCGTAGAGCTGATAGGTGAGCTGCTGGGTGCCGGCGCTGAGGTTGCGCAGGCTGGCATCAAAGGCCGGATGGAAGGTGGCCACTAGGGGCACCCCCAGTTGCTGGCAGAGGTCCGGCAGGCGGAAATCCAGGGGCGAAAGCGTCAGGCTGGCGTGCACCACATCGGGCTGGAGCCGCTCCAGGGATTCACGCAGCTCCCGTTGGGCCCCAGGGGACGGGATCGTATACACCTGGGACTTCATCAGGTAGGGCAGGGCCACTTCCGGATCGTCGGCCTGCCAGGTGGCCGGGCGGCTGCTCGCATCGGGGACGGCCACCGGGCGCTGGCCCAGATCCAGGTCATCGCGCCGCTGGGCCAGGCCCTGGGGTGTGTCGAAATGGATGAAGCTGATCCGATGGCCCCGTTGCCGCAGGGCTTCAGTCGTGCTCAGCCCGTAGGTGACGTTGCCGCAGAAGGGGGATTTCTTGCCCAGCCAGGCAATGTGGGCCACTCGGCGGCAGGCTCAATCGAACGATGACGTTAGCAGCGCTCCCAGGGCTTCTCAAGCAGGGCCGCTGCCACCGCCAGGCCCGCCAGGACCCAGAGCACCGGCAGCAGTCCATAGCGGCTCACAACCGCACCAGCTAGGACCAGAGGCAGGCTTAGGGCCACGTTGATCAGGTTGTTTTGCAGGCCGAACACCTTGCCCCGCTGGTTTTCGGGCGTGTCCTCCTGGATGGTGGTCTGGGCCGGGATCGCCAGTAGGGCCGAGCCCACCCCCAGCACGGCGCAGAGGATCAGGGTCACCACCAGATTGCCGCGTAACTGCCCCAGCAACACCAGGCTCCAGGCAATCGTGCCCAGGCCCGTGGAGGCGAGCACGCGCCGGTTGACGTGGTGACCGACCTGGGCAACGGCCACGGCCCCCAGGGCCAGACCCACGCCGCTCATGGCCAGCAGGGTGCCGAACTGGGTCGGCCCCAGGCCCTTGATCGCCGCCGCCAGGCTGATCGCCAACACATAGAGGGCCGCCAGCAGGCTGTAGAGCAACACCAGCTGCAACATCGCCAGACGCACTGTCGGGCGGTCCCGCAGCACCTGCAGCCCCTCGCCCATCTCATGCCAGACGCTGGTTGTCGTGGGTTGGCGCGGTTGTTCGTCCAGCTGGACCGTGCCGATCACTAGGGCGGCCAGGCCGTAGCAAAGCGGCAGCAGGAACACTTCACCGTCGTGAATCCCAAAGCTCGAGAGGAGCTTGTCCAACAGGCGCAGCATCGGATCGCCCAGGGCAAAGCCGACGATCGTGGCGCCCATGCTGGTGGCCTGATAGAGCGAATTGGCGGCCAGCAACTGGGGACCGGGCACCAGCAACGGGATTGCCGCCTGTTCCGCCGGGGCGAAGAACTGGCTCAGGGCCGACTCACAAAAGGTGATCACCAGTAGGGCCCAGTAGCCCCAGCTCAACCCCAGCCAAAGGGGGCCATCGATCAGGCAGAAGGGAATCAGCAGGGCAAAGGCGGCGCGCAGGCCGTTGGAGGCCACCATCACCGTGCGCTTAGGCCAGCGGTCGGCCCACACCCCTGCCAGCAGGCCGAGCGCCATCGCCGGGATCGTGTTGGCCACGTAGATGCCCGTGGCGAGCAGGGTGATCAGCTGGGCGCGGCTGTCGATGTCGAGCTTGATGGCGGCGGCGGCCTCAGCCAGGGCGCCGCCACTGGGGGGTGTTTCTGTGACCCAGTACTGGGCGATCAGAAACACCATCAAGACGATGTAAAACTTGTCGCCTAACTGGCTGAGGATCTGGCCAAGCCAGAGCCGGCGGAACTGGGGCAGGGCAATGATCCCCTGGAGCCCGGAGGGACGAACGGTGCCGCTCAAGGGGTTCCGCGGTGGCGAGCCTCTGATGATGCCGCAACGTCCGCTCCAAGTTGGGTATTGGCGTTGAAGCACTGGCGCAGCAGGCTCCAGGACCGCAGCTGGCGCGTCAGATGTTCCCGGCTCCACAGCTCCACCAGGGTCAGCAGGCGCAGCCAGACCGGTTCCGGTCCCATCAGGCCGCCATCGCGGCGGCGCGGCAGGGCCGGCCGCGGCAGCCGTTGCAGCAGGGCCAGTTCCGAGGCGTTCAAGACCAGCTGGGCGCCTGGAATCGCCCCGACCACAAAGCCTTCGCTCGGGAGCAGGCTGCAACGCCAGTCCCAGGTCCCCACCGGGGGCTCCAGGGGCTCGCCGCTGCGGGCGCAATGGGCCAGGGGCAGGCCGTAGCCCCCCAGGGCCAGCAGATGGACGCAGCCCTGCACGGCGATCGCCAGGGCCTCGAGGCTGTCCTGCTGGTCCTTGACCACCAGCTCGAGCCGGCCCAGCTGCATCAGCAGGTCTTCGAGCAGGCCGGGCACTCCCTCGCCGGCGGGCACCAGTTGGATGGTCAGTTCCGCCAGACCCTGGGCGGCGGCCAGGGTTTCCAGCCGGCCGGCCAGGGCGGCGTAATTGCGTAACACCGTTAGCTGGCGCACCCGTTGCAGGCCGCTGCCGCCCCCCACCTGCAGCCGTAGCAGCGCCAGGGGCACGGCGGCCGCCAGGGGGCTTTTCGGCTTGCGGGCCCCCGGCACGGCCAGACGGCTGAGGCCATCGCTGGCGCTCAGCAGGGTGAGTAGCCGGTCGGTTTCCCCCAGGGGGCCGCATTTCAGCGACAGGCCTTCCAGCCGCAGCTCAGCGGCCAATGCATTGGCTCCCAGGGGATCTCATCGTGGCGGCGCTGGCTCTGGCCTTTGATGCCCGGCTCCTTTGGATTGAGCCACCACCGTTCTGGTCGCCGCCCCGGCCGCCCTAGCGATCACGATCCTGCTCGCCGTCGTTATCCATCTTCCGGCCCCGATCTTGCTCTTGCTCCCGGTTTCGCTGCCGATCTCCTTCGGAGTCGCGGTCGCGATCCCTGTCCTGGTCGTCGTGACCGGAGCGGGGTGCCGAAGGGGCACGCTGGCCGAAGGTCTTGCCGGCCCGGATCAGGGCGACGCCGCGGCTAGTGCCGAGCCGGCTGGCCCCCGCCTCGACCAGCTCCAGGGCCTGTTCCAGGCTGGCGATGCCCCCAGAGGCCTTCACCGCCGCCCGCCCCCGGGCCAGCTGGCGTAGCTCGGTCACCTGGGCCACAGTCACGGCCGGACCAAAGCCGCTGCCGGTCTTGAGGAAGGCAACGCCCACATCGATTGCAGCCGCGACGGCCAGCTCCAGGGCGGCAGGCGTGAGCCGGCCCACTTCCAGGATCACCTTCACGGGCAGGCCCAGCTCCACGATTGGCGCCAGGTCGGCGCAGAAGCGACTGGCATCCCCATCGGCTAGGGCGCCGAAATCGGGCACCACATCGAGTTCGTCGGCGCCGGCGGCGGCGGCCCATTCCGCTTCGGCCCGTTTGATCTCCGCCGGGATGGCGCCAAAGGGAAAGCCCACCACGCTGATTAGGCGGGTGGGCTGGCCCGAGCCACTGCGGCTGCTGCCCCCCGAGCCCAGCCGCTCCCGGGCCAGGGGCAGCCAGCGGGAGGCCAGGCAGACCCCGGCAAAGCCGAAATGGCGGGCCTCATCGCAGCAACGCAACACCGCCTCAGATCCCTGGTGGGGATCCAGCAGGGCGTGGTCGATCAGGGGGGCGAGGTCGGGGAGGTCACGCAAGCGGCAAGGGTGCCCAGGAGGGCGCGGGGTTGGTTCAGGATTCTCGCGGCTGAATCACCCCATAGCCACCATGGTTGCGCCGATAGACCACCTGGATGCTGCCGTCCTGGCTGTCGCGGAACACATAGAAATCGTGGTCGATCACATCAAGCTGGTGCATGGCATCCTCCAGGGACATGGCCGGCATGGCGAAATACTTGCGGCGCACACCCCGGTTGGGCAGTTCGGCGGTGCGGCCCTCCAGCAGGGAGCCCTCCACTGGCGCATCTACGACCACGTCAGCGGTGTTGGTGGTCTGACTGGCGTTGTGGCCAGGGCTGTGGTGATGGTCGCTGTGACGCTCCTTGTGGCGACGCAGCTGGCGGCTCAGTTTTCCCGCTACCAGATCAATGCTGGCGTACAGGTTTTCGCTGCGTTCCTGGGCCCGGATCACGGTGCCGTTGGCGTAGACCGTTACCTCAGCGGTTTGCTGAGGCACCCGCGGATTGCGGGCCACCGAGAGGTGGACATCCGCCTCCTTCACCAGGCCATTGAAGTTGTTCAAGGCCCGGGACAACTTCTCCTCGGTGTAGTCACGGAGGGCCGGTGTGACGTCCAGATTGCGGCCGTGAATCAGAAGCTTCATCCCAATGCCTCCAGGAGTTGGGGATGCTCCAAGACTAGGAAAGGTTGGTGAGGGATCCCAAACCCGAAGGAATCTGTTTCCAAATGGCGGGGGCGGTGCCGTTTGGCCGCGCCTGGGCCTGGCAGCAGCAGCTCCAGGGCCGCCTGCTGGCCGATCCGCTTGGCCCTGATGGGCTGCTGCTGCTGGAGCATGAGCCCTGTTACACCCTGGGCCGCGGCGCCAGTGAGGCCTTCCTGCGCTTCGATCCGGCTAGGCCGCCCGCACCCTTGTTCCGCATCGACCGCGGCGGCGAGGTCACCCACCACGCCCCGGGTCAGCTGGTGCTTTATCCGGTGCTCAACCTGCAACGCCATGGCGCCGATTTGCATCTCTATCTGCGTCAGCTCGAAGCCGTGGTGATCGACCTGCTGGCCGAACTGGGCCTGGAGGGCCAGCGCCAGGAGGGCCTCACCGGGGTCTGGCTGGAGGGGCGCAAGCTGGCGGCGATCGGTGTCGGCGCCCGCCGCTGGATCAGCCAGCACGGCCTGGCCCTGAATGTGGACTGTGATCTGGCCGGATTCGCACCGATCGTGCCCTGCGGCATCGGCGATCGCCCCGTCGGGCGGCTGGTCGACTGGCTGCCGAGCCTGACCTGCTCCCAGCTGGCGCCCCGCCTGCTGGTCAGCTTCGCTAATCGCTTCGGCCTACGGCTCCGTCCACCCACCGCCCCGGAGCGGCTGCTGGGGTGATAGGCCTGGCTTAGTGCCTGTCCCGTTGAGACTGTCCCGTTGAGACTGACCCATTGAGACTGACCCTTTGTGACTGTCCGGGTGTGATTATCCCGGTGTGATTGACCCTTTGTGATTGTCCTGCTGTGATTGACCTGTTGTGATTGACCTGCTGTGACTAACTTGTCCGCCCTGGTGGATCCGAGGCGCCAGGCCGAAGTCCACTGGAGCGCCGATCGCGCCGATCGGGCGGCCCTAGCCCGCCGCGCCGACTGGAGCCGCCTCAGCGCGATCGAGCAGCTCTGGCCCCGGCTGGCTGAGCGCCATGGCGAGGCCCTGGCCTTGGACGCGCCCCACGCCAAGCCCCCCGAGCAACTGAGTTTCCAGGAGCTCCATGCCGGCATCCTCAGGGCCGCAGCAGGCTTTGCCGCCCTGGGGGTGGTTCCAGGGGACGTGGTGGCCCTGTTCGCCGAAAACAGCCCCCGCTGGCTCCTAGCCGACCAGGGGCTGATGCGCGCCGGCGCCGCTGATGCTGTGCGCGGCAGCGCCGCCCCACTCAGTGAGCTGGAGTACATTCTGCGCGATTCCGGCGCCAGTGGCCTGGTGGTGGAATCGGCGGCGTTGCTGGAGAAGCTCTCGGCTGAACGGGCTGGCCTCGGTGGCCTGAAGTTTGTGGTGGTGCTGGAGGGGGCCAGCCCGGCCATCGCGCCGCTAGGCCTGCCCTGTCTGGGCTGGGACGCGCTGATGGATCTAGGCGCCGCCGCCAAGGTGCCCCCTTCGGCACCAGGGGGCCCGGAGCGATTGGCCACCCTGCTTTACACCTCAGGCACCACCGGCGAACCCAAGGGCGTGCCCCTTAGCCACGCCAACCTGCTGCACCAACTCCACACCCTCGGCGTTGCCGTGGCTCCTGATCCGGGCGATCGGGTCTTAAGCGTTTTGCCGATTTGGCATGCCTACGAGCGCACGGCCGAATACTTCCTGCTCGCCTGCGGCTGCCGCCAGAGCTATACGAGCCTCAAGCACTTCAAGGCTGACCTGCAGCGGGTGCGTCCCCACTACATGATCAGCGTGCCGCGCCTGTGGGAGGCGCTGCTGGCCGGGTTCGAAGACGCCCTTGTTGCCATGCCCGCCTCCCGGCGCCGCCTGCTGACGGCGGCCTTGGCCCTGAGCCGCTTCCATTGCCGCCACTGGCGCCAGGCCCAGGACCAGACCCTGGTGACGGAGGCCCCCATGGCCCGGTTGATCGGGGGACTGTTGGCCCTGGTCAGCTGGCCGGGCCATCGGCTGGCGTCGGGGTTGTTCTGGCCGAAGGTGCGTCAGCAACTGGCCGGCGGCTGCCTCGGTACGGCGATCAGCGGTGGCGGCGCCCTGGCACCCCACGTGGATGGGTTTTTTGAGGCGATCGGGATCGAGTTACTGGTGGGCTATGGCCTCACCGAAACCAGCCCGGTGCTCACCTGTCGCCGCCCCTGGTCGAACCGGCGCGGCAGCTCCGGCCGTCCCCTGCCAGGCACCGCCATCAAGGTGGTGGAGGCGGAACGGGGCACTCCCCTCGCCTGGGGGGAACGGGGCCGGGTCCTGGCCCGGGGCCCCCAGGTGATGGCGGGCTACTACCGCAAGCCACAGGCCACGGCCAAGGCGATTGATGCCGAGGGCTGGTTCGACACCGGCGACCTGGGCCACCTGCTCGCCGATGGCACCTTGGTGCTTACCGGCCGCGCCAAGGACACGATTGTGCTCAGCAGCGGCGAAAACATCGAGCCCGGCCCCCTAGAAGAGGAGCTGGCGGCCTGTCCCCTGGTTGAGCAGGTGATGGTGGTGGGTCAGGACCGCCGCAGCCTGGGGGCCTTGATCGTGCCCCGCGTTGAGGCCTTGGCGGCCTATGCCCAGGAGCTGGGCCTGGCGCCGCCCTTGCCGGGGTCCGATGGGGTGGCCGCCAGGGCCGAAGCGGCCCTGCTCAAGGCCCTCAGCGGTCGGCTCAACCGTCGCCTGGCGACCCGGCCCGGTGCCAGGGCCGATGAACGGCTGGGGGGAGTGGCCCTAGTGGCGCCCTTCAGCATCGACAACGGCCTGCTCACCCAGACCCTCAAGCAGCGCCGCGATCGCATCAACGAGCGGGATCGGGCCGCGATCGAGGCGATCTACGGGCGCTGAGCCGCAGCCCCGCTCTGGAGCGGGCAGGCCCCGGGCGACTGGCTTTGTCCGGGTGCGGCGATCCGGCCGTTGACCCCTGGCCCCAGCACTGACAGTTTGGGCGCTGGATTCCCTTTCCCATGGCCGACGGTTCCCTTTCGATCAAGCGCTCGATCACGGTGCGGGCCGTGGTCACGCCCCGTTGGAAGGAGGATGCCGAACGCGAATTGAGCGGTGCGATCGCAACAAGCGATGCCCAGCTGGCCCAGCTGGAGCAGGAAGGACAGCAGGTGGTCGATGAGATCCGCCGCCAGAGCGCCAACCCCCTCGATCCCCGCGTGCAAGAGCAGGTGGCGTCAGTGCAGCAGCAGGTCGCCGCCAAGCGCGCCGAACTGGAAGAGCAGAAACGCACCCTGTTGGAACAACAGCGCCAGGTCCGCGAACTGGAGATGGAGCAGATTGTCGAACAGGGCCAGCTCGAAAGCTTCACCGACATCCAGGTCGGCGACAACCTGGTAGAAAAGTTGCAGGTGGCGATCGTGGTGCGCGATGGTGTCGTTGAAGCGATCGAGGCGGCCTGAGCGCTTCAGCGAGAAGCAAGGCCCCTAAACAGCCAGTGGGCTGGTGGGCCAGTCCATCAATAGGGAGATCAATCTTGGTTCTCCCTGCATGGGCTTTGACTTGCAAGCCCAGCCCTCACTGAGGATCCACTTGTTAGTGGGAAGATTCGTGGCCCTGAACCTTCCTCTTGACTTCAATCGTTTTGCCTGATGTAGAAAACCCCTTTGGCTCAATGGTCTGTCTTGGGGTCCGGATAGACACCCAGTGGCGTGGCTAGAATGGATATCAGGCTGAGGAGTCTTGGTAGGAGGAAGTGTCATTCAAGGGGCATGCCAGAGGAAATTGGAGGCCGGTGATTAGGGTCTCTGGCAACAGGGATAGCCTTGGAGATGTCTCTCGCGGCCAATGGCTGGTTTGGTTGCAATTCAAGTGATTGGATCGGTGGTTATGTGCTATCGTACGTCCGATATTATGAACGCCAATGCTACCTGCGCGATTGATCGGTCAGATTAAGCCTGAAAGTTGGGGAGGGATTCTAGATGGAACCTATGCAATTATTCTGACCCTGTTGACAATAGAGCTGCCTGTTCAGATTCTATCCATATTGGACCGCCTAGCGAACAGCGCTCAGTACCCAGCGCTTCAACAATTCATGGGGATCAAGGTAGACATTTGGTTTTCATTTTTTAATTTGATGATTGGATATTTTGCGGTATTTATTATTATTTATGATATATGGTCCTACCATCGGGTTATTATAGGTGTCGATGGTCGGTTGCATCTGCGGGCCATCCTGACCTCCTGGACCCTGTTCCTTGGAACTCTCATCCCATCCTTGCATTATGTGGTAAATACGGTTCGCCAGAAATTTATTTTCGCGGGCGCCATTGAATCGTCACCGATCGCGCTTGAGTTGCATTTTGCCCGTGCCCTTGAGTACCCAGTGATTGCGGTCACCTATTTCTTCCTTTTTCTGCAGGCCGCTTCCGATCTCGCCCACATAAGCGGCGACAACACGCCTAATGATGAGAAGGATGCGCTGAGGTTTGTCGCTAGAACAACCTTGACAAAGAGTGTCCTTGTAATTGTGGCATTCCTTGGCTTTGAGTATATCAG
This sequence comes from Synechococcus sp. UW140, assembly GCA_945860085.1. Lineage (GTDB taxonomy): Bacteria > Cyanobacteriota > Cyanobacteriia > PCC-6307 > Cyanobiaceae > BAIKAL-G1. Next base: position 3,951 of record CAMAPJ010000004.1, on the reverse strand, counting down.
TGGCCATAATCCCAGCTGGCATCTTGTTTGGGAGGCGCCTGGAGTGCTGGTGATCATTGCGATACTCACCTATGCCAATCTTGATCTGTTCAGGTTTATGCCGCGCAGAATTCTATTTCGTGGTCGTTAATTGTTTTGTAATTGGCCTGGCCTCGGCTGTGCCTTTGTTGGGCAATGAATGGGTGATTCAGTGATCATGGTATGGAGTCTTTCGCCGCAATAGGTCTATTTACTTCGAGCCCTGAGTTGAGATCGTGCATGTAAGCATGTTTAGGTGAATCGGCCGATCAAGGCTAGCTTAAAGATGCAATAAGTCAACAGATCGTTTCAGGGCTTCAGAGGTGGTCGCCGCGACGGCAGGATTTTGATCGAAATGAGAGGCGTTATTCTCGATCGCTCGGCATTCCTTTGCTAACATAGTAATGTTAATCATTTATGGATATCCGTGTCGGATTTGCTGATTGGGGCTGCGGTAGCCGCGGCGCTTTCCACTGGCTGCGGGCTGATGACAGGACGTCAGCGAGGTCGGTTAAGCAAGATTCAAGCGATTCGCTCCGTCACCATTGACGAACTGCAGGAATTGCAGCAGGGGGTTGCCAGTGAGATCGGTGCTGGATCCTATGTTGAGGCCGTGAAACTTCAAGCCGATCTGATCTGCGATCAAACATTGATTGCACCCTTTAGTGAGGAGATCTGTATTGCTTATCGAAATAAGATTGTGGAGATCTATGAGGAGCGCGTCACAACCACAAATTCCGAGGGGAAAAGCACCACCTCCTGGCAGCGCAATGAGCGATCGCTTAGTTCTGAAGAGCGGCGTTGCCCCTTTGCCTTGCAACAAGGGAACCAGCTAATTCCAGTCGATCCGGAGGGGGCTGAAGTCGATTTTGTCGAGATTCTCAACAGAATGGAACCACCAGGCCAACTCAATCTAAATGCAAACAATGCGGGCCTTGAAGGAGCTGCCGCCGTTGCCTTGCAACTGGGTTCAGCTTTGATGGCGACAAACGTTAATTCCAGGCAAGGACAGTCATATCGGTTGATCGGTTACCGCCGTGTGGAATCTATTTTCCCCGCCTCAGGTTCTGTTTTTGTAGTCGCTGAAGCGTCCGATTCCGGCGGTTCGCTTGTCTTAAGTCAGCCCAAGCAAGGGGGCTTGTTCTTGATCCGTAGGGAGGGGGAGGAGCGTTTACTCAAGCGCTTGCAAAACAGTATCCGTATCTGGGCGATTGGCTTTTCAAGTTTGGCTGTGATTACGCTAATCTGCCTAATCGTCGCCCTGTTGGGCCACTGAGACGTTTAAGGCTATTAGGGACCAACGCTCCAGAGGTTCCTTGTTGGTTCGCAATAGAGATAGACCACGGCCTATCTCCATTGCGAAACTGCGTCGATCTATTGTTGTGTACCAAACCATTTCGCTTTCAATTCGTCAATATCGCCCTTTTCGTTTAATCTCAGCATGGCTTGGTTGATTGGTTCCCTTAGGGGGCTTTTATCTTGTAGTCCGAAACCATAGTTTGTCTTTTGGAAGAGATTGCCAACGGTTTCAAAGTTATCTGGGCCAAGCTTCTTGATGTAATACTGCAAAATCGGTTGATCGTAGACAACTGCCTTTACTTGCCCTGTTTTCAATGCCAGCAAGCAGCCGGGGATATCTTTAAAGACCCTGACTTGGATTTTATCACCACTACCGCTGAGTGCACCTGTAAGCCAAGCCTCAGCTGTGCTGCCGCCAATCGTTGCAACGGACTTGCCATAAAGATCGTCGGGACCATTGATTTCACCGGGCAGGGCATTAACTGTCAACGCCGCACTAAGCGACGCCGTTAATAGGGAAACCGCAACGACGCTGGCAAACATCCAAACCGTTGCCACAATGCGACCACCGGTTCCAATCGGTCCCTTGTTGTCGGCGCCGCCAACAAGGAAAATACTGATTGTCCACCAAGCTGATTCGCCAATGCCCGAGCGATAGGATTTTGGCCACATTTCTTCGTTGACTGGGTGTTCATATTTCCAGACAAGATGTGAAATGATGAACATCACAAAGATGGCCACTGCTAAGCCAGTCGCCAGTTGCCAAGTAAAAATATTGGCGACCATTGAACCTATTACGGCAGTGATGCCTGCTGGCTTTTTCGAGACCAGAACTTGAAGGCCTGATTCGAAAAAAGGCTGCGAGAAGTCGATCACTTTCTCGCGATCAGCGGTAATGCTCAAGGCGCCAACGGCGACGTCGGCTTGTTTGTTTTTGACAGCAGCAACCATGCTTTTGGCGCTTGGCGCAACGGAGAAGTTGCTCTGCAGTTGAAGTTCGCGTGACAGGCGATCCCATAATTCGATTGAATAGCCGACCCTGGCTCCGTTTTTCTCGAAGGAGAAAGGTTCAATATGGCGGGTCACTACATTAATTTGCTGGGCATTGGCGAAGCCACAGCTGCCTACGCTGATTGAAAAACAAACAGCAAGTATCCTGCGGCGACGACCTACTTTGTGCGGCCGTAAAACTGTCCGCTTAGCCAGCAATGTCATTGACTGTAATAATTTCATGCTAATTGATAGGATTTGAATAACACTAGCATGGGTGCTGCAGATTTGATTCAGGGAAGGCGCGATGAATCCAGGTATTATCAAGCACAAAGGCAATAGCCTGATAGGCTTAAAATTAGCAAGCCCCTAAGTCAACCAGCAGCAGGCGAACCGTAGGAAGCAGCGCTAAGCCGGAAACCGAAGCAACCAAGGGCACTGAGACAGCTTCGGAGGTCATTAGAGCAGTAGCTATTTCCCATCGCCCAAAAGACCTTGCCGCGCGGGAGGGTCGAGCAATCTAACTACCGCCTCGATAGCAACATTGCCTCAAAATAAATATAGAGATGGTCTCCTTTCTTGGTCTTGTGACTCCGACACTCTCCGCCTGCGCCCTCAGTAAGAGTTGAACTCGGAACAGCGATTGGGGACGTTTTGACGGTATCCCTTGCAACTAAAAGCCCTCGGGGTTTCCACTGTTGCTCAGGATCTGAAGTACTGATCTTAGATCATGGTCTAGGGATGCAGGAAATTTTGCAAAGTTTGATGTAAGCTCATCTGGCCATTGTCAAGCAGGTAGATTAAATCGGTAATCTGCCACTTTCCTTGATCATTTTTAAACAGCGAAATCTCTAGGGTGTTATCACTTGCTCGAGTGGGTGCAAGACCACTGCGAACAGTTAGCCTAACAACTGAGCGCCGCTGATCAAGGCTGCGACAATTCAATAGCGCAAATGAATAGGAATCAACCTGGGTGCCACTTAAAAGGTCAAAATCCCAATTCCTAGTTGCAGATGGTGACTCCGTCAGTGCGATGCTTTGCTCTAGATCAGCCATCAGGCTAGGGCTGAAGGCTTGGCGCTGCTCGCCAAGGCGTCTGCGGTAGTTGCTCCCCTCAGCCAAATACCAGTCGTACAAACCGGTGACCACGTCGTTAGCAGCAGGGTCACAATCAAGCGGCTTGGCAGAGGCGACAGGCAGCAAAAAGGACGGAAACAACAAGGCCAGGCCCATGAACAGGAAAACCACTGGTAAGAAGCCCGTTGCGCTAGAGCATCGCATGAGGAACCGAAACAGCAAGCAAGGTGACAACAAATGCATCGTATACTTGGTCTCAGTGCCAACCGCACAATCGACACAATGTCGGTGTAAAGAACCTCCGAAGGACTACATTAAAGCTCGGCACGAGTGATTTGGGTGTAAAATTAAGCGATCGATCAGAGTTCTGTCCTTGATTGCCATGCGACAAAGAAGGCAAGCGCCGATCTCTCGCGTTGCCTAGGAGCCTGTCGCGCATAGATCCGCGCCAGCTTCTCCACAGACGCCCCAGAATCTGCCCAGAACGTAGTAACTGCAATGGATCTGGGCGAGAGAATGGGGCATGCAAAAGCTCAAGACCTTCCGCCCCTGGCACCCGGAGCAGAC